>JAPYUM010000020.1:0-55335 GCA_029940535.1 Vicinamibacterales bacterium
CTGGCCGGCGGCGCACATGGGACAGGCGGCCGGGTCGTATGTCGGGAGTGGGGTCCTCGCCAGCGCCTCGAACGGCACGTCGAACGCCATGGGCTCCGCCCCCCGGTCGATGATCGCTGCCGCCTCCACGACGACAGCGCCCGCGGCGGTCGCCACCTCGATCGTCTCGCGGGTCGAACCGCCGGTCGTGACGACGTCCTCGACCACGAGCACCCGCTCGGCCCGCGCGAGCTCGAATCCGCGGCGCAGGGTCAGCCGGCCGTCGCGACGTTCGGCGAATACCGCCCGCACACCGAGCGCTCGAGCGACCTCGTGCCCGATGACCACGCCACCCAGGGCGGGCGACAGCACCACCGCCGGCTCGAACCGAGCCACTGCTTGGGCCAGAGCCGCCCCGAGTGTCGCCGCGTGCTCAGGATGCTGCAACACGCGGGCGCACTGCAGATACCCACCGCTGTGCAACCCGGACGAGAGCTGAAAATGCCCCTCGAGGAGCCCTTCGCAGCGCCGGAACAAGTCGAGAACCGTCGTCGAATCCATTGTCACCCTCACCCCTACGGCCGCAAGTCTAGCAGAGCGTTGAACGGTGGCGCGCGGCGCGTCCACCGCTCTCTCTTTCCTTGACAATCGACAGGTCTATACGAGTATTGCAAGGGACAACCGCCGGGGCCGACGCGTCAGACACGGGGATACAATCGAACCGCGAAGAACTCCGCACGCCGCCGTAACGTCTAATCGTTCCAGGGCACGACAGAGTAGCCTCGCCCGTGCGCCGTCCCATTCAGGAGATCTCAGATGCGTAGTGGACAGATCCTCGTTTCCGTAGCAGTCCTGTCCGTCCTGCTTGTTGCCTGGCCCTCGTCAAGCTTGGCGCAGACCATACCCGAATCTGCCGAACCGCCGTCGGCCGTCGTCACCACAGTCTCCGGCGGGGGGGTCATCCTTCCGGCCGGACTACAGCCGTCGGCCGGTCCGATGCGGCGGTTGTCAGTCGATGAGGCGGTCACCTTGGCGCTCGAACAGAACATGGACCTGCGGGTTGAGCGCATCAACCCGCGGATTCAGGACACGGGCGTCGCCGAGGCGCGGTCCATCTACACGCCGCTGCTCTCAACTACGTTCACCGGCAACAACAGGAACAGTCCCAACAACGGCTTTCTGTCGGGCGCCGCGGACGACTCCGACAGCGTGACCGACCGGGTGCTGACGGACGGGGTGGACCTGGTGCAGGAGGTCCCCTGGGCGGGCGGGCGCTACTCCGCCAACTGGACCGGCTCGCATCGGACGACGTCGAGCATCTTCACCTCGTTCGACCCAGTCCTCGATTCGAGCCTGACGCTCGACTACACCCAGCCACTTCTGCGCAACCTGGGTATCGACACGCCCAGATGGCAGATTGCAATCGCCCGCGCCAACCGGGAGATCTCGGACATCCAATTGCGGAACACGGTCGTCTTCACGCAGCGAAACGTGCGAAACGCGTACTGGGGGCTCGTGGTCGCGCGGTCGTTCCTCGGTGTCCAACGTCAGTCGCTCGACCTGGCCCAGGAGTCACTGCGGAACAATCGGACCCGGGTGGAGGTCGGCACCATGGCACCGATCGACATCGTGCAGGCCGAGTCGGAGGTCGCTCGAAACCAAGAAAATGTCATTGTCGCCCTGGCGAGCGTCGAGCGCGCGGCAGACATGCTTCGCACGCTCATCTTCGACCCGGACTCCCCAGATTTTTGGTCCATCCAGATCGAGCCGAGCGACGCGCCGATGCTTGCGCCCCGCGAGATCGACATCGATGCCGCGGTCCGCAACGCACTCGACAACAGAACCGACCTGGACGCGCTGGACCGAAACATCGAAACCAACGGCACCGATATTCGCTACTACCGCAACCAGCAATTGCCGGACGTGGACCTGCGGGTCAGCTACCGCGCGACCGGGGTCGGCGGCACGTTTCTCGAACGGGACGGGTTCTTCGGAGAGGTCATCGACACACGGAACACCGCGTTTGGGAGCGTCCTCAACAACATCTTCACGAACGATTTCCCGAGCTGGACCGTAGGCGTCACGGTGTCGTACCCGTTCGGCACCAGTGCCGCCGAAGCCAACCTCGAACGAGCCAGACTCGTGCGTAGCCAGGAGGTCGTAAGTCGTCGGAGTCTCGAGATGCGCATCGCCGCGGAGGTCCGCGACGCCGCGCGGAGTGTCCGCACCAATCTCGAGCGGGTCGAGGCCACGCGGGCCTCGCGGGTATTGGGGGAGCGGCGCCTGGCGGCTGAGCAGCGACGATTCGAGGTCGGTCTCTCGAACACGTTTTTTGTCGCTCAAGCCCAACGCGATCTGGCGCTCGACAGCAACCGCGAGCAGAGTGCCATTCTCGACTACACGCGGTCGCTCGTCGACTTCGACGCGGTGCAACAAATCCCGCTGGGCGGTGGGTTTTAGTACTTAGACGGCCTCTTGCTACGCCCGAGCTGGTTCCCTGGCAGACGTTCGCCTCCTGAGGAAACGTAGGAGCCGGCCACGGCGACCGGGGCACAGATCTCATTGTGGCGCAGGGCCTCACTCGTTTCCGGCCCGAGGCTCCACGCCCCGCGTGTGACGGCCGGCAAGGCGACGGCGCGCGACAATGCGCGCCCCGCGGCGGCGGAGTGGGGCACTCGGGGTCCCCGCGCAGCCGCCGCGTGGGGTTCGGGGCGCGGCCCCGTCTGAAAGAGGACGCAGCAACGCCGCCAGACGGATGCCTGGCCAGGAAACCGGGTACACTCGTGGCCGTGCCGAAGGTGTCGGTCGTCGTCATTACTCTGAACGAGGCATCGCACATCGATGACGCTCTCACGTCGGTCGCGTGGGCCGACGAGATCGTGGTCGTCGATTCAGGCAGCACCGACGACACGGTGCAATTGGCCCAACGGCATACGGACCACGTCACGTCTCACGCGTGGCCGGGCTACGGAGCCCAGAAGGACCACGCCACCAGTCTTGCCTCGCACGACTGGGTACTCTCGCTTGACGCGGACGAGCGCGTCACGCCCGAGCTTGCGGCAGAGATCACGGCGCGGCTGGACGAGGACCAGGACCCGCCGCACCGCGGCTACCGCATCCCACGCACGACACGCTATGCCGGTCGGTGGATGCGAACGACCGATTGGTATCCCGACTACCAGCTACGGCTGTACGACCGGCGGGTCGCCTCCTGGAGCACGGACCTCGTGCACGAGTCGGTATGTGTGGACGGCCCGGTTGGCACCCTCGCGCGTGACATCCAGCATTACGCCTACTCGGATCTGTCGAGCCACGTGGCGACGATCAACCGCTACACCACGCTGGCCGCGGACCAGCTGACTCGAGACGGGCGAACGGCCGGGCTGGTCGATGTCCTGGTTCATCCGCCCGCGGCGTTCCTACGAAACTACCTGCTGCATCGCGGGTGCCTGCAGGGCAGCGCCGGCCTCCTTGTCTCGTTGATGAACAGCTACTACGTCTTCCTGAAGTACGCAAAGCTGCGAGAGCGAGCGATGGTCGAACGGTCTGCGTCACATGGAGACCGATAGCGGGCCTCCGTACGATGTTCTCCTTGCACGTGGATACGGCGAGAACCTGGCGCGGCGGCCAGAACCAGGCACTCCTGACCGTTCTCGGTCTCCGAGCCCAGGGTCACCGCACAGCACTCGTGGCACATCCGGACGGCGAACTCCGTCGGCGCGCCAGCGAAGGCCCAGACCTGATTCCCATCGCCTCGTCTGGCGACATGGATCTGCGTGCCGCCTGGAAATTGTCCCGTGTGCTGCGAATGATGCGCCCGACGGTGGTGCACGCGCATGACGCCCACGCCGTCACGATGGTCGCGCTGGCTCGGTCGCTGGGACGACTCGAACCGCCGCCCCCCATCCTGATGTCACGACGCGTCGACTTCCATATCCGACGCAACGCCTTCTCGCGGTGGAAATACGGGCAGATCGACCGCTTCCTGTGCGCATCGGACGCCATCCGGGCCATGCTCGTCGGCGACGGCATTGCGGCGGAGCGGACCACGACGGTGCATGACGGGGTCGACCTGGACCACGTCGCGGCGACACCCCGGCTCGACGCCCACGCTGAGCTGTGGCTCCCGTCGAGCGCGCCGCTCGTCGGCAACGTCGCCGCGTTGGTGCCACACAAGGGCCACCGGTATTTGATCACGGCGGCGGCCATCGTCATCCGGTCCGTGCCGGACGCGCGGTTTGTGATCGTGGGTGAAGGCGAGCTGGAAACCAAGCTCCGCAAGCAGATCCGAGATCTCCATCTCGAGCGGCACGTGCTCCTGGCCGGATTTCGACCGGACGCGCTGTCGCTACAGAAAGGCTTCGACCTCTTCGCGCTGAGTTCGGTAACCGAGGGGATGGGCTCGGTCCTGCTGGACGCGATGGCGATAGGCCAGGCGACGGTTGCGACCCGGGCCGGCGGGATTCCCGAAGTGGTCGTCGACGGCCGCACCGGGGTGTTGGTGCCGGTACGCGATGCCCCGGCGCTGGCCTCCGCCATTGTGAGCTTGCTCGGGGATCCCGATCGTCGAGCCCGTCTCGGGGCGGCCGCACGGGCTCGGGTCCTCGAGAGCTTCAGCGTCGAACGAATGGTCCAGCGGGTCCTCGACTCCTACGCCCGGTTGGCCGGCACACGCCCCGCAACGGGCACTGGAGATCACCCTGGGGCCGACTGAACCCACACGCGTCCATCATGCCGAGGTGACACAACGAGAAGTCGTACCGGATCGGGTCTACGGGGTCCAGACGTCGTAGCGACTCGGTGATCTCCCTGGCCATCCGCCAGCCGGGGCTCCGATAGCGGGTCAATCCCAGGCACTGCCCAATCCGGATCACGTGCGTGTCGAGCGGAATCACCAGGGTCGAGGGCGACACCCGCGACCACAGGCCGAGGTCGACCGCGTCCCGGCGTACCATCCACCGGAGAAACAGGTTCAGACGCTTGCAGGCGCTCCCCGCGTCCGGGCGAGGGAAGAAGTAGTCCACCCCACGTCGTCCCCCTCGAGTGCCATAGATGTCACGCAGGTCGATGGTCCGGGCGCGTCCGGAAAAATCGTCCAACGCGGGCCCGACGTCGGTGTCGGCGCAAGCCGCCTCGTTGCCCGCGAGAAAATACCCCTCGATGGAACCGGCATCCGTCAGCATCTGCCTGAGAATCCACAGCAAGGCGATCAAATCGACGCCCCGGATCCATCGATGGACCAGCGGCCGCAGCCGGTCGGCGTCTCTCGCCGGGTCGAATTCGCGGATGAACGCCGCGGGGTGAGGTCCAAGCACGGACAGCAATGACTCGATCGAACCGAGCACGCTGGCTACACGACCGAACGCCAGCGCAGCGGCGCAGAACGCAACGACTTCCTGATCCTCGGGCGCCGTGAAGCGCCGCACGACGTGGACCGGGTCGACCGCCGATTCCGCGTAATTGAAGGTGTCGTAGAGTCGATCGAGCGGCGCTTTCAGGCGTCGGACGTTCGCCGCCGACAGCGGTGGTCGAGTCTTCACATCGCGTTCGTGAATGGCTCGGCACCCTTTGCCGCCGCATTGGCATAGACCACCCGCCCGCCGACGATGGTCGCGGTCACGCCGCCTCGGAGCCTCCAGCCGTCGAACGGCGTGTTCCGAGCCAGGGACTTGAACGCGGACGAGTCCACCGTCACGGACAGTTCCGGGGCAAGCACGGTGATGTCAGCGGGGACGCCGACCCCGAGCGTGCCGCCGGGCACCCTCAGGATGCTGGCGGGGTTCGTCGACATCAACTCGACCAGCCGGACGAGCGTCACGTGGCCCGGGTGCACGAGCCGGTCGAGACACACGGAGACGGCCGTCTCCAGACCGATGACGCCGAACGGCGCGCTGTCGAACTCGGCATGCTTCTCGTCGTAGTGGTGTGGCGCGTGGTCGGTCGCAATGCAATCGATAGTGCCATCGCGCACCGCGTCGAGCAGGGTATCGAGATCCGCCGCTTCGCGCAGGGGCGGGTTCATCTTGTAGTTGGTGTCGTAGCCGGCGAGCCGATCGTCGGTCAGGGTCAAGTGGTGCGGCGTCACCTCGCAGCTCACCCTCACACCGCGCGTCTTCCCGTCACGCACCGCGCGGATGGAGCCCCGCGAACTCAAGTGGGCGAGGTGCACCGGCGACCCGGTGAGACCGCTCAAACCCACATCGCGTCCGGCGATGATCTCCTCGGCCGCCGCCGGTAGTCCGCGCAGGCCGAGCATAGTCGCGTGATACCCCTCGTGGGCGACACCGTCTCCGGCCAACGATCGGTCCTCGCAATGGTCGATCACCGGCATGTCGAACATCGAGGCGTACTCGAGTGCTCGCCGCATCAGCAGCGCGTTGGCGATCGGTCGACCATCATCGGAGATCGCCACACATCCGGCGGCGTGCAACTCCCCGATCTCAGCCAGCTGCTCGCCATCTCGCCCCTTGGTCGCCGCGCCCACCGGGTACACCCGGGCCAGCCCGACGTCAGCGGCCTTCCCTCGAATCAACCGAGTCACACCGGCGTGATCGTTGACGGGGGTGGTATTCGGCATGCAGGCCACAGCGGTGAAGCCACCGGCGACGGCGGCCGCCACTCCGGTCGCCACCGTCTCCTTATGCTCGTCTCCGGGCTCACGCAGATGCACATGCATGTCAATGAAACCGGGGCATACGACACCGTGTCGTGGCACTTCGATGACGGTCGTGCCAGGGTCGATCGGCAGGTCGCGACCGACCGCGGCGACTCGCCCTCCGACAATCAAGAGGTCGGCCGGTCCATTCACGCTGTTGGTGGGATCAACGAGGTGGCCACCGGTGAGCATGATCCGCGTGTCGTCGACCACGTTCTCGTTCTCCTTTCTTCGACGGGGCTGCGCCCCGAAACCCCACGCGAGCCCTCGCGGGGGCCCCAAAGCCCCACTCCGGGCCCGCGGGGCTACGTTCAGAACCCGACGCGCAATATCGCGCGCCTTCGCGTCTGTCCGCTCACCCCCACGTCCACCGAACCACCGATGTGCGCGGCCGTTCAGGACTGGAGTTCGTCCGCCAGCAAGTAGAGCACGGCCATCCGCACGGCCACACCGTTGGCGACCTGTTCGAGAATCACCGAGTACGGTCCATCGGCAACATCGGACGCGATCTCGACCCCTCGATTCATCGGACCAGGGTGCATGATGATGGCGTCCGGTTTCGCGCGCCGCAGCCGCTCAGGTGTCATCCCGAACAGTTGGAAGTATTCCCGTAGCGACGGGAAGAAATAACCACTCATCCGCTCCAGCTGGATCCGGAGCAACATCACCACGTCGGCACCTTCGACCGCCTCGTCGATTGACGTCGTGGCCCGCACACCGAGCCGAGCCATGTCCGGCAACATCATCGTGGCCGGCCCGCAGACGCTGACGTCGGCGCCCAGCACCTGCAGGAGCTGGACATTCGATCTGAGCACACGGCTGTGGAGCAGGTCGCCGATGATGGAGACCTTGAGACCTTTGATCGTTCCCTTGCGCTCGCGAATCGTCAGCGCGTCGAGCAGCGCTTGGGTTGGATGCTCGTGCATCCCGTCGCCAGCATTGATCACGCGGGCCCGGCACAGACGGGCCACGAGATGGCCAGCGCCGGCCGATTGGTGACGGACCACGATGATATCCGGCGCCATGGCCTCCAGGTTCCGCACGGTGTCGGCCAGGGTTTCGCCCTTGACCACACTCGAGCCGCTGGCGGCGATGTTGATCGTATCGGCGCTCAGTCGTTTCTGGGCGACCTCGAAAGATGTGCGGGTACGAGTACTCGCCTCGAAGAACAGATTCACCACAGTCCGGCCACGGAGGGCAGGTACCTTCTTGATGGACCGGGTGCCGACCTCCTTCATGGCCTCGGCGGTATCGAGAATCAGATAGATCTCCTCCGGCAACAGGTCGCCGATACTCAGCAGGTCCTTCGTGCGCAGCCCGACCGGGGCCGCGAGCCCGTCAGGCGTGAGCACGTCAGCTATCGGAGGCATCTTTGATCACGACCTCATCCAGTCCCTCCACCTCAGCCAGTCGGACCTGGACGCTCTCAGAGAGCGAGGTGGGCACGTTCTTGCCGACGTAGTCGGCCTTGATGGGCAACTCGCGGTGCCCGCGGTCTACGAGCACGGCGAGTTCAATCGCACCGGGACGGCCGAAGTCAATCAGCGCGTCGAGCGCGGCACGGATCGTCCGCCCCGTGTACAACACGTCGTCGACCAGGAGGATCCGGCGGTCATCGATCGAGAAATCGATATCGGTCTTGCGCAGCACCGGCTGCGGACCGACGGCGTGACGCATCAAATCGTCGCGATATAGCGTGATGTCGAGGACACCGGTCGGCACGGTGGTGCCCGCAATGTCATGCAACCCGGCCGCCAGCCGACGCGCAATCGGCACTCCGCGGGTACGAATGCCGATCAACGCCAGATTGTCGAGCGTCCGGTGACGCTCGACCACTTCGTGGGCGATCCGGGTGATGCTGCGCGCGACCTGATCGGCCGCCATTACGACAGGCACAAGTCCTCCCAGAGCACATGTCGCCGGACCCCGTGGCCTACGGCACACACATCGCCGCGCCGCGGCGCGTACGTTGATGAAACGGAGGAAGTAGATGGAGGCAGGGACACGATCTGACCTCTTTGCGACCTCTCAGGGCCAGCATTAAAGAGACGCGCCGATTTTAGCGTATCGATGAGGTGGTTGCCAAGGCGGTAATCCGAACCGCCACACGGTGGCGCCATGAATCCTTCGGGTATACTCGGCCGCGTATGCCGGTCGACGTGGACGCGGTCGTCCTGTCCAACACCCAACTCTCGCACGACTACAACACCGTGATCCTGGCGGCCCCCCGGCTCGGTGACCAGGCCCTGCCCGGCCAATTCGTCATGGTCAAAACCACCTATGGCGACGACCCACTGCTGCGCCGACCCTTCTCTGTGTTCGAGATCCTCCGGGACGACGCGGGCCGCAGCACGGGTGTGTCGCTTCTAAACAAGCGCATCGGGGTCACGACACGGGCCCTGTATGCACTACGACCCGGTGACCATGTCCGCTGTCTCGGTCCACTCGGGCGGCCGTTTTCGGTCGCCGAACCACCGGAGCAGGCCTGGATGGTCGCGGGCGGCGTGGGCCTGGCGGCGTTCGCCACGCTCGCCGCCAACCTACGGGCACGGCGCGTCGACACGACCTTGTTCTACGGTGGACGACGCGCCGACGATCTGTTCCATCTGGACACCTTCGAGTCGCTCGATGTACATCTGCGACTCGCGACCGACGACGGCAGTCGCGGCGATCACGGCAACGTCACGGTCCCGCTGCGACGGGCCTTCGTGTCGACCGACCGGACGACACCGGTACGACTCTACGCGTGCGGACCGACACCGATGATGCGGGCGGTCACCGAGCTGGCAGCGTCGGAGGGACGCGCCACCGAGGTCTCACTCGAACAGGTCATGGGATGCGGCCTCGGCGGCTGCTACAGCTGCGTCGTACCGGTGCGTGGACCCGACGGGACCCATTTCGTCCGGTCGTGCCTCGACGGACCGATCTTCGACGGGGGCTCCGTGGTTTGGGAGCAACTGGGCGAATGAGCGTGGACCTGTCAGTCGATGTTGGTGGCCTTCAGCTTGCCACCCCGTTCATCGCCGCGAGCGGATGCTTCGGCTACGGCCTGGAGTACGGCGACATCGTCGACCTCTCGACTCTGGGTGCGGTGGCGGTCAAGGGACTGTTCCTCGAGGAACGCGAGGGACACCCCCCGACGCGCATTGTGGAAACACCGAGCGGTATGTTGAACGCCATTGGCCTGCAGGGGATCGGCGTGCGGCGATTTGTCGCCGACAAACTCCCGGGGCTGCGGGACTGCGGCGCGGTGGTGCTCGTCAACATCTGCGGTTCGACGACTGAGGAGTATGCAGAAATTGCACGCATACTCGCCGATGCCGACGGTGTCGCCGCGATCGAATTGAACATTTCGTGCCCGAACATCTCGAAGGGCGGCATGATGTTCGGCTCGTCCCTGCGGGGCACGCATGATGTGGTGTCGGCGGTACGCCGGGTCACGACGCTGCCGCTCATCCCGAAGCTCACCCCCAACGTCACCGACGTTGCGTCGTTCGCGGTCGCCGCCCGCGACGCTGGCGCCGACGCGGTCTCACTGGTGAATACCTTTCTGGCCATGGCGATCGACATCGAAACGCGACGACCGAAGCTCTCGAACGTCGTGGGTGGTCTGAGCGGCCCGGCCATCAGACCGATCGCGGTCAGGATGGTGCACGAGTGCCGGCAGGCCGCGGCCGACCTGCCAATCATCGGGATGGGTGGCATCATGACGAGCGAGGACGCGATCGAGTTCATCATCGCTGGCGCCGTGGCCGTTCAGATCGGCACCGCGAACTTCGTGGACCCGTTCGTGTGGAGCAAGCTCCGTGAGGGCCTCACTGACTACCTGCATCGTCACGACGTGCCAAGCGTCTCCGCCCTCGTGGGTACCCTTGATACAACGAGAGGACACACCGCGTGAACCAGCTCCTCGTCGCCCTCGATGTCGACACCCGGGAACGTGCGCTCGAACTGGCGGACCAGCTGCGCGGCGCGGTGGGCGGTTTCAAGATCGGAAGCCGTCTGTTCACCAGTGAAGGACCATCATTGGTCACCGCCCTCGCTGCCCGTGGCGACCGTGTGTTCCTGGATCTCAAATTCCACGATATCCCGACCGTCGTCGGCGACGCCGTGCGGGCCGCGGCCCGATTGGGGGCATGGATGGTCACGGTACATGGCACCGGCGGACGAGCGATGCTCGAAGCGGCCGCCGAGGCGGCCCGGGAGTCGGAACGGGCGCCGATCGTGGTCGCCGTCACGGTGTTGACGAGTTTTGGTCCGGACGAACTGGCTCGCATCGGGGTGAGCCGCGGACTCCCCGAACAGGTCGAAGCGCTGGGCGAGCTGGCCACGACCTGCGGCCTAGATGGGATCGTCGCCTCCCCGCTCGAGGTGTCACGTCTGCGCGCGCGTCTGGGCCCAGCCCCCACCATAGTCACCCCAGGCATTCGCGGCGGGGTGGGTGGCAAGGCAACCGGAGGAGACGACCAGGTCCGCACCCTCAGCGCCGCCGAGGCTTTGTCAGCAGGATCGAGCTACCTCGTCGTGGGACGCCCCATTATCGCGTCGCCGGACCCTCTCGAGGCGGCCAGAGCACTTGGACGACAGATGGCCCACACGTCCTCCCCGACGTAGGCCGTCACGACGAGGCGGACCACACACCGGTATGGAACTTACGCTGTATACCCGTCACGGCTGCCATCTCTGTGACGACATGAAGGCGGTCATCAACCGGCTTCGCCAACGGAGACCGGTCACGCTCATCGAGATCGACATCTCGACCGATATCGCCCTCGAGCGGCGCTACGGGCAGGACATTCCGGTGCTGCTGATCGATGGGACCGAGGTGGCCAGGCACCGTATCGGAGAGCACGATTTGCGGCTGCTGCTAGTGCCCTAGCAGCCTGTGGTACGAGTGCCGCTGTATTCGACGAGCGCTGAAAACCGCCGCCCGGCATTGTTCATCGGTCAACTACTGTCGGTACTTTTCCTCTTCTCGCCGCGTGGGCAGTGTCGCGACGGCGTGCACACGGCCGAACCGCGACCATTGTTCCTGGCCTAGCTGATCCGCGTACACGACAAAGCGCGTGCGCGCGGGAGGCACCCCGACACGCACGCGCTCTTGATAGAGTTCCGACTTCCGTTGACCGGATCCAATCCGTGGATCGGCTCACGGAGCGCCGGCGACTACTTCGCCGTGACCGCGAAAGCTCCTCGACGATTTCGTGACCAGCACCCCTCGTGCTGATCGGTGCACACCGGTGACTCTTCGCCACGGCTCACGGTGGCGACCCGATTGCCGGCGATACCGAGGCTGACCATATATTCCTTGACGGAAGCGGCTCGCCGCTCACCCAGTGCCAGGTTGTACTCGTTCGTGCCGCGGTCGTCGCAGTGGCCCTGCACGGTCACGCGCGTGCCAGCCCACCTCCGCATCCACTCGACATTCCGTCGCAAGGCGGCCTGTCCGGCCGGCAGTAACTCAGATTGGTCCAATTCGAAGAAGACGGAATCAAGCGGAGAAGTACTGTTCAACTCCTCCAAAGACATACGGGCGAAGAGTTCTTCTTCGCTCAACGGCTCCGGCGGAGCCGGCGGCGGCGGCGGCGGCGGCGGCGGCGGTGGTGGTGGTGGTGGTGGTGGTGCCGGCTCCGCGGGTGGCGGCGGCGGCGGTGGTGGCTCTGGCGGCGGATTATCCGCGCAGGCGGCAGCGCCGAAACCGAGCATCAGGCTCAGGCCGACGGCGAAAAAGTAACGGTATCGGGGCTTCATGATGCGGCGTCTCCTGTATCAGCACTCCAAACCAGTTCCGAACGTCGAACACCTCCCGGTACTGAGCGCTCGTTTGACCAGAGGTGCACAGCTTACAAAGTAACGGCGAAATCTGTCAATTCACAGTATTTCCAACCTCTTGCGACCAACCACCCTCGTCGAGCGTCTCAGTCCCAGTCGTCGTCGTCACCGTCGTCGTCTCCCGCCTCCTCAGGCGGCTCTGTCTCGTCGGCCGGAGCCAGCACCACGGGGGTGAGTACCGCCACTCGAAGATTCGCGCCACAATCTGGGCAACTCAGCAGGTCATCCCGATCAACGTCGAATTCGTCGAGCTCGATGTCTGCCGCGCACTGTGTACATGCCGCCACGCTGCTCACCCTCCAACAAGGCCCCGGATGGTGGTACGTTCAGAACGCGGCACGCGGCTGACGTCCTTCCGTACGTGACCATTCTGACCCGTAATGCCGACCGCGACGACGACGGAAGCCACCAAAGTTGCGAGGGGCGGGATTATAGCGAGAACCATCTGGAAACCGCAACGGTCAGCAGCCTAACCCGCCGGACCGACACCGCCGATAACAAGGGTAGTTCGCTGGCTATGACCTCCTCACTGCCGTACCCGACGGAGGCCGCGCAATGAGCGCGGCCGTGGCCCGAACCCTACTCATCGCGACGGACAACGTCGGCGTACGTGAGCGGTTTTCCGAAGCGTTGCGACAGGCCGGACACCGCGCGGTGGGCGCCGGAGACGCGACCACCTTGCACGGCGCGCTGGCCCGCGAATCGCCCGCCGTGGATCTGATACTCCTCGACCTGTCCTTGGGAGACGGTCCGGCGGTGATCAAGCGGGTCCACGAGCAGGCGCCGGGACTTCCTATCCTCGTATTCAGCGGATCCGTCCACGGCGCCGCTGACGTCCGCGTGCTGGCTGCGCTTGGCGTGACCGGGTACGTCAACGAGCATTGCGACACGGACCACATCCTCCCGGCGCTCGCACCGCACCTCTTCCCGGACAACTTCAATCGTCGCGGGAGCCCGCGGATCGACCTGGCGGTCCCGGTGTCCTATCGTGTCGACGATGTCGTCGCGGCCGCGCTGACACTGAATCTGGGTGAAAGCGGTCTGGGGATCAGAACGATGAACCCGCTCGATGTGTCGACGACGGTTCGCGCCCGGTTCCGGCTGCCTGGGTCGACCGGCGAGATCGAGGCAGAGTCGCGCGTCGTCTGGCGCGATCGGCGAGTCGGAATGGGTCTGCAATTCGAGCAAATGGACGCAAGTGACCAAACGACCATTGATGAGTATGTCGACCAACGCCACCGCGCTGGTCCACCGCACCCCGAACCAGAGCGCTAGGTTTTCCGACGAGGCGCCCGCGTGGACGGCGTTGCGTCCTCGGTCACATGCCGCCTGCATGCTCCCTCGTCGCGCCTTGCCACGCAGACGCCTCGTCAGAAAACCCCCTTCGACACTTTTCAGCAGCCTGCCCCGAATCGCTTTTTTGCTGGCCTAAAAGCGCGTGACATGGGCGGACGTCTTTCCCCTCTGGCGCGGCGTCTAATACAATCCTACGACGAGGTGGGACGCCGGAAGGTCAGAATGGCCCCGTGCGGGCCTGACGTCCGCGCGGGGGTCCCAGGAGGAACATCGTGGTCGAAGTGGAGCATGTGACCAAACGGTATGGGTCACTGACGGCGGTCGATGACATCAGCTTCAGCGTCGAGCGAGGAGAGATCCTCGGGTTCCTTGGTCCAAACGGTGCGGGCAAGACGACGACCATGCGAATTCTGACCGGCTTTCTGCCGGCCACGGATGGTCGGGCTCGGGTCGCCGGCTTCGATGTGTTCGAGCGGCCCATGGAGGCCAAACGCCGAACCGGTTACCTACCCGAGACACCACCGCTCTATCCGGAGATGACCGTCGCCGAGTATCTGCGTTTCGTCGCACGGATCAATGGCATGCCGTCGCGTGACCGGCGGACGCAGATTGGGCTCGCGATGGAACGCACCAACATCAGCGACATGGCCGATCGCTATTGCGGGAAACTGTCGAAGGGGTATCGCCAACGGGTCGGGCTCGCCCAGGCGATCTTGCACAACCCAGACGTCTTGATTCTCGACGAACCCACGGCCGGACTGGACCCACGCCAGATCATCGAAACGCGCCGATTGATTACGGAGCTGGCCGGTGATCACACCGTCATCCTCAGCACTCACATCCTGCCGGAAGTCTCGCAGACCTGCCAACGCGTCGTCATCATCAATCGGGGCCGGGTGGTCGCGGTCGATACGCCAGACAATCTGACCGCGAGGCTGCAAGGTTCGCAGACTCTGTATCTGCAGATCGACGCGCAGGGCGCAGACGCCCTCGCGACGCTCGAAGGGGTAGACGGTGTCGCCTGCGTCACCCGCGCGGACACGCAAGGCGAAGTCAGTGGATACGCCATCGAAAGCAACCACGGTGACGACGTGCGGCGCGAACTGTCGCGCACCGTCGTCACGCACGGATGGGGGCTGCTGGAACTCCGGCCGCAGCAGATGAGTCTTGAAGACATCTTTCTGCAACTGACTACCGATGAAACAGCAGCGGATGAGGCCCACCCGGTCACGGTCACGCCGGAGCCCGAGGCCGACACCGGTGAGGAGGACGGAGTCGATGAATAACATCCTGGCCCTCGCTCAGAAAGAGCTGCGGGCATACTTCGTCTCCCCCATGGCCTATGCGCTGTTCGGATTCTTTGCGCTCCTGTTCGGGTGGTTCTATGTCGCCAGCATGAACGTAATGCTGCAGTTCAGCATGGGTCAATTCGGCCAGGGGGGTCCGCAGGTCGTCAACATCAACGAGTTCATGATCCGCCCGCTGTTCGGCAACACGGCGGTCATCCTGCTCATGATGCTCCCGTTCCTGACCGCACGCGCGTACGCCGAGGAGAAACGCTCGGGGACGATCGAGCTGCTGCTCACGTCGCCAATCAGCGACGTCCAGATCATTCTCGGCAAGTTCGTCGCTGCAATGACGCTGTACGGGATGATGCTGGGGCTCACCCTCATTCACGTCGGCATCCTGTTCTGGTACGGAGACCCGGAATGGGGACCGATCGTCAGCGGGTACCTCGGTCTGCTGCTCATGGGCGGCTCGTTCATCTCGGTCGGGCTCGCGATTTCCAGCATGACGAACAACCAGATGGTCGCCGGCCTCTCCACCTTTGCCGTGCTGCTGCTGTTCTGGATCATCAACTGGGTGGGCGACGCGTCCGGGTCCACGACGCAGACGGTGCTCTCCTATCTGTCGATCCTCGAACACTTCGACGACTTCTCCAAGGGTGTCATCGACACCTCGCATGTGACCTATTACGTCAGCTTCATCGCGCTCGGTCTCTTCCTGACCGCAAAGTCGCTCGATACCGCCCGTTGGAACGGATGACGGCCCGAGGCCCTGACCCCCGATGCTGAATAGACTCTTTGGTGTTCTTGGATGGCTTGGATCGATATTCGTCTTCGCGGCGGTGGGAGTGTGGCTCGTCCGGCCTGAGCTCGAACCGTTGCGCCGAACCTTGGCGTTCGCCGGGCTCGCGTGCATCCTGGTGTACGGGGCCGGACACTGGCGCCAGGCCGCTCGGTCGTTCGACCGGAGGCAGACACGGTATGGCACTCTGGCCGGAGCGGGACTCCTGCTCGGGCTCGTCGTCCTGGTCGCGCTCAACTACCTGCTCGCCCGACAAAACACGCGGTGGGACCTGACGGCAGCTCAGCAGTATTCACTCTCGGACCAGACCCGACGAATATTGGACGGCCTCGACTCGCCGGTCCGAATCCTGGTCTTTACACGCGAGTCCGATTTTCCAATCTACCAGGACCGACTCGAGACCTATGCGTATCAGTCGACGCAGATCACGGTGGACTATATCGATGCGGACCGAGACCCGGTACTGGCGCGCCAGTATGAGGTCCAGTCCTACGGCACGATCGTGTTCGACTACAACGGCCGGGTGGAACGTGTCCTGTCCGAGTCAGAGCAAGACCTGACCAACGCCCTGATCAAAGTGGTGGAAGGGGAGCCGCAGACCGTGTACTTCCTGGAAGGACATGGCGAGCGCGACCTGGCGGACCCCGAGAGAAACGGCTACTCCACTGTCTCGAACGCCCTGGCGCAAGACAACTACCAGGTGAGCCCGCTGGTGCTTGCGCAGCGCACGACCGTGCCGGAAGACGCCACTGTCGTCGTCATCGCGGGGCCACAAACCGACCTACTCCCTGGCGAGGTCGATGCGCTCGGCGCCTACATGGATGGCGGTGGCAAACTGCTCGTGTTGATTGACCCGCCACCCAACGACGAAGCGCCCACCCCGGTCGGTCTGCTTGGTCTGATCGGTGACTGGGGTTTCGAGGCTGGCACGGATGTGGTGGTGGACGGCAGCGGTATGGGACAACTGTTTGGCGCGGACGCCTCGGTCCCGATCGCGGCCGACTACCCGTTCCACCCCATTACCGAGCAGTTCAATCTGCTGACCGCATACCCACTCGCGCGGTCCATCAGCGCCAGTGCCGTGCCGGTGTCCGGGAGGATACCGCAATCGTTCATTGAAACGAGCCCGCAGAGTTGGGCCGAGGCGAACCTCGACGAACTGACGGGCGGCGAGGTCGAATTGAACGAAGAGGTGGGTGACCGTCCCGGACCGATCGCGATCGGCATGGCGCTGTCGGTGCCGGCCCCAAGCCCCGCGTCCCCGGGCGAGCCGGCGGCTCCCGAAGCGGACGGAGCTGACGCCGAGAATCAGGAGGACCCGGGGAGCGACGAGTCGAGCGACCCACCAGAGTCCAGGCTGGCGGTGATCGGCGATTCCGATTTCGCGACGAACGGAATCGTCGGCATCCAGGGAAACCGGGACTTGTTCCTGAACACGATCAGCTGGCTGGCACAGCAAGAGAACCTGATCGCGATCCGACCGCGAGAGCCGGACGACCGGCGGCTCACCCTGACCGCTGACCAGCAGCGGCGAGTGTTCTGGCTCTCGATCCTCTTCATTCCAGCCGCCACGATGGGCGCCGGGGTGTACGCCTGGTGGCGGAGGCGTTGATGCGCGGAGTGCGTTCGACACTCATGCTCTTCGTGCTGGCGGTGGGGCTCGGCGGCTACGCGTACTTCATCGAAGCCGAACGGCCCGCCGCTCCACCGGAAGCTCCGCTCGACACCGTCTTCGATTTCGAGGCGGACGAGATCACGGCCGTCACCGTCATCGCCGAGAACGGGGACCGGACGGTGGTCGACAAGACGGACGCGCGGTGGCGTCTCGTCGAACCCTTCGAGGGGAACGTCGAGGTAACCGCGGTGGTCGGACTCACGTCGAGCCTCGCGACCCTCGAAATGCAGCGTGTGGTGGCGGAGCCAGATGACAACGCGGACCTGGCCACGTTCGGTCTCGACCAGCCGCGGATCACCGTCGGCGTCACCACCGCAACCGGCGTCGACACCAGCCTGTTGATCGGAGAGCGCACACCGACCGGTGGCGACGTGTATGCAACCCTCGACGGGTCGAACCGCGTGTTTCTCATATCAGGATTTCTGGACGACACCTTCAACCAGACCACGTTCGACCTTCGCGATAAGACGATCCTCGACTTCATCAGCGACCAGGTCGAGGGTCTGGAGATCAACGGCGACGAGGTGGCGGTTGAGCTTCGCAAGACCGACAATCGCTGGGCGTTGACCAGCCCCATTGCAGCCCAGGCCGATTTCGGGACAACCGACGGGGTCGTGGGCCGGCTCGGTACTGGTCGGTTCGCCTCCGTCGAGGCGGAAAGCACCGATGACTTGACGCAGTACGGACTCGCGCCGCCGCGACTGAAGGTCGACGTGCGTCTCACAGGGTCGACTGCGACCCTGCTCGTCGGAAGCGCGGCCGGCCCCGGCCTCATTTATGCGCATGACGAGGCTCGAGCGCTGGTCTTTACGGTCGACGAGACGCTGGTCGGCGAACTCACGCAGAGCGCGGAGGCGTATCGTCGGAAAGATCTGTTCGGATTCCGCCCGTTCAACGCGGAATCGCTGTCGATCGAACGTGACGGCGAGACGTGGTCGTTCGAGAAGACCGAGTCGACGGCCGGCGAAACGGAGACCACCGTCTGGCGTCGCAGCAGTCCGGAAACGGCCGTCGTCGACACCGTCGCGATGGACGACCTCTTGGCCAAGTTGTCAAACCTGCGCGCCGAATCATTCGTCGGATCTCGCGACGGCACCGGTCTGGCGCTACCGATCGCCAGCATGCTGGTGAGGTTCAGCGACAGGGCTGAGAACTCCAACGACGAGCGTGTGATTGTCGGCCGCGCCGGACCCGATGACGCTGACCCCGACTCAGTGTTCGCGGTCAACGGCGACGAACCGGGAGCCGCCCGCTTGAATACCCGCGCCTGGGATGACGCCATGGAGGCTCTCGACGCCCTCAATGAGTTGTCCGCTCCCGACGCGGCAAACACCCCACGGTAGTGTCGTACCGACCGCTCTCGATCCTGCTCTGCCTGGCTCTCACCGCCTGCGCCTCAACCCGACCACCGCGCTCGATTGGCTCACTCCCAGAACGAGACGCCGCCCTTCATCCGCTGGCGGCGTCACTCAACGCGTTGCTCGAGACACCCGAAGCCGACGTGGCTCTGTGGGGTGTCCACGTCCGGTCGCTCGATTCGGGCGAGGGCATCTACGACCACGAGGGCGATCGCCTGATGCTGCCCGCCTCTACGATGAAGCTGGTCACCCTGGCAGTCGCGGCCGAACGGCTGGGCTGGGACTATCGATACGAGACCGCATTGCTCTCCGCCGCGCCGGTCGTGGACGGAGTGCTGCAAGGTGACCTGATCGTCCGAGGGAGCGGCGACCCCAGCATCAACGCGGAGGGGGATTCCGGCACGCCGGTGTTCGATCTGTGGACCGAGACGCTTCGTCAGGGCGGGATCAGCGCCATCGAGGGGCGGATCATCGGAGACGATAATCTGGTGGAGGAAGCAACGCCCGGCTACGGGTGGTCCTGGGACGATCTCCCCTACGGGTACGCCGCCCCCACCGGCGCGCTGGTGCACCGAGACAACATGGTCCGCCTCACGATACATTCGGGCAGCGTTGCCGGCGAGGACACGCTGGTGGAAGTGTCTCCCCGAGCCAGCGGGGTGCGGGTGGTGAACCGGGTGGAGACCAACATACCGGACGCCGAGGTGGAGTTGGCGCTGCGGCGGGGGCCGGACGGCACACTCGAGGTGTGGGGCGCCGTCCCGGCCAGCGGGGCTCCGGTGTCGCGGACCGCCTCGATCACGAACCCCACTGTGTTCTTCGTCCGTGGTCTGAAACAAGCGCTCCAACGGGGCGGGATTCGCGTGTCTGGCGACCCGGTGGATCTCGATGATATTGATGGCCGAACAATCGGCGGTCCGTTGCGGGCACTCACGAACCACCAGTCGCCTCCGCTGTCAGCGTTGGCAACCACGCTCATGCAGACCAGCAGAAATCTGTACGCGGAGACACTCCTCCACACCCTGGCCCAGAGGCGACGACCTCGCACCGCGGAGGCGGGACGCGCAGCAATTCGCGACGTGCTCGAAACCTGGGACATCGGTCCGTCGGAGATCATCGTCGCCGACGGGTCCGGCTTGTCACGATACAACTACGTGACGGCGCGCGCGTTGGTCGACGTGTTGCGTCGGATGCAGGACGACCCTCGCCACGCGGATCTCTTCATGGACACGCTGCCTGTCGCTGGAGTGAGCGGGACTCTCGCGATGAGAATGGTCGGGACGGCGGCCGAAGGAAACGCCCGCGCGAAGACCGGGTCGATGGCGAACGTGAGAACCCTGTCCGGCTACGTCACGAGCGCCGACAACGAGCGGTTGGCGTTCGCGGTGCTAGCCAACAACTTCCCCGGTTCGGCGGCCCCGATCCTGTCGGTCATCGATCGGCTGGTTGAACGACTTGCGCAGTCCACACGATCCGACAGCGGACGCTAGCGTCCGGCATCGCAGCGTGTGAGGACGCGGCTCTACTGCTCGCTGCTGGCCGCATTGCCCCCCCCACCCCGGTCACGTTGGCGGCCGTGGCCAACTGAACTACTTCGGAGCCCCCCCCGAAACTCGTCCTCGATGGTCGTCAGTTCGCTCACCATCAAGAACGTGCCGACTGTGTCACCGGCCACCAATGTCAGCGGCTGGCCAACCGCCTGCACCCGATCGGCGTCATCCAACAACTCGATCACATACGACCCGCTGGCGAGTCCTTCGAAGCGGAACTCGCTCAAGTCGGTTCCGGTGGTTCTGGAAGCGACGCGTCCGTCTGTGAGTTCCCGAATCGCAAGACGCGGAAATGCGACCGGTGTGTCCTCGTCTGTCCACACGAACCCGACCACCCGGATGACCGACGACGCGGCGAACCCGAGATTCGACCGCTCCGCCAGGGTCGCGGCCCGCCGAGCCGGAGTCGACTGGAGTCCCCAGCTCTGGCCCCGGGCGGCTGCAGGCCCGACACTCATGACGGCGGCAACGACGAACGCCGCGATTTTCTGTTTATTCATGCGGGTACCCTCACGGGGTTGCTGCCAACACACATCCACGCTCGGTATCAAGATACAGAACAGACACAACTTATGCACCCGTCTGTGTTTACGATGGCTCGCCATCACAACCTGTGGAGGCGCCAATGTCAGAACTGAAAGTCACGGCACAGATTCGAAGGACAGAACCGGGTCGGCTTACCTCGGTCACCTGGCGAGCGATTCGGTGACGAGCGTACCGGCAGTCGCGAGCACCTCGGACGGATCGGCATCGAGTCCACCGGCCTGAGCCAGGTCTCGGCGACCACCTCCGCGCGCGTCCCATCGTGCCGTCACCTCTCCTATGACGGCGTTCGCATCGAGGTCGACGTCCGCGGACCGGCTGACGACAAGACTCACTGGACGAGTGTCCGACACAAGCACGACAACATGTCCCGGGGCACGGACCAGACGCACGGCAATCGACATGAGCGACTTCGCGTCGTGACCAGATCGCGTCGCCAGCACGACGGTGGCCCCTCCGACCGACTGGCCAGTCGCCACCAGTTCAGCCGCGTCGGTTGATGCGAGTCGCTCACGCAGGGCTCGGACCACACGTCGTTGCGCTTGTCGCTCCTGCTGTCCGCGCTCGACCGCGTCGGCCAGCTCGGTCGGTCCGACCGACAGCAGCGTGACCGAGCGACGCACCTGATGTCGTAGCGACTGAAACACCCGGAGTGCCCGGTCGCCACACACGAACCCAACCCGAGTGCCACCCTTGTACCGTTCGGAGGTGGTCACCCCAATGACACCGACCGATCCGGTCCGCGCGACGTGCGTCCCGCCGCAGGCGGACAGATCACACCCGGCAATCTCGACCAACCGGAGTCGACCGGAACGCCGTGACGGTTTGCGAAGCTCGAGCCGCGTGGCCTCTTCGGCGGTCACGAACCTGACATCGACGGGCCGGTCGTCCCACACCACGGCGTTCGCGGCCAATTCGGCAACCGCCATGTCCTCGAGCACCAGCGACCGGTCGAGATCGATGGTCGCGGCCTCGACCCCGAGATGAAAACCGACGGTCTGCGCGCCCAACAGACGCGCCAGTTCCGCCGACAGGATGTGTTGGCCCGTATGCTGCTGCATGTGGTCGAATCGACGAGGCCAGTCGATCCGTCCCGCCACCGTTTCGCCCATCGCGAGAGTCGGCGAGCCATCGACGATGTGCCAGACCGAGCCGTCCTCCCCGTCGACCACGTCGACGACGGGCTGGTCTTCGATCCAGCCGGTGTCATGCGGCTGCCCGCCCGAGGTCGGATAGAACGCAGTCTGCTCCAAGCGGATGGCAGTCCGCCCCTCAGCTGGCTTGACCGTCACGACATGCGTCGTGAACTCGGTCAACCTGGAGTCGGTGTAGTACAGCCGATGTGTGTCACCCATATACCAGGGCCCTGGTTTTCCGACGAGGCGCCCGCGTGGACGGCGTTGCTTCCTCGGTCACCCCCGCCCGGCCGGGCGGGACTGACGCCTGCATGCTCCCTCGTCGCGCCTTGCCACACAGACGCCTCGTCAGAAAACCGCTCCGTCGTTTTTCGCACCATGCTAGACCGTGAGGATCGGATCGTCGACACCTACCTGGGCAAATCCGCGAGCGCGTAGCTGACAGCTGTCGCATCGGCCACACGGCTGCCCGTTCGTTGACGGCACATAGCAGCTGTGGGTCAGCCCGTAGTCGAGCCCGAGGGCGTGGCCCTGTCGGATAATCTCAGCCTTCGACATGTGCACCAGCGGCGCCCGGACCCGAAACGAGGCACCCTCGACCCCGGCCTGTGTCGCCAGGGCGGCTAGGCGCTCGAATGCGGCCACGTACTCAGGCCGACAGTCCGGATACCCAGAATAGTCGAGCGCGTTGACCCCTATGACCAGATCGCGAGCTCCGAGGACCTCCGCCCACCCGAGCGCGAGAGACAGGAGGACCGTGTTGCGCGCCGGCACGTAGGTCGATGGAATCCCGACGCGATCAGGTGGCTGGTCGAGCGCCACGTCTCCGTCGCCGGTGAGGGCCGAACCGCCGAACGCGCCGAGGTCGACCTCGAGCTCCACGTGGCGCTCGACGGGCAACGCGTGTGCGACCCGGCGGGCCGCATCCAGCTCACACGAATGCAACTGCCCGTAGCGCACCGTGAGCGCGAACAAGTCGAAGCCCTCGGCCCGCGACATGGCGGCGGCGGTGTACGAGTCGAGTCCCCCACTCAGGAGGACGACGGCTCGTTTGGACGCGGCCTCGGTCATGGATTCACCGTGCGTGAACTACACGCCCCTCGCGTCAGGGGCCCACAGATACTTGTGGAGTTGCACTTGCACCCGCACCGCCAGCCGGTCAGCGAGGACCCACTCGGCCAGCGTGACCGGCGGGAGCACGCCGTGCACCGGTGAGAAGAGCACTGCCGCGCAGCGTTGGTCGAGGCCGTGTCGAAGCGTGACCTCTCGCGCAAACTCGTAATCCGCTCGGTCAGCGATGACGAACTTGGTCTGGTCGCGAGCCGTGAGCGACGACAGGTTGTCCCAGAGGTTGCGGTCGCACTCACCGCTGCCTGGGCACTTGACGTCCATGACCTTCACCACCGCCGCCGGCACCCGCGTCACGCTCAGGTGACCGCCGGTTTCCAGCATGACCGTGACGCCGGAAGCCAGCAGCCGCTCCATCAGGTCATACACTTCTTCTTGTAGCAGCGGCTCCCCTCCGGTGATCTCGACCAGATCGCAGCCGTAGGCGGCAACCTGAGCTACAACCTGTTCCACCTCGAGCTTGTGCCCTTCGTGAAACGCATACGGGGTGTCGCACCAGACGCAACGGAGATCACAGGCGGTCAACCGCACGAACACACACGGCCGTCCCGCCTGATCGGACTCACCTTGAATGGAATGGAAGATCTCGTTGACGGTCAACATTCGGCGGTTCCATGTCAATTGTCCGTTCACTTCCCGACCTTGTCCACGCCGATACGCGGACACAATGACGCCAGCCGGCACCGGCCACAGATCGGATAGAGCGGTTTGCAGACGTTCTGTCCCCATGTGACGAGATACAGATTGATGAGCGGCCACCAGCGGCGGGCGACCGTGCGATAGAGCGCCTGCTCCGTCTCATCGGGGGTGCGGGTCGCCACCCAGCCCAACCGGTTCGAGATCCGGTGCACATGGGTATCGACACAAATATTGTCTTCGCTCCGCAAGGCGACAATAAGCGTCAGATTGGCGGTCTTCCGACCGACGCCGGGAAGGGCCACCAGTTCTGCCATCGTGGTCGGAACCTGTCCAGCGTGGCGCTCGAGCAGCAACCGGCAGGTGGCCTTCAGGTGGCGGGCCTTGTTCCGGTAGAAACTCACCGGGTAGATCAGTGTCTCGATCGTGTTGGCACGGAGCCGAGCCATCGTAGCGGGCGTGTCGGCGCGGCCGAAGAGGCGCGTCGACGCTGCAAGCGTCACGGGGTCTCGTGTCTGGGCCGAGAGCAGCGTCGCGACCAGGACCTTGAACGGGTCCGCTTGCTGGTTCTCGGCCATCTTGGCGACCACCGGCTCTTCCATCGGCCGCAGCGCCGCCTTCAGACGTCGCATCACCAGACCGACCTGTCGGCGCGGGGGCGCCGAGGCGGGACCAGAGCGCGCCGGGACGATGCGTCGTGCCGTCATCAGAGAAGGACCAGGCGGAGATACCCGGGGGCGGTCGGACGTGCGGCCTCAACGATGGACCGGCGTCACCGCGGGTCGCCCGCCGAGCACTTCCACCACGTTTCGCACCGCCAGCGCAGCCATCGCCGCGCGCGTCTCTCGGGTCGCGCTGCCAATATGGGGCGTCAAACAGACGTTCTCTCGCTGCAGGAGACCGGGATGCACCCGAGGCTCCTCCTCGAACACATCGAGCCCGGCCCCCGCAATCAGACGCTCTTCAAGCGCCCACGACAGCGCTTCCTCGTCCACGACCGGACCACGCGATGTGTTGATGAGACAGGCCGACCGCTTCATTCGCGCCAGCGTCCGCCGGTTGATCACGTGCCTGGTGGTCTCGGTCAGTGGGAGGTGGAGTGACACCACATCGGACGTCAGCAGAAGCTCGTCGAGCGATACGACCGTCTCGTCAGAGACGGAGTCACGGTCGGCGCCGGGCTTGGCCGCGAACACGACCTGCATGTCGAATGCGGGCGCGACCGCGGCCACGGCCCGCCCGATGCGACCCGCGCCGACGATGCCGAGTCGCTTGCCCTGAAGCTCGCTCCCTAGCATGAAATCGAAAGTCCAGCCGGTCCAGCCGCCTCGCCGGACGGCCCGGTCGGCCTCACCGATTCGCCGCGTGACCGAGAGAATCAACGCCCACGTCAGCTCGGCGGTCGCGCCGGTGAGGATATCCGGGGTGTTGGTGACGACGATACCGCGCGCGGCCGCCGCTACCACGTCGATGTTGTCGAAGCCAACGGCAACGGTGGCGATCACGCGTAGCGAGTCGCCCGCGGCGATGGCGGCCGCATCAATGCGATCGTTGAACATGCAGATGAGTCCCTGTTTCCCACGAAGTCGCGCACACACCTCCTCATGTGGCAAATCGTCGGTCCCCGGGTGAAGATCGACCAGGCATGACGGCGCGAGCTGGTCGAGGACGGCTGAGGGCATCCGGCGCGTCACCAGCACGGCTGGCTTGGTCTCGGTCATGGCGGTTGGGCGGGTCGGCGGGCCAGCATGGAGTCTGTCAATCAGCCGCACCGGATGGATCGACGATACCCACGATGGCCGCGTCCACCGGCGCGGCGCGCCGCCCAAGCGCGCTCCCGGCCGCGCGCCCCTCGAGCACGAGCAGCACCAATTCGCCGATACCGGCACCAACCGCGTCGATCGCCAACTGTGCCGCGCCCGTGGGCTCGCCCGCCTGGTCCACCGGACGGGCGAGTAGCAGCTTCGCCCCCTCGAGCTTGGGGTTCTTGCGGGTCGCGACGACCGTGCCGACTATGCGCGCCAATCGCATCAGCTCTGGCCCTTCACAGCGGCGCGGCCGGACCGACGGCGGGGCGGGGGTCTGGTGCCGCTGGCATCCAGGCTCCACTGGTCGCAGATGCCGATGACGCTCGCGTCGGTGGGCACCGCGGCCGGAAGGAACGGGAACGAGGCCTCGCGTCCGCGGACGAAGAACACCTCCTCACCGCGACCCGCCCCGACCGAGTCTACAGCCACCAACGGGACACCAACCGTCTCGCGCTCGGGGGATAACGGCTGCAACACCAGGAGCGTGCGCCCGGCCAGACCTGGGTCCTTGGTCGTGGCGACGACGGTACCAATAACTCGAGCCAGGTGCATGGGGCAGGCTCAGGACGCCTCGTTGGTCGAGACCACATCGACGATGCCGATGATCGCCGCATCGATCGGGCGATCGGCCTGGCCGGCCGCCATTCTCGCGGAACTGCCGCTCACCACCAGCACCGTTTCCGCCGCGCCAGCATCCACGGTATCAACGGCGACGATTGGGCCACCCCGGGCCTCGCCGTCCGGTAGGACGGGCTGGACGAGCAACAATGTGCTCCCGACCAGCCGCTCGTCTTTACGAGTGGCAACGATGGTGCCCACGACTTTGCCCAGAATCATGGCGGGTCACGTCTCCCAATGGTTCGTGGGTCAGGTCCCGGCGCGTGCCGCTCGGAGGAACCCGGCGGGCATGCATGAGGAACGCCTCGGCTGGTCGAGAACGACCAGTCGGGCGGAATCACTTGCCGGCGCTCTTGCCGATAGGCAGCACGTCTTCGAGGTCGGCGTGGGGACGCGGAATGACATGCACGGAGACCAGTTCGCCGACTCGCCGCGCTGCCGCCGCGCCGGCATCAGTCGCCGCCTTCACGGCCGCCACGTCGCCTCGCACGATGGTCGTCACGAACCCCGCACCGATCTTCTCCCAGCCGATCAGCGTGACGTTGGCGGCCTTCACCATGGCATCCGACGCTTCGATCATCGCGACGAGTCCCTTTGTCTCCACCATGCCGAGCGCCTCGCCCATGATTTACCTCCTAGTGTGCCGCACCGCAACAGCAGTCCTTTCAAGGACACTAACGCAGCTGGTTGACAGCATCCGCAATCAACGCCGTGAGTTCGCGGTATGTTAGTCGAACTTCATCATCCAGACCTAGCGCCGCGGCGCTCGGCCCCGACGCCGGGGTCACCAACCGGGCATCGGGACTCGACGGCGCGTCCACGGTCTGGCAACTGACCTCATCCCCGACCTCCTGATCCGGTGCGCACAACGGCGCCGGCGCCGCAATCCCGTATCGATCGCGCAGGCTCTGGAGACGATCGACCTCTTCACGTGATAGCACCCGCTCCCCGCCCAGTTGCCTCGCCACCAGACTGATACGGGCGAAATGCTCGACCGTCTCCATCTTGTAATAGGCCGCGAACAACTCCTGGGCCACCGTCAATGCCCCATGATTGGCCAGCAGCAACCCGTCGTGGGCACTGATGTAGTGCCGCACGGCGTCGGCCAGTTCAGCCGTCGAAGGTGTCCCATAGTCGGCGATCGGAATGCTCCCCAGCGTGGTGACCACTTCGGCCAGGACCGCTCGGTCCAGCGGAATCCCAGCCACCGCGAACCCCGTCGCCGTGGGCGGGTGCGCATGCACGACGGCATTGATCTCCGGTCTGTGTTCATAAACCGCCAGATGCATCAGAATCTCGGACGAGGCCTCACGATCACCGGTCAGCTTCCGGCCGGCCAGGTCGGTCGTGACCATCATGTCCGGCGTCATGAACCCCTTCGACACGCCGGTGGGCGTCAGCAGCAGGCGGTCGTCATCGAGCCGGACGCTGATATTGCCATCGTTCGACGCCACGAACCCACGGGCGTAGACACGCCGACCGATCTCGACGATGTCGGCCCGAAGACGTTCCTCGACCTGCATCATGCGCCTTTGGCAGTTGCGCGTTGCCCCTGCTGAAAGCCGGTTCGGCAATCTTCTGAGCAGAAGTGGTGGGTTTCACCCTTGTGACGCAGGGTGATGGCTCGGCTCCGATCAATATAGGTGCCGCAGGCCGGATCACGCACCAGCGACACCGCCTTCGTGGGCGGTACCTGAGGCCGGGTCGTCGCGCCCTGGGCGAGTCCAGCCAGAAACTTCCAAGCCAGCCGCAGCAGGACCACTGTGATGAGAAACCGGATCAGCCAACCAAACACCATCGGTGGCTCAGTCTGCTAATGAACCGCGCGGAGACTCTCGAGCGCCTCGGTCGCCGCGAGCGCTTCGGCACTGCCCGGAGCCACACGCAGGACCTCTTCCCAGGCGGACATGGCGCCGGCGAGGTCACGATTACCGAATGCGCGGACCATTCCGAGACTGAGAAACGTCTTGGGGTGCGCCGGATCCATCTCGAGTGACCGATCAAACTGGGCGAGCGCACGTTCGGTATCCTCCAGATAGTAGTAGGCCAGGGCCAGGTCGGTGCTGACGTCGACCTCGTCGGGCTCCATCTCCAACACCGCTTCATACCAGGGGACCGCTTCCTCAAACCGTTGGGCATAGAAATAGAGGTTACCGAGGTCCACACGGGCTTGGGTGTCGGCCGGTGATTGTTCGGCCGCCTGACGCAGCTCTGCGGCCCGGGTCTCGTCGACCGGCGGCACGGCGGGCCCCGACTCCACCGACGACGACGCGTTGGCGACGGTCACCGGCTCGACCGGGCGCTGGGACCAGACGACCCACCCCATCAACCCGCACGCGACCCCGAGCGAGACGACGAGCGGCAACGGTTCGATACGTGTCATGGCGGTACGGGAGTATGACTCTGCGCTCTCGTCGATCATAGCAGCCTGTGATAGTTCTACCACCGCGGCTACCACCCCGCGGCGCGGGCGCGGGCCGAACGCGACCAGCCCGAAAGTCGGGCGTGTGGCCCCACCCCGACTCGTCTGGACTAGCGTACGAGCATGATCATTTCCCGTACCGCTCGTTCCAGGCCAACCAACACCGCCCGGGAGATGATGCTATGGCCAATGTTGAGCTCGACGATCTCGGGGATGGCGGCTACCAGCCCAACGTTGACATACGTCAGGCCGTGGCCACCCAGCACTTCGAGTCCGTCCGTGCGTGCCTGTCGCGCAGCTTGCTGGATCTTGACAATCTCCCCGGCTCGCCGCGAGGCGGGCGCGTCGGCATACGGCCCAGTATTGATTTCGATGGCCGTGGCGCCGGTCGGCCCGGCCAGCGATATCTGGTCGGGGTCGGCGTCGATGAACAGGCTTGCGGGGATCCCCGCGTCCTGCAGCCGACGCACAGCCGCACTGATGGCCGTCTGGTTCGCCGACACATCGAGTCCACCGGTTGTCGTTACTTCGCCCGGCTCTTCCGGCACCAAGGTGACCTGATCCGGCTTCAGGGATGACGCGATGGTCATCATCTCGTCGGTGGCCGCCATTTCCACATTCAGCCGGGTCGACACCACATCACGCAACATCCGCAGGTCGCGGTCCTGCATGTGACGGCGGTCGCCTCGCAGATGGACGGTGATACCGTCAGCGCCGGCCAGTTCGGCCAGGGCGGCCGCGGTCACCGGCTCCGGTTCCCGCGCCCGCCGCGCCTGTCGGACAGTCGCTACGTGGTCGATGTTGACAGCCAGACGCATCATTCGTGCACCACCCTATGGCCTTACTCCCAGGTCGGCGTGCACCTGTCCCGCGATGCCTTCGGCCAGGCGTTGAATCGTCGCCTGATCCGGCCCCTCGATCATGACTCGCAGCAACGGTTCGGTCCCTGAGTAACGAACCAGCACGCGTCCCGCATCGGCCAGTTGCCGCTCCGCCGCGGCGACCAGCCGTGACACCTCCGGCACGTTGGCCAATGGAATCCGCTCGCGTACCTGCACGTTCAGCAGCACCTGCGGCGACGACACCAGATCGGCGGCCAGCTCAGCCAGATCGCGCCCTGTCTCGATGACCGCCCGCAGGACCAGGAGGGCGGTCGCCAACCCGTCGCCGGTCGGCAGGTGGTCGGCGACAATGATGTGTCCTGACTGCTCTCCTCCCAACGCCAGTCCGCGCGTCGCCATCTCGCTCCACACGGCGCGATCGCCGACCGCACACCGATACATCTCGATGCCGTCGGCGCGCAACGCGTGCTCGAGACCGATATTGCTCATGACGGTCGCCACGACCCCACGATGCCGAAGACGACCGGCGGCAGCGAGTCGCCGCGCCGCGATCAGCAACACCGCGTCCCCATCAATGACCGCGCCGCGATGGTCCACGAACACGACCCGGTCGCCGTCCCCGTCAAACGCCGCACCAAGACGGCATCCCTGTTCAACCACCGCCCGCGCCACGCTCTCCGGATGAGTGGAGCCGCACTCGACGTTGATGTTGCGGCCGTCCGGACGATCGTGCGTCACGATCGGATCGAACCCCACATCGCGACACAGCTGCGGCGCGATCCGGCTGGTGGCGCCGTTGGCGCAATCGATAACCAGCCGGAAATCTGTCGGCACCGTAACGCCGTCGAACACGCGTCTCGTGTGCATCAGGTAACCATCCACGAGACCGACTGTCTCGCCGGGCGGTGTGGCCAGCGGCGGCGGCATCGACCCCGCATCGTCGACCGTGAACGCAGCGAGACGAGCCTCGACCGCGTCGTCCACCTTCTCGCCGGACCGCGTGAACACCTTGACGCCGTTGTCCTGGAACGGGTTGTGTGACGCAGAGATGACGATGCCCGCGTGGAAACCGCCCTCGCGGGTCACGTGGGCGACAGCCGGAGTCGACAGCACTCCGGCATCGGTGACCTCCGCTCCCGCGCCGACCAAACCACGCACCAGGTGGGTCGCGACCCACGGGCCTGACTCGCGCGTATCGCGGCCAATGCACACGCGGGTCGGGGGGGCATCACCACCAAGCGTGCGAGCGATTGCCGTGCCCAGTCGCACGAGGGTGCGCTCGTCGAGTGGCGGCGTGCCGGGCCTACCGCGAACCCCGTCGGTTCCGAACAACTCGGTGTGCATGATTGGACGTCGCGTTCACTGCACGGTCACTTGCACCACCGTGGGCTCGACGGTGACGTCATCAAACGCCCGATGCGGGTCGATCGTGACCGCCAGATTGTAGACGCCGGCCCCATGGCCGGCAAGATCGAGATACGCCGTGACGTCCTCGCCGTCGAGCTCGCGCAGCAGCTCCGGCGGTCCGAACACCGTCACAGTGACCGAGGCGGGCGTCGCCGCCCAGGCCAGCCCGTCGGCGTTGCGTGTCTGCACCGGGACGTCCTCGAGGGTCCGCTGGACAGGCTCTCTGACGATGTCCACGGTCACTCGTGCGGCCTGCGACGTGGCAAGACGCAGGTACGGATCATCCACACCCACAGTCACCGTCGATGCGACCGGCACCGCCGTGCCGGTCACGTCGAGTGACTCCGTGATGACATGAGTCAACTCGCCCAGGCGGCTCAGTGGCCCGATGACCTCGACCATGGCTGGATCAGCCGTCACCGCCCCCACGACGAACCCGCTGGCCGGCTCGCCTTCGACGACTGGGACCACGGGCACCAGCTTGGGCAGACCTTGTACGTCCAGCCGTAACGACACGGTCGACGGAATGACTTGGGTCACTTCCACCCCAAGCGGTACCTGCACCAGCCCATCCGTCATGTCGAAGAGTCGGGTGCCCGGTCGCGCCGAATCCAGAGGGATGATCGCCGCGACGTCACCGGCCTCCAGGCGCCGCAGGACGCCCGACGAGCCACGCACACGGACCTCGACGCTGTCAGGCGCGTCGCCCAGGATCTCGACTCCCCCCGGCAGGTTCTCAAATTCCAGTGGGATGCGGAACCCCCGCTCCACGATCGGATCTCCTGCCACGGCCAGCCGCAGCAACACGGCCAGTGCCACCGCGAGCACTTTCAACCCGAGACCGCGCGCAAACGGGTGCGCCATCAGGAATCAAGTCCCTTCGCGTCGCGACTGGTCTCCGCCGGCTTGCGATCCAACATCAATGCTTCAAGGCGATAGCGAAGCTGGTCTGCCTCCAGGTCATGCTCCATCTGTCCGTTCAGCACGAGCGATAGCCGACCCGTCTCTTCCGACACCACCAGCACAATCGCGTCGGTGTCCTCGCTGAGCCCAATCGCCGCACGGTGCCGCGTACCAAGGTCCTTGCTCACCCGTGGATTCACGGTCAGCGGGAGGAAGCACGCGGCCGCCGCCACTCGATCTTGCTGGATGACCACGGCGCCGTCGTGCATGGGCGAGCTGGGTCTGAACACGGTCACCAGCAGGTCGTAGCTGACGGTGGCGTCGAGAGGAATCCCGCTCTCGACGTAGTTGCGCAGACCGATGTCTCGTTCGATGGCAACAATCGCCCCGATTCGTTGGTCGGCCAGCATCTGAAGCGCGACCACCACCTCTTCGAGCGTTTCGTCGGTGGTCTCCGGCCGGCTGAGGTATCGAAAGAACGGCGCGCGCCCGAAATGGACGAGCGCGCGCCGGATATCGGTCTGGAAGATGACGATGGCGGCAAACACGATATAGCCGAACATGTCGCGGATCAGCCAGTGCGTGGTCTGCAGTGGCGTGAACTGCGACGCGTAGTACAGCCCGATGATCAGACCTCCGCCGATAAAAATCTGCACCGCATGGGTGCGCCGAACCACCTTCAACAACTCGTAGATCAGGACGGAGACGATGGCGATATCAAGCAACCCCCACAAACCGACCCGATCCAACGCCAGGGCGTCGGTCAGCGTCTCGGTCATGACGGCGCTCTTTTCCGCGCCGCGTCAGTTTCTGACCGGCACGCCAGGATTCGGTCGACCACCCGAACCACCCGCCCCAGCTCGGCCACTTGATGCACCCGCACGATGTGCGCTCCCCCGAGGACCGCCGCGGTGACGGCGGCGGCGGTTTCCCATTCGCGGTCCGTCGGTCCCGCGTCGTCCTCGGGCGCCAGAAACGATTTTCGCGATGGTCCGACCAGAATCGGTCGATCCAGGGAGACCAGCTCACCGATCGACGCCAGTGCCCCGTAACTGTGCTCGGCGCGTTTGGCGAACCCCAGACCAGGGTCTACGATGATCCGAGTCCGCCCGACCCCCGAGTCGACCGCGACGGCGATCCGGTCCGCAAGCTCGGCAACGACCTCGCGGCCAACGTCGGCGTATTCAGCGTCTCGGTACATCTCGCGCGAACGTCCTCGGTTGTGCATCAAGACCAACGCGGCGCCCCGTGCGGCGACCACCTCCGCCAACTCTGGTTCGTACAACAGCCCCGACACGTCGTTCACGATCGTAGCGCCGAGATCGAGCGCCGCTTGCGCCACCCGCACCTTGTAGGTGTCGATCGACACTGGCGCCCGGACCTGCCCCATGAGCCCCCGGAGCACCGGCACGACTCGCGCCAACTCCTCATCGTCCGGTAGCGCCGCCGCGCCAGGGCGTGTCGACTCGCCGCCGACATCCAGCACGTCTGCTCCCGCGGCCTCCATCTGCAACGCGTGGGCCACGGCGCGACCCGGGTCGAAGCACAGCCCCCCATCCGAGAACGAGTCGGGCGTCACGTTGACAATGCCCATGACCAGTGTTCGGTCCCCCAGTTGAAGCGGGGCGGCACCGGGCAGCGGCACGGCGTAGCGACGCCTACGGGTCATGACGTTCCAGACACAGTCGAACGGCGACCGACCCTCACGACCAACCGGCAACTGGCCGGACCTGGGAGACAGGCGTGTGCAAAGACGGCACACCCCAGACTTCGACCCACGGTGCCGCGGGAGTGGGGAACCGGTGCCAGCACGCCGCGCCGGGTCGGCGCGGCGTCGTGAGCATTATTCCTGTGGCAACGGCTTCCCGAGCGGCGGCACGACCGGCGAGCGTTCCGTCTCGGGAATGGTGGACGGATCCAGCTGCTCTGACGCGGCCGGAAGAGCTTCGAGCGGTTGCCCGGAGACGATCTGTTTGACCTGATCTCCGGAGAGCACCTCTCGAGTCAGCAACTCTTCGGCGATCTGGAGCAGTTCACTCTTCTTGCCCTCAAGAACGGCACGGGCACGGTCGTAGTTCTCCGTCACGATCCGCTTGATCTCTTGATCGATCTGGTTTGCCGTCTCTTCGCTATAGTCTTTTTGCTGCGCGAAGTCGCGGCCGAGGAACACTTCCTCCTCCTTGCGACCGAACGTCAGCGGACCGATGGTCTCACTCATGCCCCACTCGCAGACCATCTTGCGTGCAAGCTCGGTCACTCGGTCGAGGTCGTTGCCCGCACCGGTGGTGACGGCCGCGTTGGTAATCTCCTCGGCAATCCGACCACCGAGCAACACCGCAAGCTGGTCGTGCAGATACGGAGTCGCGTAGTTGTGCTTGTCGTCGAGCGGGAGCTGCATCGTGACCCCGAGCGCCATGCCCCGCGGAATGATCGTGACCTTGTGCACCGGATCGGAATGCTCAAGCACCACGCCCAGCAACGCGTGGCCCGCCTCATGCACGGCCGTCACCTGTTTCTCTTCGTCGCTGATAATCATCGACCGACGCTCGGACCCCATCATCACCTTGTCCTTGGCGAATTCGAAATCCTGCATCATGACGGTCTTCTGGTTGTAGCGCGCCGCGTTGAGCGCTGCCTCGTTCACCAGGTTCGCGATGTCAGCACCGCAGAACCCTGACGTGCCACGGGCCAACACATTGAGATCGACGTCGTCCGAGAGGGGAATCTTCCGGGTGTGTACCGCAAAAATGCCCTCTCGTCCCCGAACATCGGGGCGACTGACGACAATTCGCCGATCAAAACGACCAGGGCGAAGAAGCGCCGGGTCGAGCACATCGGGACGGTTCGTGGCCGACACCAGGATCACGCCCTCGTTTGACTCGAACCCGTCCATCTCCACCAGGAGCTGGTTCAACGTCTGTTCGCGCTCGTCGTGTCCGCCACCGAGACCGGCACCACGATGACGGCCCACCGCGTCGATCTCGTCGATGAACACGATGCACGGCGCGTTCTTCTTTCCCTGTTCGAACAGATCGCGGACCCGGGAGGCGCCGACACCGACAAACATCTCCACGAAATCAGAGCCGCTGATTGAGAAGAACGGCACGTTCGCCTCACCCGCAACGGCCCGGGCCAACAAGGTCTTTCCGGTCCCGGGAGGGCCCATCAACAGGACGCCTTTCGGGATTCGTCCGCCAAGTTTCTGGTATTTCTGGGGTTCTCTGAGGAAGTCGATAATCTCTTGCAGTTCCTCTTTCGGTTCCTCGATCCCGGCGACATCCTTGAAGGTGACCTTCTTTTGAGTGCTCGATGAGAGCTTGGCGCGGCTCTTGCCGAAGGAGAGCGCCTTGTTGCCGCCGCTCTGCACCTGCCGCATGAAAAACACCCAGAAACCCACGATCAGCAACAGGGGCGCCCAGGAATAGAACAGCGTCGCCCACGGGCTCGCGGTGGCCGCGTTGGCCTGCACCACGACGTCACGCTCGAGCAACTTGTTGGCCAGCCCTTCGTACTGTGGCGGCGCGTAGGTGCTGAACCGCTCGCCACTCGAGGACGTGCCGACAATCTCGTTTCCGGTCAACTCGACCCGGTCAACCACACCAGTCTCCACCCACCGGATGAACTCGCTGAAGTCCACCGGCGTGTCGCCGGGCCGGAACTGGGACGAGAGGCTCCATACGAGAACCACTGCGACCACCAGAACCATCCAGAACAGCAGACTGCGCGTCGTCGAGTTCACAACTTATCTCCCAGAGGTCTGACCCTCAAGATTACCATGCTTGTTGTTGCCCCTGTGACCCGAAAATCGTCGCTCAGCCCCAGCCCGACAACCCAGATGACGCGGTCCCGGTCATCGAGCACAACCGGGACCCGATGACGGTCTAGTCGACCAATTTTCCGGTCCACGAACAGATCTTGCAATTTCTTCCGGTGCCCGTTGAGCCCGAGCGGGCGAAACCGATCACCCACGCGCCAATTGCGCACGCAAAGCGAACGGGCCTCAACGTCCACGCCTACTGCCCACTCGCCGACGTGGCCGTCGCCGAGCGGCTCCACCGGGAGGCGACCCGGTCGCTGTGCGGCGTGGCACTCAGCACTCATGGTGACGCCCGCTTCCGGAACCGCGACTACACCCGGCACGTCGAGTTGATACTCGAACGGCTCACACGCAGACGACGCGGCCCCGCGCCCCACTCGAGCCATCAGGTGAATCACGGGGCCCCGCCGCTCCGCACGGCACCCGGGCAGGTCGAGAGAGGGCAGCAAGCCGGCCGCCATCCCCCGCAGCCGCTCGACCTGGTCGAACCCACACCCTCGGTCAGACACGTCAGCGAGCAGGCCACGAACCACTCGCCTCGCCAGCGCCGGATGCAACGACGTCAAGGCTTCCGCGTCGACCTCGATAGCCCCCTCATTACTTTTGACGAGAGTCGCGCGCGATTCGTTTGCGGCCTGGTCGAGCCACTCGTCGTCGGCCCGCGCGATCTCCGCCTCGCGAGCCAGGGTCTCGACCACCCGAGGCGCGTACCGACCGAGGTGCGGCAACAGATCGTGGCGGACGCGATTTCGCGACACACGCTCATCCAAGTTCGACGCATCCTCCCGAAACGACACGCCCTGCGCCACGAGATACTCGCGTAGCTCGACCCGCCGCACCTGCAACAGCGGCCGCACAACCCGGTCGAGGACCGGCCGCATCGCGGACAGACCGGCCGTGCCAGCGCCCCGCAACAACCGCAGCAAGTAGGTTTCTGCCTGGTCGTCGATGGTATGACCAAGCGCGATGCGTGTGGCGCCGAGACTCTGGGCGGCCCGGTCGAAGAACCCATGCCGCGCCTGGTGGCCGGCGGTTTCGATGGAGATCCCTTCCGCCTGCGCCAGCGCCGCGATATCAGTCGCTTCGATGACACACGGCAACCCGAAGCGGTTCGCCAGATCCTGACAGAAGCGAGCGTCTGCGTCCGAGGCCACCCCACGCAACTGGTGGTTGAGATGCGCCATCCCGACCACGTCGAACGCCCGCCGCTGGCTCAGTTCGCAGAGCAGACACCACAAGGCGACCGAATCGCCGCCACCGGACACGGCAACCAGCACTCGCGCCCCATCCGGCATCAACGCCTGATGGCTCAGAAACGCCGATACCCTCGCGACCAGTTCGGTCATTTTTCTTGACGGGGCTACGCCCCGAACCCCACGCGACAACTGCGCGGGGACCCCGAGTGCCCCACTCCGTGGCCGCGGGGCGCGCATTGTCGCGCGCCCTGGCAGTCTCGCCGGTTTCGGCGCGCGCGGCTGGCCGGACGTGGCGAAGGAGCCCGAGAGGGTTGTTGATGTGGTCGCGCGAGACCGCCCCGCCGGGGAGGGACACGGACAAAGGATGTTCACGACGTGACACCGGCGGGTCGTGGTCGGGGTTCAGGCGACTGCGTACGAACCCCGGCCACTCCCGCGGTGAAGACAATGGTGCCGGTGCAGGGACTTGAACCCCGGACGCCGCGGATATGAGCCGCGTGCTCTAACCAGCTGAGCTACACCGGCGTGCTAACGAAGCGACTCCTCTGGGCGCACGGACCGACGTCGGCGCAGCATCTCCAGGTAACGCTTCTCGTGGACTGTGTCGGCGCGACCGAGCCGCTACTCGCGGCCCGTCGAGCCGGTGGACACCGCGTCATTGTATCAACTCTGGGACCCAGAGGCCCGCGACCGGCGTCACCGAAGCAGCATGGCGTCGCCATAGCTATAGAACCGATAGCCACGCCGCACCGCGGCGGCATAGGCATCCAGCACCCGTTCCCGCCCCCCGAGGGCGCTCACCAGCATGAGCAGCGATGAGCGAGGCAGATGGAAGTTGGTGAACAGCGCCCCGACTACCCGAAGCGGCACTCCTGGATAGAGATAGAGGTCGCTGACACCGCGGCCCGCCCGCAGGCGGCCGCCACCGACCCGGGCGGCCGATTCGAGCGCACGAGTGGTCGTGGTACCGACGGACACCACCCGGCGGCCTGTGTCGAGCGCACGATTGACGGCGTCGGCGGTCTCCGGCGGCACGTCGTATGGCTCCGCATCAACCGTGTGGTCCTCGACACAATCGACGCGAACCGGCTTGAACGTGCCGTATCCCACATGCAGTGTCAGCCGGGCGACTTCGATGCCCCTCTCCGCACACCGCTGCAACATCGCCTCGGTGAGGTGGAGACCGGCGGTCGGTGCGGCGACCGAACCCCGGACGGAGGCGTACACCGTCTGATACCGCTCGCGGTCCACGGGATGGTCGGACCGACGGATGTAGGGTGGCAACGGAATGTGGCCGATCGCGTCCACCAACTCGTCCACCGTCCCCTCACCGTCGCCCCAGAGACGAATCGTTCGGCGGCCATACACCAGATGTTCCAGCACCTCGCCGTCAAGCCAACGCCCCTCTCGCTCGAAACGCACCCGCGCACCGACCCGCAGCTTCTGCCCCGGATGCACGAGCGCGTCCCAGCGTTCGTCGTCGAGCCGGGCCAGCAGCACACACTCGACCGCCCCACCGGTCGGCACGCGATGCCCGAGCAGTCGGGCAGGAAAGACGCGGGTTTCGTTGATGACAAGCAGATCGCTCGGCCGGAGCAGATCAGGGAGATCGGCGACCCGCCGGTCCCGAACCCCGTGCCCCTCTCGGTCGACCACCAGAAGGCGAGCCGATTCGCGGTCGTCGGTCGGCGTCTGCGCGATCAGCTCGGCCGGAAGGTCGAAATCAAAGTCGGAAACAAGCATGGGTACGGGGCCGCGATGCGTCCGCCGAGTCGCAGCCAGGACACAGGCCATCGGTCACTCTCAGGACCAAGAACACGCCGCTAATACGCCCAGCGCACCAACATCGCACCCACGGTGAACCCGGCGCCGACCGACGCCAGCAGCACCAGGTCGCCCTTCTTGAGTCGCTTGTCGGCGAGAGCATCAGCGAGGGCCAAGGGAATGGTTGCACCGGTCGTGTTGCCGAACCGGTCGATATTGATCACAACTTTCTCCTCCGGCAGGCGGAGCTGGCCCGCAGCGGCCTTGATGATCCGTCGATTCGCCTGGTGAGAGACAAACAGGTCGACGTCGGCGGCACGCAACCCGTTTCGATCCAGGATCCGATGACAGATCTCACTCGTCTTTCGCACAGCGAACTTGAAGACCGCCGCACCATCCTGATGCACGTAGTGGAGTCGCTGGTCGACCGTGTCATGAGACGCGGGAAGCCGACTTCCACCGGCGGGCATCCGGAGCGCGGGCCCGCCGCTGCCGTCCACCTCATGGGCGAAATCGAGAATGCGCAACTCCGGATCCGCCGCGGGCGAGACAACGACCGCGCCGGCCCCGTCCCCGAAAATCACACAGGTGGTGCGGTCCTGATAGTCGATGATCCGCGACATGACGTCGGCACCGATCGCCAGAGCATGGTCGTGCGCGCCCGACGCCACCATCTGCATGGCGGTCGTCACCGAGTAGGTGAAACCTGAGCACGCGGCCCCCAAGTCGAACCCCCACGCCCGAGTAGCGCCAATCCTGTCCTGTACCAGGCAGGCGGTACTGGGAAAGAACGTGTCCGGGGTGGTCGTCCCCACCACGAGGAAGCCGATGTCCGCCGCCGTGACCCCGGCCCCCGCCAGTGCGCTGCGCGCGGCCTCGACCGCCAAGTCCGAGGTGGCAACGTCGTCATCAGCGATGTGTCGTTCGCGTATACCGGTGCGCTTCAGAATCCACTCGTCAGACGTGTCCACCATCTGCTCGAGCTGGCTATTGGTCAGCACTCGCGGCGGCACATAGGTACCCAGCGAAGAAATCTGCACAGCTCGGAGGGTCCGACCCGGGTCTCCGGCGCGTGTCGTTTCGCTCATCTCGTCCGTCGCATCCTTTCCCACCGACCGATACCGGTTCGTCAGGCCGGCTCGTGCGGGCCCAGCTGCCGCCAGGGTGCAGACCGCGGTCCAAGACCCATGCCCACAAAGAGACTCTTAGAACGGGCGCACTCTTACCAGAGCCGGCCCTCACCATCCGGCACCCGCAATCCGAAGTAGTCGTAGGCGCGTGGGGTGGCCACTCGGCCGCGCTGAGTGCGGTCGAGAAATCCGGCCTGGATCAAGAACGGCTCGTAAATGTCTTCGATCGCCTCTTTCTCCTCGCTGATCGCGGCAGCGATACTATTCAGCCCGACCGGTCCCCCCCCGAACTTGTCGATGATGGTACGCAATAGTCGTCGATCCGCCGCGTCCAGACCGTTCGGGTCAACTTCCAGCAGTTCGAGCCCCTTCAACGCCACCTCGTGCGTGATCGTGCCGTCGGCGCGCACCTGCGCGTAGTCGCGCACACGACGCAGGAGTCGATTCGCCACTCGCGGCGTTCCACGCGACCGACGCGCGATCTCCATGGTGGCGTCGTCGTCGATCGGCACCGCGAAAATGCCGGCCGACCGCCGGACGATCTCCTGGAGGTCAACGGTCCGGTAGAAATCCAGGCGATGGACGATACCAAACCGCGCGCGCAACGGCGCCGTGAGCAGACCGGCTCGGGTCGTTGCCCCGATTAACGTGAACGGCTGCAGCGGGACCTTGACGGACCGCGCACCCGGCCCCTGGCCGATCACGATATCGAGTTCGTGGTCCTCCATCGCCGGATAGAGAATTTCCTCGATAATCGGGCTGAGCCGATGAATCTCGTCGATGAACAGCACCTCGCGCTCCGAGAGATTCGTCAAGATCGCAGCCAGATCTCCCGGTTTCTCGAGGACAGGGCCGGAGGTGGTCCGAATGGGCGCCCCCAGCTCGTTGGCTACCACGTAGGCCAGAGTGGTCTTGCCGAGGCCGGGTGGTCCGTATAACAACACATGGTCGAGCGCTTCGTGTCGTTGCCGCGCGGCGGTTATCGATACGCCAAGATTCTCGCGGAGCCGCTCCTGTCCAATATATGTATCGAGCGTCCGCGGCCGGAGCCCGGCCTCGAACTGATCTTCGTCGCCCAACCGCTCCGAAGCCACCACGCGGGGGGACGACTCGTCGTCGATCATCGGGCCAGTTCCTTGAGTGCCTGCCTCAAGATCTGTTCGAACGTACCGTCGGTCTCCGTCAACGCTGCGTCAACGGCTCGCTCGGCGTGGTGCCGATGGTAGCCGAGATTGAGAAGCGCTGAGAGCAGGTCGCCGCGCGTGTCGGACCCGACAACGCTGTCGGCGGGCTCATCGGAGTCCACCTCGAGGACCGCCTGGAGACGATCCTTCAGCTCCAGCCCGATCCGCTCGGCGGTCTTCTTGCCAACGCCCGGTATACCCGTCAAGCGTCCAACGTCTCCGTCACGCACCGCTCGCACAAGATCCACCGACTCGATGCCGGACAACACGGACAGCGCCAGCCGCGGGCCAATGCCGGAGATCCCGATCAACTGCTCGAAGAGCTTGAGCTCCAGACGCGTGGCAAAACCAAAGAGCGCAAGCGCGTCCTCCCGCACATGGGTATGCACACGCAGGGACACCTCAGCCCCTGCTTCACCCAGCCCGTAGAAGGTCGAGAGCGGAATCTGGACGTCGTAGCCGACACCGTGCACGTCGATGACGATTCGACTCGGCGCCTTGTCCAGCAGCCGGCCTGAGAGAAGCGCGATCATTTGGTGCCTATCGCGAGCCCGTCACGACCCACTCCCCTCGGGGCGATATTGCCTCCAGCTCCGAACCTGGGTCTGGTCGACGGCCAGCCGGGTCGCGGCCGGCCCGGCGGCCGTGTTGGCATGACAGACGGCAATGGCCAGCGCATCCGATGCATCGTGGGGTGTCGGTGGAGTGTCCAACCCAAGGAGCAGCGTCACCATGTGCTGCACCTGTGCCTTCTCGGCGCGTCCGAATCCCACCAGTGCCAGCTTGACCTCAGTTGGTGCGTACTCTGCCACGGTCAATCCGGCTTTCGACGCGGCCAGCATGGCCACCCCGCGAGCATGCCCCAGCTTCAGTGAACTCTTGGCGTTTCGTGCAACAAAAACGTCCTCGATGGCGACGCACTCGGGCCGATGGGTCGCGAGCAACGATGCCAACTCGTCGTAGATGCCGGCCAGTCTGTCGGAAAAGGGGAGACGTGTGGACACCGTCACGGCACCGCACGCCACGAGACGGTAGCGGCTCCCGTCCGTGTCGATACAACCGTACCCGGTGCGCCGCGAGCCGGGGTCTATCCCGAAGATCCTCACGTCAGTGAGGCCTCGATCTCCTGTTCGCTGATGTCGGCGTTCGACCAAACGTGCCGGATGTCATCCAGATCGTCGAGGGCAGACAGTAATTTCAGCATCTGCTGTGCGGGCTTGCCCTCGAGCGACACCTGATTTTGGGGCAGCATCGCGACGTGGGCCACCGTCGGCTCGACCCCCAGCCCCCGCACCGCTTCCGCCACGGCGTCGAAGGCCTCCGGGGAGCTGATGATCTCCCAGCTATCGTCCTCGTCGAGGAAGTCGTCTGCACCGGCTTCGATGGCGGCGGTCATCAACGACTCTTCCTCAGCCGCCGCTCGATCGACCAACACGTATCCTCGTTTGTCGAACATCCAGGCCACGCTGTTCGCCGAGCCAAGGTTGCCACCATGTTTCGTGAGCGCGTGGCGAATCTCGCCCACCGCACGATTCCGATTGTCGGTCAGCACCTCGAGAAACAACGCGACGCCGCCCGGGCCATACCCCTCATAAACGATCTCGTCGTAATTCACCCCGGTATCGGCGTCCGTACCACGGCGTATCGCCCGCTTGATGTTGTCGGCCGGCATGTTGGCCGCCTTGGCGTCGGCGATCACCGTGCGAAGCCGTGGATTCATGTCAGGGTCGCCACCGCCGGCGCGCGCCGCGACCGTGAGTTCCTTGATTATGCGAGTGAACAGCTTGCCGCGCTTAGCGTCAGCCGCGCCTTTTTTGTGCTTGATTGAGTGCCACTTGGAATGGCCGGACATAGCAAAGCTCCGTGAGTGAACGAGGAAAAACAACGTATTTTATCACGCAACCGTCAGCGCGCGCGGCACGCGACAACAAGCCAGGTCTCGGCCCCAGCGGTCCAGGGTCCGCCCACATAGTCGCCCTCCAGCCGCTCGATTGTGAATCCAGCGCGGCGCAGCCGACCGGTCATCTGGCGCATCGACAGGGTGCGAAACGCCAGTGAGAAGCGTTGGGTGGTCCGGCGTCGACCACGGCGCTCCGTAAACTCCTGTTCGAACACCGTCAACTGTCGGATTCGGTCTTGCCGCACGGACTCGACCAGACTGATCCGCGCCGCGCCACCGCGGCGACGCCCGAGATGACTGACTCGGCGGTCGTACTCGCCCCACTGCGGGACATCCGGCACCAGTTCCATGGCAAATGTTCCGCCGGGCCGCAGCACGCTCCTCACGGAGACCAGCGTGCGTCGCAGGTCCTGGTTTCGCAGCAGTGATTGCAAGACCCCGTATGGCGCCATCACCAGGCTGAAGTGCCCGTCCGACGCGAACGGCAACGACCGGATGTCACTACGCACCAGCCGTGCCGAGTCCGTCCCTCTCGCCCGCCGGAGCCGTCGCCGCGCGTGGCCGAGCATGTTGCTGGAACGGTCGAGTCCGACGACTTGCTCCCCGGTCCGGGCCATGGGCAACAGCACCCGACCGGTGCCGCACCCCAGCTCGAGGACCGGACCGCCGCACGCCACCACCTGCCGCCGCCAGAACGGGATGTCGCGGCGACCGACAGTACGCGCGTTCTCCCAGTCATAGAATGGCGCATACGCGTCCCAGCCGTGCCATCCTTCCATCGCGTGTTGATGCCTCGCCGAGCCTTCGCGCCAGCCTTCCTGGCCGCAGTATTATATGAGCCGCTCGGCCGCACCAGCGGGGCGCGCGACAATGCGCGCCCCGCGGCCGCGGAGTGGGGCACTCGCGGCCCCCACGTAGCAGCCGCGGGGGGTTCGGGGGCGTAGCCCCCGTCTGAATAGTGACCCGTCATGTCCCTGATCCCAGCCTGGGCCCCCAACCTCCACCCAGTCCTGGTTCATTTTCCGATCTCGCTGCTGCTCGTGGCCGCAGTCGTCGATTGCCTGGGCGCATATCGTCCGTCACGGACGTCGGTGCGCGACACCGCGACATGGCTGTATTGCGGTGGGGCGCTGATGGCGATGGTGGCATATTTCAGTGGACTCGAGGCGGCAGAGGCCATGCGCGTCGGGACCGCAGAGAGCGCGGCGGTCACGGCGCACTTCACCTGGGCCGATCGCACCACCTGGTTCTTCGTCGTCTTCGCCTCGTTCCGGATGGCCATGTCCTACATCTGGCACTCGACCACGCGGCGGGTGGTCATCGCGTCGGTGCTCGTCGCCTTGGGCGGGGTCGGCTTGCTGGTGGCCACCGCCGAGCATGGAGGCCGGCTCGTCTTTCACCATGGCTTGGGCGTTGCGCCAGTACCATCCGACGGCCCGCTCTGGACGATTCCCGGCCGGACACCCTCAGAGCGGGCACCCTAGCTCGGTTTCCGAGCGAGGCGCCCGCCTGCCGGCGTTACCGCGTCAGCGTGTTGTCGCAGTCTCCCTGAAGGGCAATTCGCGACGTTCGAGGATCGTCGGTCAAACACTGCGGTATTTTCCCTCTTCGTCGGCGGCTCCCTATGCGACAATTCCTGTCGCCATGTTCAGACGGATCCTCTGCCTCGTGGTCAGTTCGTGGTGCCTCCTCAGTGTGGCCGCGGCCCAGGAGTGGCCACGCTTTCGGGGGCCGGACGGTGCCGGCATCGTCACGATGCCCGATGACCCGGCTCTACCCGACACCTGGAGTCGCACGCAAAACGTGGTCTGGCGCACCGACATCCCCGGGGTCGGCTGGAGTTCGCCGGTGGTGTGGGGTCGGACCGTTTTTGTCACCGCGGTCGTGAGCGACGGTGCGGTCGAAGCGCCGATTGGCGGCCTCTATCGCGACGGCGAGCGCCCCCCCCCGGTGGACGTCCATCATTGGATGGCCTACGCCGTTGACCTCGACAGCGGAGACATCCGTTGGCAGACAGAGCTCTTCAGCGGGGCACCCGACCACAGCAAGCATCTCAAGAACAGTTTTGCCTCCGAAACACCGGTGACCGACGGCGAGCGGCTGTATGTCTACTTCGGCAATGTCGGTGTGTTCTGTCTTGACTTGGACGGCCGCGAGCTCTGGTCCGTGGAATGGCCACCGGTCCGCACGCGTTCCGGGTGGGGAACCGGCGCCTCGCCGGTCTTGCACAACGGCCGCCTCTATGTGGTGAGTGACAACGACGACCAGTCATTCATCACGGCCCTCAGCGCCGAGACCGGAGCGGAAGTGTGGCGCACCCCGCGTGATGAAGGCACGAACTGGGCGACACCGTATGTCTGGGAGCATGAGGTCCGGACCGAAATCGTGACGACCGGCGCCGATCAGGTCCGCTCCTACGATCTGGATGGGAGACTGCTCTGGCAGCTTGGCGGATTGTCTTCGATCACGGTGCCGATGCCGTTCTCGCGCTTCGGACTGCTCTACCTCGAGGCCGGATACACGGGCGACCGCCAACGACCGGTGTACGCCATCCGGCCTGGCGCTACGGGCGACATCTCGCTCGAACCGGGCCAAACCAGCAACGACTACATCGCCTGGCACCTGCCGCAAGGCGGCACGTACAACACGTCCCCGCTAGTCTACGGCGACTACTACTACACGCTGATGGACCGAGGCTTCATGACCGCCCACGACGCCAGAACCGGCGAACAAATCTACAGTCGCCGCCGCATCGCGGTCGGCACCGGCTTCACCGCATCACCCTGGGCCTACAACGGTCAGATTTTCGCGATGAGCGAAGAAGGCGAGACCTTCGTCATTCGGGCTGGGTCGGATTTTGAGGTGCTGCACACAAATGATCTCGACGAATTCACCTTGGCGACTCCGGCCATCGTGGATGCGAGCCTGATCATCCGGACGCACTCGGCGCTCTACCGGATCGCAGAATAGTTGCCACCATGAGCCTGTTCGTTCGACTTCGCAACTGGTTGGCCGCCCCGCAACTCGCCGCCGTGGACATGGAGAGCGAGGAGCGCCTCCGCATCCATAAGGCGATCCTCGCCGAAAACGGCTGGAGGCCAGAAGAGTAACCCCACGCGACCCGTATCGGTCGACAGACGGTCAGCTTGCCGCTATCGGTCAAACTCTCCGACCGCGACGTGGACGATGTGATTCGCGCGGTCCGGCGGGTGCTGCTCCCCCACCAGTGACCGACGTGATGGCCGACATGAGCCTCCCGGTGGAGGTAGACGATACGCTCATTCGGTCGGCCGAGGGCTACTGGGTAGGGTCCAAGTCAGGGGCCGTCGCCGTCAAGTCGACCTGACGTGTCGGGAACGCTAGTCCGCAGGACGGGCCTCGTATCAGTCGGCTCTCGCCGTGGGGAGACCCTTGGCACATCGGACGCCCACATTGCTGGTCTGCCCGGTCTGCGCGAACGGCAGCCGCACCGAGGTCCGCAACGCCGCCGCGAAGTTGAGCCAGGAACCACCTCGGGCGATACGCGAGTAGCCCGTCGCCGCGCCGGGAGGATTGATGGGAGGCGAGGATGCGTAGTACTGATCGTCCAGCCATCCGTCTACCCACTCCCAGACATTGCCGGTCATGTCGTACACCCCGAAATCGTTCGGGGGAAACGACCGCACGGGTGCCGTGTTCACCCAGGCGTCCCCGCCGCCGGTCGCGCCGGAGCAGCACCGGTCGGCGCCAAAATTCGCCTCATCGCGCGACAGCTCCTGACTGGTGGCGTAGACCAGCCCGGCTTGTCCGCCCCGGGCCGCGTATTCCCACTCTGCCTCCGTGGGAAGCCGGCCGCCGGCCCACTCACAAAAGTCGACCGCGTCATCCCAACTCACGAGCACGACGGGATGATCCGCGGCCTGCGGAAACTCCGGCGACGGAGGGGCCGGGTGCCGGCTGTCAGCGACGAACTGCGCGTATTGGGCGATGGTCGCTTCGGCCCCCATCAGATCAAATGGCTCGAGGAACGTCACCTCATGGCCTGGCCGCTCATTGTCGAGACACGACGTATCGGACTCCACACAACCCATACGAAACGTGCCGGCCGGGACTCGAATCCAACCGAGGTTGACAATCTGGGTAGCCACGCTCGCCGGGGCCGAACCGGCCGGCCGCGGCGCCATCAGGGCCAACGCCGCAACGCCGATCAGTGCCGTCACTGCAACGCAACTGGTTCGCATTCGGTCGAGCCTGGGATCTCTTTCGCCGCTACCACCCAACCGTGTACATCATCCGGCGCGGGTCCGCGCCGGCCACCATCGTACCGGTCTCCGGGTTCCACAGAACGCCCTGCATGCTGCCGACGGAGTACTCGGCCACAGCTTCGACGTCGTGTCCCAGCTCCCGCAACCGGCGAAAGACGTCCGGCGCCACCCGACTCTCAACCTGAACCGTGATCTCGGCGCCCGACTTGTAGAAGTTCGGATCAGCGGCGATCGCGAGACGCGGGGCTTCAACCGCTTCCTGAATGCTCATGCCAAAGTCGATGACATTGAGCAAGACCTGGAACTGGGTCTGACCGATGGTCTCGCCGCCGGGGGTGCCAAGCGCGAGAAACGGTGCTCCATCTCGCAGCACCAGCGTGGGCGCGTTGTTCAAGATCGGAATCTGTCCACCGCGAGCGTAGTTCAGGTCGTCCGGGTACGGTGAGGTCGACCCGACCCGGGTACCGTTGTTGAAGAAAAGTCCGGTATCTCCCACCACCACCCCGGTGCCCCAGAGGCTGCCCAGCGTCGGGGTCGCGACCACGACGTTGCCCGCACCATCGACGACGGAGAAACTGGTCGCGCTACCGGGGTAGGTCGTTTCCGCGACCGCCAGTCCGGCCACGGGCGGCGCCGACCGACCGCTTGCCGCCGGCGTCCCAGGCGGCGCGCCGTGGTCGGGGTAATCGACCACCGTATCGAGAGAGATCAGGGTCCGGCGGGTGTCGGCGAACGCCTTCGAGACCAACCCGTTGACGGGCACGTCCGCGTGCTCCGGATCGGCCACGAAGTGATACACGTCGGACTTCGCCACCTTGATCGCCTCCGTAATCAGATGCAGCGACTCAGCCGAGTTGTGCCCCAGCGCGGCCAGGTCGAACCCCTCGACCAGGTTGAGTTGCATCGTCACTTCGAGCCCACCACGGGACGTGGCCGGGCTGCTGTACACGTCGTAGCCACGATAGGTCGTGTGGATCGGTTCGGCCCAGATCGGTTCGTACGCGGCGAAGTCGGCTCGGGTGAGCAGTCCGTCGTTCCGCTGGTAGAACCGCACCATGTCCCGCGCCATGTCACCGCGATAGAACCGCGTGAACGCGGTTCGCAACCCTGCCTCTCGACCACGTCGGTCCAACCGGGCCGTATCTTCGGCTTCAACCAGCTTGTGGAACGTTCTGGCAAGGTCTGGATAGGTGACGAGCTGCCCCGCCACCGGCGGTTTGCCGTCGGGCAGAAACACGGACGCCGTCGATGGATACCGTCCGAGCAATTCGCGGGAACGCGCGATCGACCGCGCCACGAACGGGTCCACCGGATGCCCCTGCTCGGCATACTCGATGGCCGGCTCCAGCACCTGTCCGAGGGTCATGGTGCCAAACCGTTCCAACAGGGCAATCCACCCGCCCAACAACCCCGGCACCACCCCGGCCTGCATACCGCGATGCAACGCTTCCGGCTCAAGGTCGGCGGCGTTGAGCGCCGCTGGCGCGGCCCCGGTCGCATTCAGTGAAAAGACACGACCCGTCTCGGCGTCGTAGATCGTCATGAAACCGTTGCCACCGGCCCCGGACATCATCGGCTCGACCTGGCCCAGCGTCGCGAACACCGCCACCGCGGCATCGGCGGCGTTGCCGCCCTGCATCAGGATCCGCATCCCCGCCATCGACGCCAGCGGATGCCCCGCCGTGACTAGGCCCCGCACGCCAGGCACGGCCGGACGATGCGCGGTGCGACCATCCGTGATCGGCTGGGCATCGACCGCGGGGGCGATCTCCGATGGATCGATCGCGGTGTCACCACCTGAGCAGCTCATTGTCAGCACCGCCCCTGCGAGCGCCGTCAGGATCGTGGCGCACGGAATCAGTGCCTGACGAACGCCCTTCATCTTCACGTCATCTCACTCGCTCTGGCCGAGGACCGAACCGCCTGAATGCGCTGTTCAGCGGTCACAACTCCCCAATTTGCTCCCTTGTCACGCCTGTTCAGCCGCGCGCCGCGCTACCGACGTATGCAGCGAATCACGGCTACAGGACACTAGCGCCTGACCGCGATACCGGTCACTTCGAACCGCGCGTCCCTCAGCAGCGTACCGCTGCCCACAAACGCGCGGGCCGGTGGATCGGCGGTGAAGTAGCTGGTGTACACCGCGTTGAAGTCGCCGAAAAACGCCACGTCTGAGCAAAACACCTGGACGGTGACCAGGTCGCTCATGGTCATTCCTGCTTCGGCAAGCACGGCCTGTATCTGATCGAGCGCGTTGCGGGCTTCTTGTTGCGGATCATCGGGGACCTGCCCGTTTTCCAATCCAAGCCGTCCGGCCAGGTAGAGCGTGTCACCGGCGAGGACCGCGTCACTGAAGGGCGCGTCCACACTCCGCCCCGGCAAGTTGATCGCTCGCCGTTCCGGCTGCGCCGAGGTCGACGCAACGGCCCCGGCCACCAGTCCTCCCAAGACCAACCCTAGTCCGAACGTGTGCACCAATCTCATGCCTCTATCCTCCAATGGTCAGCACGGTCGACCCGGTCGTCTGGCGCGCCTCCAAGGCGCGGTGCGCCTCAGCCGCATCCTCGAGTGGGTACGTCTGACTGATGGCAATCTTGACGGCGCCACTCTCCACCACGCCGAACAGTTCTGCCGCCGTCGCGTCCAACTCCTCTCGCGTACTGATGTAGCTGGCGAGTGTCGGCCTGGTCAAGAAGAGCGACCCCCTGGTGGCGAGCGCACCTGGACTGAACGGGTCGACCGGACCCGACGCATTGCCGTAACTGACCATCAACCCACGCGGTTGCAGACAGTCGAGCGACGCGATGAACGTATCCTTGCCAACCGAATCGTAGACCACCGGCACACCCGCCCCGTCGGTCAGCGCCTTGACCCGCTCGACGATGTTTTCGCGGGTGTAGACGATGGTGTGGTCGCAGCCGTGTGCCCGCGCGAGTTCCGCCTTCTCGTCGCTTCCGACCGTCCCAATGACCGTCGCGCCCAGATGCTTCGCCCACTGACAGGCGATGAGCCCGACGCCGCCGGCGGCCGCGTGCAGGAGTATGGTGTCCCCCGTCTTCACTGGATAGATGCGCCGCATCAGATACTGCACGGTGCATCCTTTGAGCATCATGGCGGCCGCCTGCTCGTCGGTAATGCTGTCAGGAAGCGTCACGAGCCGATGCGCCTCGACCACGCGCCGCTCTGCGTAGCTGCCCAGGCTCATGCTGTAGGCGACCCGGTCGCCCACCTGCACGACGGTCACTCCCTCGCCAACGGCCTCCACGACGCCGGCGCCCTCGTTGCCGATGATCGCCGGCATGGACGGCACCGGATACAGCCCCGTGCGGTGATACACGTCGATGAAGTTGAGACCGGCCGCGGTCTGGCGAATCAGCGCCTGCCCCGCATCTGGAACCCCGGGGTCGACCTCGTCCCAGCGTAGCGCCTCGGGGCCGCCGTGCTCGTGAATCCGAATCGCTCTGGTCATGTTTTTTTGACGCCTCCCTCTGGAACCCACGACGAGTGGGCAGTGGAATCATACCGCCGTGTCGGTCGCCAGACCGCGCGCATTCTCTTCTGCCGCGCGTGTCGGGAGGGAGCCAGCGCGGGTCTCGGCGTCGCCCGAGCTGCCACCGCAGGCTGGTAGACTGTGGCGCACATGGCTCCCGCCTTCGACGCGCATCATCCCCCCGACGAGGCGCTCGTCGCCGATTGCGTCCACTGCGGGTTCTGCTTGCCGGCCTGTCCTACGTATGTGCTCTGGGGACGAGAAACCGACTCGCCTCGCGGCCGGATTGCGCTCATCAAGGGCGCCCTGGAGGGGGACACCGACATCACCGACCCCGTCGCTCGCCACTTCGACACCTGCCTCGGCTGTATGGCTTGTGTCACGGCGTGTCCATCGGGCGTGCAGTACGACAAGCTGCTGGGGGCGACACGGCCGCAGATCGAGCGGCAGGTCGAACGCCCGCTCGCGGACCGACTGTTCCGACGTCTGATCTTCGGGCTCTTTCCGTATCCGGACCGGCTCCGAGTGGTGGCGCTCAAGCTCTGGGCCTACCAAAAACTGGGTCTCCGGCGGCTCGCGCGCGAGTCCGGTCTGTTGGCCTTGCTGCCGCAGCGACTACGGGCGATGGAAGCGGTCATGCCGCCGGTCTCACTTAGAGGCGCGTGGACCGACGTACCGGCGCGTGTGCCGGCGGTCGGTGAACGACGTCGCCGGGTGGGCCTGTTGTTGGGATGCGTGCAGCGGGTATTTTTTGATGATGTCAACGCCGCGACCATTCGGGTGCTGACGGCCGAAGGGTGTGAAGTCGTGATTCCGCCCTCCCAAGGCTGCTGCGGTGCACTGATGCTGCACGCAGGTCTCGAAGAGGACGCGGCCGCGATGGCCAGACGGTTCATCGACGCCTTCGACTCGGAAGCCGCCGATGTCGACGCCATCGTCATCAACTCCGCCGGCTGCGGCTCATCGCTGAAGGAGTACGGACATCTCTTGCGGGACGACCCCAGATACGCCGCGCGCGCCCAAGCGCTGGCTGACAAGTGCAAAGACATCGCGGAACTGCTGGCCGAAATGGAGCCGCGCGCTGCACGGCACCCCGTCCCACTCAGCGTGGCCTACCACGACGCCTGCCACCTGCAGCATGCGCAGGGTGTGACGGCCGCACCACGACAGGTCCTGGCCACCATTCCTGAACTGGATGTCCGCGAGGTCCCCGAAGCCGGCATCTGCTGCGGGTCTGCCGGCATCTACAACCTGGTTGAGCCAACGACCGCGAGTGGCTTGGGTGACCGGAAGGCCTCGAATATCCGGACGACCGGTGCCGAGGCGGTGGTGTCGAGCAATCCAGGGTGTCTGCTCCAGATCGCCAGCCGGCTGGAACAAGCCGGCGTCCCGGCCCGCACCTACCACATGGTGGAACTGGTCGATGCCTCGATCCGCGGCGTCAGTCTTGGCACCGGCACAGACATCGGTTGACCGGCTGCCGCGCTGTGACCCCGCGGAGTCAAATGCCGCGACGTCCACCCTCCACGGGCACCTCGGCAGGAGGGGGTTTTCTGACGAGGCGTCTGTCTGGCCAGGCGCGAGGAGGGAGCAGCCAGGTGGGCTGTGACCGACGAAGCAACACCGCTAGACTGGCGCCTCGTCGGAAAACCTAGCCGGCGGGGCCGCGGCCGGGATTGAGCGTACCGGTCGGGTCGAACCGCCGTTTGACTTCCCGCATGATCGGCAGGCCGTCGCCGATCGGGCCCCAGACGCCCACGAGTGACTTCAGCTCGGCATCTGCGCGACGAATCACGACGCTGCCTTGACCAGGCAAGAAACGGTCCCGAAGCATCGTGACGAACGAGGCTCGGGCCTCGGTGGCGCCCTGCACCAACACATTGAGCACGCCAAGACCGGCTCGCCCGGTCACCGCGTAGTCGAGGTGGTTCGTCTGGGCGGCCTCGGTGATCCGCGTCAAGGTGGAGGACACCTCGTTCGGCACGGTCACGATCTTGAGAATGGTCCCGTCCTGACCGGTGCCGAACACGCGCGTATCGTGGGCACGCCAGGCGTGGCTCTCGTCATCGCCGGCCAACACCACCGCGCGGCCGCCCTGCTGCTCGGCGAGAGTGACGGCCTGTAAGGCCTGCTGCTCGGCGACGGTCTCGACAGACTCGAAGCGCACCAGCATCGCGGGCGGGGGCGCCGCCAGTTCGAGGGCGGTCGGCATGGACGCCTGCGCGACGAGGGCGGCGACGTACGGACCACACTGCTCCGGGCCGGCAAGTGTGACCGCCACCGTCCGCGACGCGTCGGCCCGCGGGGCAAGCTTGAACGTGGCGTTGACGACGACGCCGAGGCTCCCGAACGAGCCCGTCAACAGTCTGGCGAGGTCGTAGCCCGCGACGTTCTTGACGACGATCCCACCACTGTGGGCCATGACGCCGTCGGCCCGCGCCAGCGTCATCCCGATAATGAGATCTCGGGGCGCGCCATGCCAATGCCGGCGCGGTCCACTGTCATTCGTGGCGACGATCCCGCCGATGGTCGCGGTGTCTGGGTCGGGGGGATCGAGAGCCAGCCACTGACGATGCTCGGCCAGCACGGCGTTCATAGCCGACAGCGTGGTCCCCGCCTGCACGGTGGCCGTCAAGTCTCCATGGCGATGGGCTTCGACCCCGCTCATCCGACGCATTGACAACAGCACGTCGATCGGCCCTGGCGTGGGACCCCAGCCGATCTTGGTGCCGCCGCCCCGGACGATGACGGTGCGGCCGCTCTCGGTGGCCCAAGCGAGCGTCCCGCCGACGTTCGCGGGGGTCTGGGGCTCGACCACCAGCCGAGGCACGACGCCGTCGACCGCGTCCGAACCAGCGCCAGCGCGCGCGACCGGCGCCCCCAGCCGCGTATTCAGATCGGTCAGGGCAACGTCCGATGGTCCAGTCGCCATCGTGGGTCGAGACATCACTAAACCCGCGTCGCGAGACCGGCGACTTCAGCCGGGTGAGCGCGGTACGGGCCCGGCACCTCGCCGCAGAGGCGCGGCGTGGGAAGCAGTTTGTCCGGGTTGCACAACTCGTGAGGGTCGAACGCGACTCGCACCAGTTGCATGGTGGCCAAGTCGTCGTCGCTGAACATCTTTGGCATGTGGCACGCCTTGTCCGACCCGATACCGTGTTCTCCAGTCAATGACCCACCAACATCGAGACAGTACGACAGAATCTCCGATGCCACCTGTTCGGCCAGCTCGGCTTGGCCTTCCACGGCGTCGTCGTAGCAGACCAACGGATGCAGGTTGCCGTCGCCGGCATGGAACACGTTGCCGATGGTCAATCCCGAACGCTGTTCCAGTGCGCGAATCCGGCGAAGCACCTCGGGTAGCGTGCTCCGAGGGATGACCCCATCCTGGACGTAGTAGTTCGGCGAGACGCGTCCCATGGCGGCAAACGCGGCTTTGCGCCCCATCCAGATCCGCCCGCGCTGCGCGTCGTCCTGCGCCACCTGCACGCCCCAGGCCTGGTTGCGCTCGCAGACCGCCTCGATCTGCCGGAACAGTGTGTCGACTTCGCTCTGGGGGCCGTCGAGCTCGACGATGAGCACCGCCTCGGCATCGGGAAAGCCGGGCTGAACGGCGGCCTCGGCGGCCCTGATCGTGGTGCGGTCCATCATCTCGATGGCAGCCGGAATAATGCCTGCGGCGATGACGTCCGACACGGCGTTTCCAGCCGCGTCGGTGGAATCGAACGCGGCCAGCAGCGTCCGGACCGCCTGGGGGCGGCGCATCAGCCGAAGGGTCACCTTGGTGACCACCGCCAACGTGCCTTCAGACCCGACGACCACACCAAGCAGGTCGAGGCCCGGGCTGTCGAGCGCCGCGCCGCCCAGGTGGACCATGCTGCCATCCGGTAGCACCGCCTCGACCCCGAGCACGTGATGCACGGTAAATCCATACTTCAAACAGTGGGCGCCGCCAGAGTTCTCGGCGACGTTGCCCCCAATCGAGCAGATGACCTGACTGGAGGGGTCAGGCGCGTAGTAGTAGCCGTCCGGCGTCACCCGCCGTGTCACCTCCAGGTTCATGACCCCCGGCTCGACCGTAATTCGCTGGTTGGGAATGTCGATATCGAGCACCCGGTTCATCCGGGTCATGACCACCAGCACACCGTCCGGATGCGGAAGCGCCCCGCCAGACAGGCCGGTGCCCTGACCACGCGCGACAAACGGCACCTTGTGTCGGTGACACAAGCTGACAACCGCTTGCACCTGCTCGGCCGTCTCCGGCAACACGGCGGCCGCCGGCCGAGACCGATGCGACATCAGCCCGTCCGACTCGTAGGTCAGGAGCTCGCTCTCGTCTCGTACCAAGCCTTCGGTCCCGACGATGCGTTCGAGCTGCGACAGAAAATCAGAATCAATCATGTCGATCGACACCGGCCATCACGGCCTGCCGGTGTATTGGTCGATGACGTTCTCGATGGCGCGACGGCACACGCGGCAGAAACCGACCGGGTTGCGGGTAAACATGATGCAGTCGACCTCGGAACGGTACAGGCCGGTCGGCTCGTACGAGGCGCCTTCGAAGGCCCCGACTGTGCCCGCGTGCGGCATGCCGCCCAGCAGCGCCGTTTCTCGGTCCATCTGCTCGGTAAACAAACGGTCCATCGCGCTCTCGGGGGCCCCGTCTTCTCGTAGCCCGCGTCGCTCCTGCTGCGCCGCCACACTCCCGTTCTCGAACGCCTCTTTGTCCCACGG
>JAPYUM010000020.1:55435-58823 GCA_029940535.1 Vicinamibacterales bacterium
GTCGCTCCTGCTGCGCCGCCACACTCCCGTTCTCGAACGCCTCTTTGTCCCACGGGGTGGGCAGCGGAGTGTCCGCTGCTATCAGGTCGCCCCATTTCACACGTTGGGGATCGTGCAGGGCCGTCACATTCGGCTCCCACGGCTCGACGTGATACGCGGCGCCGGTTTCGTAGGCGACGTCGGATGTGTAGTATTCGTCGGCCAGGCCGGCGAAATGGTGACCGAACTCGTGAACAAACACATACTCGGCAAACCCGGTATCCGCCGCGGCGGTCGCCTGAAAGTTGAAAATACCGCCGCCGCCATACTGCTCCTCGTTCACCAGTATTTCGATGAACTCATAGGGCGCCGCCGACGCCGCATCTCGGAGCGCTCGATTGTCGTAGGTCAGCAGGTATCGTTCTGAATCAAAGATGTTGTACTCGGCGGACAAGGGCGTCCGACGGAACTCGCCGGCTCTCGGACGGCTCACTCCCGAGTCGGCCGACGGGAGATCGAGCCCCCAGACGTTGAAGTCCCCCTTGCGACTGCGGAACGGCTCCTCCTCAAACAGCGCGTTGACCAGTCGAGCGGCGTCCGCATGAAATTTCGGGAGCTCGGCCTTTGTATATCCCTCCCCGATCACCAGCAGGTCCACCTTCTCCGAGGACGGGCCATTCTCGAACACGGTCCACACTTCGCCCGTCGGCTCGCGATCGATCGCGTTCACGAATCTGGAATTGGGATCGATCACCGTGGACCAGATCTCGTGAAAACTGTTTTCCGCGTCGCGCACCTTCAGCACCACCTGCACCGGGCGGTTCGGCCACGGAAAGCGCAACGACTCGTGGAAACTCCGATAGATATCGCGCGCCTCGGGCGTGGTTTCCCACTCACCATAGATCGACGCAAATCCGCGGGAGTACAGCACACGATTCGTACGGCGATCGAGCACTTCGAAACGATATTTACCCAGATTCAGGTCGTCTACGAGCCGCGTCCGACTGCCACCCCAGGGCCCATCGGACACGATCTGATCGAGGGCGATGATCTCCTGGCCGAGCCCACCAGAGTGGATGTAATCCACGCGCATGGTCTTGTCCCGAAACACCGCGTTGAACCCCACCGGCGCCTGTCCGGTGGTGACCGCGTTGAATCCTAGAACCATCGCGGCGATGCTCCCAGCGGCGACTACCCGCAAACGCGTGACGACCATAGCGATCATTCTAGCAGTCCGTGGTGAGAGTCGCGTGTTGCACCGAGACGGGTGATGCGCCCGCCGACCAAGGCGAGAAGAGGGAAAATACCGGCAGAATTTGACCGATGAACAACGCCGATCGGCGGAATGCAGCTCCCGTCGATTGCCGCGGGACTTTCACCACGGGCTGCTAGTGCAGTGCCAGAAGTTCGACACACCCCGCCGCCACGGGTCTCCAGCAATCCGGTCTGCACGCGCTACAATGGGCCGGCTGCTCCCCCCCCAAACCACTCATGCCCACCCCACTGGTTGCCCGTATCGTCGGCGCCGCGCTTGTCGCCATGCTGTCGACCTCGGCCCAGCTCACGTCGCAAACGCCCGAAGTGGAGCAGGAAGCCGCACCCCCACCGCATGTGGCGAGGGGCAACGACGTCGAGGCCACGTACAAGCCATACGTCGAGCGCCTGCGCCGTTATCAGGCACGACTCCGGCGGCACTTCGATGCGGATGCGCCAGACCTGGCGGCGAGCTTGACGCAAGAGCCGCCCACGGCGATCGCGTATGGCTACTTGATCGTGCCTCGTCTCTCGCTCGCAGAACCGGTATCACCGGTTGCGCCCTGGTCGGCCGGATACAACTGGCCCTGGACCAGTCAGATGCTGGACACGAAGCAGGCGGAACTTGCGTCGGCGGAGCAGTCGCTCGACAGCGTTGAGACTCTGGATGAGACAGCGCGCCGTGCGGTCTACGAGCAGCTTGTCGCCGGCTACGCGGGCCTTGAGCAAGGACAGCGACAAGTCGACCAGCACCTGAAACACAACCGCTTCTGGCAGCAGATCATCGCCGACGACCGTGGACGATTCGAGCGGCAGACCGTGTTGCACGACGCGGTGGTCGAGCGGCAACGTCTCAGGGTCGCGCTCGAAGCCGGCGGCCTGACGCCGGCAGCGACGACCGAACATGTTCGTCGGATCGCCGAGCTCGGCATCCAGGTCGAAGAGGGTCAGCCTCCGCCGTCCCCGCCGAGCTTCGTGGAGATCGTGGAAAATTCGACGTCGCGGCGAGTCCTGCGCGTCCCGCTGTACACGGACATTCCCGATGCTGAATTCGTGACCGGAGCAGTGGCCGCGATCCAGTCCGCCTGGAGCCTCGATGTGGACAACGTGGCCTACCGGCTCGAGCTGGATCTCAGAACCATGACGGCGGAAGACCTGTACGCACCGGACCCGCCGCCAGTTCGGGGCGCCAAGATCGACCTCAACCACCACGTGCAGCGCTTCCCGTCCGACGGCGGCGTCCTGACCACCGGTGCCAATCGCACCCACGCCATTCCCGGTCGGTACATTGCCATCGGCCCGGACTCGATCTCGAACCGCGTAGTGGCGCACGAGTTTGGGCACATCCTCGGGTTCACGGACCGCTACCTCCGGGGCGCCCGTGATCTGGGACGCGCCGGCTTCGGCATCATCGAGATCATTCCAGACGGCCTCGACCTCATGGCGGCCCCGGGGTCAGGACTTGTTCGGGCCTCGCACTTCCACACGGTCATCGAGGCCCTGAATGGCACGGCCCCCTGAGGGACCGAACTGGGGCTGTGGACCGTAGGTCGGCTCCGGTCGTGTCTGACCATGTCGTTACCGGTTTCTACCGCCGCGCCCTGACCGAGTCGGGTCTCGACGTGACGCAGTTGCCAGAAGCGGCGTTCACCGAAACGCTCCGAGCGAGCGTCGCGCACCGGTTTACCGATGCTCACCCGGACGCGACGGCGGTGAGGCGATATCTGGAGTCGTTGCGCCTCCCAGACTTGGCGCTTGCCTGTGCCTGTCGGCACGGAGACGAACGTGCGTGGGAACGGTTCGTGCTCCAGCTACGCCCGACGCTCTATCGGGCGGGCCGGGCGATCACGGGCGACGACACAGCGGGTCGTGATCTGGCCGATTCGATCTATGCCGAGCTGTATGGCGTGCGACGCGGAGACCAGGGGTCAAGCGAACCGCGGTCTCTCTTCCGCTACTATCACGGCCGCAGCACGATGGCCACGTGGCTTCGCGCCGTACTCGCACAGCGTTACGTCGATCAGGTCCGCGAGTCACGCCGCACCGTGCCGACCGACGCGCGGGAACTGGAGCGGGCATTGCCGCCCGAGGCACCGCCGGCCGCGACGAGACCTGCCACCCAACCGGAGCTGACCTGTCCATGACCACTCCTGCA
>JAPYUM010000021.1:0-28606 GCA_029940535.1 Vicinamibacterales bacterium
ATTGTGGCGCACGGCTTTAGCCGTGCGATCGCAGGCCTGAAGGCCTGCGCCACAGGGCCTCACGCGTTTCCTGTTAGAGTGTTTTCAGAGGACAGCGACGATGACCGACAACGAACCGCTCGAGGGTGGGGGCAGCGACTTCGCGGATCAGGCCAAGGCGGCGCGTCCCGGACTGCTGATGGAACTCTGGGAGTTCCTGAGACATAACAAGAAGTGGTGGCTCACACCAATCATCTTGGTGCTCCTGCTCATCGGCGCGCTGATCCTGCTCGCGGGCACCGCCGCCGCGCCGTTCATCTACCCCTTGTTCTGATGGCGGTGTTCGGTGACCGGGCGCCGAGTTGTCCGCTGTGCGACGCGACGGAGGCGACACCGTATCACCAGGATCGGGCGCGGGCGTACTGGCGGTGTGGCGGCTGCGCGCTGGTCTTCGTGCCACCCGAGTCTCGGCCCGACCCCGTGGCTGAGAAAGCGCGCTACGATCAGCATCAGAACGACCCGCGCGACGTGCGGTACCGCGCCTTTTTGGCGCGGCTGGCCGACCCCCTCCTGGCTCGGGTCCCGAAGGGCGCCGTCGGCCTCGATTTCGGTTCCGGTCCCGGTCCGACGCTGGGACTCATGCTGTCGGAAGCGGGGTTGCATGTCCATCACTATGATGTGTTCTATGCGCCGGACCCCGAGGTGTGGCACCGCCGTTACGACTTCATCACCGCGACGGAAGTGGTGGAACATCTCCACCATCCGCGGGCAGAGCTTGACCGGTGCTTCTCCGTCCTCGCTCCAGGCGGCGTACTCGCGGTGATGACCAAATGGGTGACGGGGCAGCCCGCATTCGCCGCGTCACGATACATTCGTGACCCAACGCACGTCTGTTTCTTCTCTCCCGCCACATGCCAGTGGATCGCACGCCGATGGGGCACCACGGTGGAGTTCCCGGCCGTTGACGTAGCCTTTTTTCGCCGCGGTGCGAGAGCGCCGGTTCACCGCCTGGACTAGCTTTGCGTTTCCCAGACCGTCAGAGTATGCTGGGCCGGTTGGGCGCGTTGCACGTTGCGCACCCGACAAGACCTACCAGGCGCTCGTTTCCCACCCCGTAACGACACGGTGATGAAACGGTACCGAGGGTGTGGTTGTGCTGTCTAGAAGTAGGCGTCTGGCCGGCCGCGGGAAGACGCGGACCGAGCCGATGATAATGGAGGCTCATCATTTCTTCACGAATATTCGTCGGGAATCTCAGCTACGAAACGTCTCAGGCTGACCTTGAAACACTGTTCGCCGAGGCGGGCCCGGTCACCGAGATCTTTCTTCCGGTCGACCGCGCCACGGACAAGCCGCGCGGATTCGCGTTCGTCGAATTTGGTGATGCGGCGTCCGTGTCCGCAGCCATCGAAAAGTTGGACGGGAAGGAACTGAACGGGCGCAGTCTCAGGGTCAGCGAGGCCCGTGACAGGGCGCCACGTGCGCCCCAACCGTTCATGGACGACGGACCGACGGCAGGGGGAATGGATTTCGGCCGCCGACCGGCGAAACCCAAAGGGAGCCGCCGCGGCCTCAGAGGCCGCAAGCGCGGATTCTAGCCCCTGGCCCGGAGGCCGGGGCCACACATCACCGGAGGCGACTCCCCGTGCCTAGGGTCCCGATGTCCCTCTCCGTTGATGGCCCGTTCGCCCGCATTCCCCGCCGGCCCTCCAATTCCGTGAGTATCGGTCACACATGGTAGCCGGCCGGCCCGTTCGACCAACGGCGGGGCCGGACCGTGGCTCTGGTGCGGTTGTTGCGGCAGTGCTGGCCGCCGCGAGCCTCACCACCGCCGTCGTGAGCGCCACCACGTTGGCGGTCATCCGTACGCCGAACCAGGTCGTCATTGCCGCCGACAGCCTGCTCGTCTGGTACGGTGGCGACCGTCGCCCTCAACTCACCTGCAAGGTGGACACACGCGACGACGTCATCTTCGCGATGGCGGGCCTCGTGGTGAGCCCCGAGAACGACTTCGATGTACAGGGGCTAATCCACACCGTGTTGACGACCGCTGGCACCCTGGAAGAACGGGCGCTGGTGCTGGAACGTCTCGTCCAGGGCCGGCTCCTTGGCACCCTGACCAGGATTCAAATGGAGCTGCCGGGCCTGTTCGCCGAACAACTGGCCTCCGGTTTTGTGTTGAATATGACATTGGCCGCCGTGAGAGACGGCGTGGCGCATCTCGAGATGCGGGACTTCTACGCGGAGATGAAACCGGACGGTTCGGTTCGGCTGCGCATCAGCCGGGTGAGTTGTCCGCGCGATTGCCCGCGCCCGATGGAAGTGTTCGGGGTTGGTGAAACCACGGCCATGATGGAGTATCTGGGGACGTTGCCCGAGTTACCGGACGCACTCCCGGAACTGGCCGAACAGATGGTGCGGCTGGAAATCGCGGATCGACCGGCTCTCGTGGGACCACCCGTGGACGTTGTGCGCGCGCACGCGTCCGGGGTCGAGTGGGTGCAGCGGAAGCCGGCCTGCGCCGGCTAGCGGCTACCGCACATCCCGCGCGTAGGCCGGCGGCGGGATTGTCGCGCACATGAGGGAGAATAGCGACAGCCCTCGGCCCGACGAACAGCAGCGACCGGCGACGTCTTCGTCGGTCGCAGGCAACGGGAGGACGATGCCGAAACAATCTGACGGCCGACGCGCGGAACCGTCGCCTACGCCCCCAGACGACGACAACTCTCCTTCTACGAGCCGTCGCACCCAACGATTGCTCGCGCAGCGGACGGCCGAGCTCGAACATGCCTGGCGTCGGTGTCGTGACCTCTTCGAGAACATGCCGGCCATGTCGGTGACCACGCGGCGAGGCCACGACGGTCCGCCGATCATCGACGACTGCAACCGCCTCTTCCCCGAAACCCTCGGCTACAGCCGAGACGAGATCATCGGTCGACCTCTGGGCGACTTCTACGCGCCGGGCTCGCGAGCCGAGGCCGAGACGCAGCCATCGGCGAAGACGCACGACCCGGTCGCTGGGGGCGAGCGGCAACTGCTCGACAAGTATGGCGGCGTCTTGGATACGGTGCTGCATCTGGTGGGGACCACGGCGGCGGACGGGTCCGCCTCCGGGACCCGCGCGACATACCTCGACATCACCGAACGGAAGCGCGAGGAGCAGAAGCGACGCGAGTCACAATCGCGCTACCGGGCACTGGTGGCGCAGACGCTGGTCGGCGTCTGCATCGTGCAGGACGGCTCGATCGTGTACGCCAACCCGAAATGGACGGACATCTCAGGCTACACGTCGGAAGAGCAGGCGGAGTTTCTCTCATTCATCGACCTCGTCGCCGAGGAAGACCGACAGGTCATGTCTGACCGGCTCCGGCGCTACCAGGCGACGGACAGCCAACCAGAGACCCAGGTCGTGCATGTCCGTCGAAAGGACGACCGGACGATTCCGCTGGATGTCCAGGGTGGCCCGGTCCAATTTGGCGACCGACCGGCGATTGCCGTCATCCTGCTCGATATTTCCGATCGCATCAGGCTACAAAACCAAGTGCAGCAATCGCAGAGCCTGGACGCCCCGAGAGACGTGGCGCACGTCGCGAACGGCTTCAAGAACGCGATGATGGCGATCTTCGGCCACTGCGAGTCGCTGTTGGAGCAGATCGGCAAGGCGGATCCCCGCCGAGAGCAGGTCGAGGGCATTCTCACCGTGGCGACGGAGACGATTGAACTGTCGCAACGACTCGCGGCCGTGGGTCAGCCCACCGACAGCAGCACCGATGCGCTCCACGGGGAGGCGCCCACGTTGAAGCCGCCGCAGACGCTGTTGGTGGTCGAAGACGAGGATTCGGTGCGGTCCGCCGTGCGGGAGTGGCTCGAACAGGTCGGTTATCGTGTGCTGGACGCGTCCGGAGGCGAAGAAGCGTTACAACTGGCGGCCACGCACGACGGCCCGATCCATCTCATGCTGACGGACATGATGATGCCAGGCATGACCGGCTGGCGTCTCACCGAGGAACTGGCCAGAGCCCGCGCCCCGATCCCGGTCATCTACATGTCTGGGTATCCCAACACCGCGCACCCGTTCGATGAAGCGAACGGTCCGGCCCTTCTCCAGAAACCGTTCACGCCAAGCACGCTGCTCGAGGCAGTCCAGACCGCCCTCGACGGGGGCCGCCCCCGCCACTCGCCGCATCACCCCCAGCGGAGACCGACGAGGCTTGAGGGGACGGTCTTAGGGTAGCGCGAACGCCAGCATCTCCCCGGGCGTGTTGACGTCGCCGGGCGAGACCAGCAGATACTGCTTCCCACCCGCCATGTAGGTCACCGGCGGCGCGATCATGCCGGCCGCAAGCTCGGTTTCCCAGACGACATCGCCGGTCGCCTTGTCGTAGGCCCGCAGCAGGCGCCCACCGTAGTTGGTCACGATCTCCGGTGGCATGCCGTCGGGCACCCGCGCACCCCCGGGCAAAATGGTCGACCCCTGTCCGATGAACAGCAGCGTGCCGGTCGCGAGCGGCGCCGGCCGACCGGGTCCACCCAACGGTCCAAGGTTGAGGTGCCGGATCGCCGGATGATTGCGTGGACCATCGCCGTTCGGTTTCATCCAGACGATTTCACCGCGGTTCATGTCGATCGCGGTGATCCGTCCGTAGGGCGGCTTGAACAGCGGGAGCCCCCGAGGTCCGCCAATCCACTGTCGCCCCCCCTTCACAAAGGCCAGATTGGTCCGATCCGGATTGCCCTCCCTGACGTCGGCGACGAACGGCGACGTAATCGACGGGATGTAGAGATAGCCGGTCTCCGGGTCGAACGCCGCGCCTTGCACGTCGGCCCCACCCTGAGATCCGGGTAGCTGAATCGTTCCCTTCGTGTCGTTCGGACCGTCACCGGCGACCGACGGCGGCGTGAACATCGGGCCGATGACGTACTGCTCGGTGATCGCCAGCGCCTCGGCGCGCAACTCCGGCGTGAAGTCGATCAGGTTGTCGACGGTGGCTCCCTGCCGATCGAACGCGGGCGGTTTGGTCGGAAACGGTTGTGTCAGCGAGGTCCTTTCGCCAGGCGTCCCGGACTGCGGCACGGGCCGCTCCTCGATCGGCCAGACCGGTTCCCCGGTGACCCGGTCGAACACGAAGAGAAACGCCTGTTTCGTCAGCTGGCCCACCGCCTTGATGTCTCGCCCGTCGACGGTGATATCCATCAAGATCGGTGCCGCCGGCGGGTCGTAGTCCCACAACCCGTGGTGCACCGTCTGGAAGTGCCAGACACGTTCACCCGTCGTCGCGTCGACACACACGATGCTCTGGCCAAACAGGTTGTTCCCACCGCGATGGCCGCCATACATGTCGCTGGTCGGCGACGTGACCGGCATGTAGACGTAGCCCAACTCCTCGTCGGCGCTGAACAACGACCACACCGGGGCGTGCCCGGAATACTCCCAGGCGTCGTCTTCCCAGGAATCGGTGCCGAACTCGCCCGCCTGGGGCACGGTGTGGAACACCCACTTGAGCGCACCGGTGCGCACGTCGAACGCCCGTACGTCGCCGCGGATGGCTTCCTTGGTCTCGAAGGTGTCGGACATCGACTGGCCGATCACGACGACGTCACGGATGACGGTCGGAGCGCCGCCCCAGCGATACCGGGCCCCTTCGGCCAAACCGATCGTCAGATGCACGCGTCCGCCTTCGCCGAAGTCGGTGAACGCCTCGCCGGTGTCCGGATGCAGCGCATACAGATACTCCCCGCGCTGGGAGATGATGCGGGCCTCCGAGCCGTCGGTCCAGTAGGCGACGCCCCGGGTGCCGGCCCCACGCAAGTCGTCACTGCCGCCAAACGGCTGTTGCAACCAGCGGCTGGCACCCGTCGTGATGTCGAACGCTTCCACCAACCCTATGGCGTTGGGTACATACCCGACGCCGTCGATGATCAGCGGTGCGGCCGAGGACATGTTGGAGAAACGGAGATTCGGGCCCATCTCGCGGAAGGATGGGTCGACGATCGGTCGTCGCCAGGCGACTTGCAGCTGGTCGACGTTGTCGGCGTCGATCTGGTCGAGTCCGGAGTACTTGGTGCTGCCAAGATCACCGGCAAAACTCCGCCACTCGCCGTCGGCCGCGCCCTGCTGGGCGAAGACCGCCGGGACCACCAGTATCAACGCGGCCAGGGTAATAGAAACTATCTGACGAGGACGCATGTATAGATCCTCCTTCGCAAACGCAAAAATGGAAGTATATCCGCAGATCAGGCGTGAGCTTCCGCCCGGTGCGTGCCATCGGACCGTGTCAACCGCTTGACGATGCCACTGTAGTTGAGCAGGGTCCGGTCGCCGGCGGCGATGGTGCCCCTGACGAACGTCAACGAACGCGCCCGCCGCACGACCTCCGCGGTCGACTCAATGAAGTCGCCCACCTGACCCGGAGCGGTGAACTCGCAGCTCAGCGACACCGTGACGCACCGCTCGCCGGGCAGTCCATGAATCGCGGCCAGACACAACGCGAAGTCGGCGAAGGTCATCAGCATGCCGCCGTGAATCTGACCGGACGTGTTGGCGTGTTTCGGTTGCGCCTCGAAGGCGAACCGCAAGCGGCTGTCCGCGTCCTCCTTGAAGCAGAGCGGGCCGACGAGTTCCTCGAACGGGTCAACCCACTCGAACAGTTGATAGCCTTCGGGGACATGCATAGAACTCAGTCGCTCCCTCTCGCGGCGTGGTGGCGCCCCGGATGGACCCGCTAGGGCCCGCTCGGGGCGGGTGCGGGTTCCGGGGGCACCCGCGCCCAGTGTTCCGACAGCGCCAGGATCTGTTCAGGACGCTCCAGCCAGTGGTCGGGCTGGTGCGCTTCGAGATCCGCGCGGGCGAATGGCCCCCAGAGCGCCGCCGCCGTCGAGACGCCGGCCGCGCGTCCGGCCATGCAGTCGAACGGCGAATCGCCGATGAACACCGCACCGCCAGGAGCGCGGTCCAGCCGGGCCAGCGCCTCGACCACGGGCGCCGGGTCCGGTTTGTGGCGGGTCACGTCATCCGCCGTCACCACCACCTCGAAATACTCGGCCAGACCACAGTGGCGCAGCCCGTGCAGCGTTCCTGCGCGGTTCTTGCTGGTCACGATCCCAACACCCACCTGTCGTTCACTCAGCCATGCCATCACGCGCGGGACGCCGGGGAACACGGTCACCAGACGGTCGTGGTGGGCGCGCTGATACACGCGATACGTCTCGACCATGGCGTCCACCTCCCCGGCATGGCGGGCGAAACGAGCCAGCTGCGGCCGAAGCGGCGTGCCAAACCCCTCCCGCCACTCCGCCTCCGAGGGGATCGTGTCCAGATGCGTGCGCATCGTGTGACGGAACGACGACATGATCAACTCGGTGGAGTCGATCAATGTGCCGTCGAGGTCGAAGAGCACGGTGGAATAGCCGGGCATCGGCGCTGGCGATTATACTCCCCGGCATGCGCTCCACTCGGTTCCCTCGATGTCAGCTCCCGGGCGGCCTCGCGCTTGCGATGGCGCTCCAGGTGTGCGGGCTGGTTGGGGCGCCGGAAGATGTCCACGCCCAACCCGGCACCGTCGAGCACGTGGCGACCGTGGCGGGCGGGGCGGTCGTGGTCCACGCCGCCGGGTCACTCGCCGTGACCGCAGACGGGAACACGCTCAAGGTGCTCGATCTGAGTACGCCCGAGTCGCCAGTGACACGCGGCACGCTCACGCTCACAGATCGCATCTGGGATCTCGTGGTCGACCACGACCGAGCGTATGTCGCCAACGGATTCGTGGGGTTCGTCGTGGTCGACCTGGCCGACCCGGACGCACCGACCGTGCGCGGCAGCTATGAAGTGGTCAGCCAGGGGCAAACCGTATCGATTGCCCTGGCCGACAACGTGGTCCTGACCACCAACAACCAGACCGGTCTCAACGCCTTCGACGTCTCGGACCCGACGTCGCCGCGTCTCCTCACCTCCTGGCTGACGGGGGGCTACTCGCGGGACGTGGCCGGGATGGGCACCCTCGGGTTGGTGGCGGACCAGCCGGACGGACTGCACGTCGTCAACCTCTCGGACCCGTCCAATCCCCTCGAAGCCAGCGTCCACTTTGCGGAGGGTGAGACCACGCAGCTCGTCGTCAGTTCGCCGGCCACCGCGACGGCGTTCATCGTCGACGGGGCGACATCGACCGTCGAGATCGTAGATCTGACGGACCCCACGAGCGCCGCGCTGGCCGGTACCTACACGGCGCCTGGACGCGTCATGCATGTCGCCGCCGAGGGCTCCACCCTGTTCCTGGCGCAGGCCGGCCAAGGGCTGTCGATCGTGGACGTCTCCACCCCGTCGGCCCCGCATCTGACCGCCAGCTACGACACGCCAGGCGCGGTCGTCGGCATCGCGTTACTGGACGACCTGATTCTGGTCGCGGATACCGAAGCGTTGCTGGTGCTGCGGCACCGACCCTAGCCGCCCGTCTCACCCGCGAACGAGCCGCCCCGATCTGTCTTTGCGTGAGCGGCGACAGACCGCGACAGCGAGTCGTTCTGAGGACTCCGGTATCCAACACCGTATGGCACTGGCTGAGGTCGCCGGCACGTTCGCGCCACACCGACGCCCCATTCGAGGAGGTAGCCCCACATGTCGACGCGCGGCCTGACGATCGGTAGCATCGCACTGTGTCTCGTGCTGGGCATGACGGCCTGCGCATTGCGCCAGGGCGGCCCCGAGCCGCTCCGGGTGGGAGGCAACATCCTCCCGCCGGAAAAGACGCGGAATGTGCCCCCCGTGTATCCACCCGAGGCACGGTCGGCAGGGGTCACAGGGGTCGTCATCATGGATGTTGTCATCGGTTCGGACGGACGGGTCGCCGAGGCTGAGATCATACGGTCGATCCCGGTGCTGGACGACGCCGCCCTCGCCGCCGTCACCCAGTGGGAGTATCGCCCGACCCTGCTCAACGGAGTCGCGGTTCCGATCGCCACTACGGTGACGGTGAATTTCCAACTACGGTAGGGTCACTGAACAAAACAAGACCGTCCGCTTGGGGGCGTCGGGGCGCAGTTCTCATCGTGGCGCACGGCTTTAGCCGTGCGATCGCAGGCCTAAAGGTCCTGCGCCGCAGGGCCTCACCGCACCATCTCAGAAGCTCACGTTGGTGCGGAAGTGGACGCGCGCGCTGCCGTGGAGATCGTGGCCCACGTCGAGTTGAAGATTGATAAACGCGGCACTGGTGAAGACACCCGCGCCGACACCCTGGAGGAACTGCGTCTTCCGCAGCCGTTCGTCGACGTCAAACACGGCGCCGCTGTCGATGAACAGGCGGACGCCGGCCTTGCCGAAACTCATCGGGGAATTCAGCGGCACCCGCAACTCGGCCGAGACCGCGGCCAGACGGTCACCGGCTTGCGCCCCGACCCGGTGTCCGCGCACGGAGGTCGCGCCGCCCACCAAGGGTTGCGCATAGATGGGAACCGTGTCGCTCGCGCCCTGGTATTGCGCCCGCAACGCCACCACGGTCTGACCAACCAGCCCGACGAACAGGCGGGCATCCAGCTGGGGCTGTGAGACGGTCGACACGCCCCCCGCCGCGTCCAGCCACTGCCAGCCGGCCTGCACGAAGACCGCGTCGCGCGGGAACCCGGCGTCGCGCCGGGTGTCCAGCTCGAGTCCCAGGCGGTGGGTGACGACCTGGTCGTTGAGGAGGCCGAAATCGACATCGCCCCAGCGGGTCTCGGCCACGACCCGTAGCCCGTTGACCAGTCGGCGGTCGGCCCCGATCCACAGCTCGGATCGACGATCGCTGACGCGGAAGTGCTGGTTCTCGACGCGTGAGGCCGACACGCCCCCCCGGAGCGCGTGCACGGGGCCGTTGTCGAATCGCTTCTCCAGCTCGAGCCCCGCGAGACGCGTCCCGCCGAACGTCAACGGCACCGAGAGCGTGCCCCGGTCGCCAAGCATGTCGACCAACGTGAATCGACCGCCATAGGTGACGCCGTGACCCTCGGCATAGCCGAGGATCGGGAGGAACATCGTCTGTCGCAACGCGGTCGTCAGGAGCCGCCCCATCCGACCACCGGTGACCGACGCCGCCGGCCGCTCTTCGACGACCAGAATGAGCGCGACCTCGTCGGTCCGGGTCAGTGAGGTGTAGCGTTTGCGAACTTCGACCGCGTCGAACCGACCACTCGCACGTATGCGCTCCGCGATGGCGTCCAGGCCGTCCAGGTCGATGCGGTCGCCCGGGGCGACGCCGGCCAGACCCAGGACGTCCGCATCCGGGACCGAGTAGTTCCCGTGGACGCGCAGCTCGGTAATCAGCTCCGAGGGCGCGGGCGGCTGGGCCAGGGCGGCGGCCGCCACCAGGAGACTGGACGCCAGGAGCGCCCCGACGCGCCGGGTGGTCATCGAACGACTCCGGCGTCAATCAACCGTGCGCCGGTCTGTGCCTCCCGATACTCGGTGAACTCACGCGTGAACATGACGTCGAACTCACCCAGTGCCGTCGTGGCCAGAGCCTCCACGGTCACCCGCAGTGGCAACCAGACGTCGCCAATCGGCTGCCCCATCTCCATCGACGCGGCTAGGCCATCGATGCGCACCAACCAGCGGCCCGGCAGAAAGTCGAGGCCGGTGTTGTCAAACGTATATTTGACGATCTGATGCGCGTCGGGATCGATCCACAGCGTCACCAGCGAGGTCTTGTTGAATCCTCGGTCGATCCGGGTCTCAAGCTCCGAGGCGTCCGGCTCGGGTCCGTCGTCGTCGAACAGGTTGGTGGGGTAGTACTCGATCTTGACGACCTCGCGGCCGGCCAGTGTCTCGCGCCCCGCGAGGTAGTAGTTGCCCGGCTCGAAGGTGAAGTCCATGAAGTAGGACTCCGAGATGAAGCGGGGCTCCAGGCGGGACGCATCGAGCAGCGGATCTTCCTCCGACGGGTCGGGGTCGTCGTCATTCCCATCCGGGGCGTCGGGAGCCTCGGCGGCGACCATCCGCGCGCGCGCCTCGTCGAGGGCGGCCGCGGAGGCGTCGTGCCCCAGGTCCTCAAGCCGCCTGGCGGCCCGGTCGAAGTACGGCGCCAGTATCCGCCGGTCCAGTTCGAACTCGACGCCCAGTTGCGCGAGCTCGACGAATCCGTCCCGTCCGGCCGCATCGGCCAGGGCGATCTGTTCGACCAGGCTGACGAGGGGGCGACGCATGGCCCGGCCGGCCTCGGTCACCGACAGTCGATCGGTGTCGAGCATCACATACAGCACGCGGGTCTGGGCCACGGCGGTATCGAACCCGACCGCTTCGACGCCGCCCAGATCATCGAGGATGGCCCCGGTGTTCAACGCGATCGCGGCCTGGTCGTCACCGAGCAAATCGGCGTCGGACGCGACACGCTCTCGGAGCGACTCGCGGACCGCGGCCCCCCACGCGCGTTCGATCGCGATCCCGACGTTATCTTCCGTGTCCCGCCGGCTCACCGGCCGGCGACGTCGGTCGCGGCGACCGCGGCGACGCCGTTCGTCCGACAGCCACTCGGCCTCGTACTCGCGTCGGGTCTCGTCATCGATCTGGACCCCGTCGAAGGTCACGGGACTCCGAACCACCACGTCGTCACGCACAAACCAGTCATACTCGTGGCGGAATCCGGAGAGCGGAACGCCAAACGGCGCTTCGAACGCCAGGGTCTCCGTCTCCCGCAAAATAAAGTCGCCCAGGCGCCGCCAGGAAGCCTCACGGTTGTCCAGCACCCGCTCCATGAACAGGTCGATCTCGTTCCCGGGCTGGGCGGACCGCTCGGCCGAGCCCGTTTGCGCAACCGTGAGCGCAGGCAGGGAGACAAGCAACGCCCCTAGCAGCCCGTGATACAAGTGCCGCGACGGCAGACCGCGCAGCCGTCTGATTCGTGTCATCGATCAGGGTCCTCTGGATCAGTGTCCCCGTTAGGCAGGCCGTGTCATTTTACCCCCGGCCCTGGGACGAAGCGGCGGCCGATGACACCGTCTCCGGTCGTCCGCGGGCAGGGTCCGTCCGCGGAGCCGCGGCGTGATTCGGGCGCCGCCCCGATAGAATGAAGGCGCGCGCATCGGGGGTGCGGTCGGTGGCTGGCACACCGGCGCGGCCCTCCCGTGAATACGGCGCACCCCACCCGGATGTTCCGACGATGACACAGACATCACCCGATCGCATCTACCTGGACCACAACGCGAGTACCCCGATCGCACCGGAGGTGGCGGCGGTCATGCGCCCGTTGCTGGAAAGCCACTTCGGGAACCCGTCGAGCGGCCACTGGGCTGGGCAACCGGCACGCGAGGCCGTCCAAACCGCTCGAGCGCAGGTCGCCCAACTGCTGGGCTGTCGGACGGACGAGGTGGTGTTGACCAGTGGGGGCAGCGAAGCGAACAACCAGGTCATCAAGAGCGTGATGGGCTCGGCGCCACGAACGGCCTCGCGTACCCCGCACGTCATCACCACAGCCATCGAGCACCCGGCGGTGCTGGAACCCTGCCGCGTCATCGAACGACTCGGGGCGCGGGTGACCACAGTGCCGGTCGACGGACAAGGAACCGTGGACCCGGATGACATTCGCCGCGCCATCACCCCACAGACGGTCCTGATCAGCGTGATGCACGCCAACAACGAGGTCGGCACCGTGCAGCCAGTGGCCGACATCAGCCGCATCGCCCGTGAACACGAGGTGACGCTGCACACGGACGCGGCGCAGTCGGTCGGCAAGATCCCGACCCGCGTCGACGACCTGGGCGTCGACCTGCTCAGCATCGCCGGCCACAAGGTGTATGCGCCGAAGGGCGTCGGCGCGCTCTATGTCCGAACCGGCGTGACTCTGGCGCCGCTGATTCATGGCGGTGGGCACGAACGCGGGCAGCGGGCAGGTACGGAGAGCGCGCTGCTGGCGAGCGGCCTCGGTGCGGCCTGCGCGCTGGCCGTATCTGACCCCTGCGGCGAGCGTCTCTGCGCGATGCGAGAACACTTCTGGGGCCGGTTGCAGGCCACATTCGGTGACCGCGTCGTCCTGAACGGTCATCCGACCGCACGACTCCCGAACACGGTGAGTATCGCGTTCCCTGGCCATTTCGGCGACGAGATCCTGGCGAAACTCGAGGGTGTGGCGGCCTCGACCGGGTCCGCGTGTCATACCGGTATCCGGAACATGTCCCCGGTGCTGGCGGCCATGGGCGTGCCGGACCCGGTGGCGTTCGGCACCATCCGTTTCAGCCTGGGGCGGACCACCACGGTCGCGGCACTCGACGAGGTTATCCGACGACTGGAGCGTTGCGTATGACGAGAGCCGACCACACCGCGCGATGGGCGGGTCTGGTGACGCTGCTATGCGTGGGCTGCGGCCCGGCCGGGCCGCCAGATCATGTACTGATGCTCGCGACCCGCGCCGAACGCACTGGTTTTCAGCAATCCACCGGCTACGGGGAGATCACGCGCCAGCTGCAGTATGCCGCCGCCGCGTCAGACCTGGTGCACCTGACGACCTTCGGGTCGACGGTCGACGGCCGTCCGATACCACTGGTGGTCGTCGGCGACCTCCCGGACGCGCGCCCGGCGTCGGTGAGGGCGTCACCACGCCTCCGCGTCTGGCTCCAAGGCGCCATCCACGGCGGCGAGGTCTGTGGCAAGGAAGCGCTGTTGATGTTGCTCCGCAGTCTCGTCGTGGGCGACCATCCCGAGTGGGCGTCGTCCATGACGTTGCTCATTGCCCCGATCTACAACGCGGATGGCAACGAGCGGATCGGCCCAGAGAACCGACCGTATCAGCTTGGCCCTTACGAGGGCGCGGGGGAACGCGCCAACACGCAGGGACTCGACCTGAACCGCGACCATATGAAGCTGGAGTCGCCCGAGGCGCGCGCCCTGACGCTGGCCTACCAGGACTACGATCCGCACGTGGTGATCGACCTGCACACGACCAACGGCACAGAGCACGCCTATCACCTCACCTACGCGCCGCCGCTGCACCCCAACACCCATCCAGACATCGACGCGCTCCTGCGCGACGAGTGGCTGCCAACCGTCACGACGGAAATCAAACGGCGCGACGGTCAAGACTTCTACTACTACGGCAACGTGCCCCGCGGCACCAACGTCGAGCCACGCTGGCAGACGTTCGACCACCGGCCCCGGTTCAACAACAACTACGCCGGGCTACGGAACCGCGTCGGCATCCTGAGCGAGGCCTACGCCTACGCGTCGTTCGAAGAACGGGTGCGGTCCACCCTACGTTTCGTTGAAGAAACCCTCCAGTTTGCCCACGAACGGGCGGACACGATTACGGCACTTGTCGATCGGGTCGACGACGCATCGGTCGTCGGTATGCGGATGACCACCCGAGCCGCCGCCCAACGCTCGGAGACGCCGGTCCAGATTCTGCTCGGCGCGACCGAGGAGGTACAGAACCCGTTCACCCGCGCCACGATGAAGCGGCGGCTGGATGTGGCCGAACCGACCACCATGTATGAGTACGGCACATTCTCGGCGACGGACGAAGAGACCGCGCCAGCCGCGTACTACATACCGGCCGACCTCACCGCCGTCATCGATCTTCTCGCGGCACATGGCGTCGACGGCGGAGCGACGGACGCCCCCACCACCATCACCGCCGAGCAATTCACCATCACCGCGTCGTCACAAGACGAGCGTCTGTTCGAGGGACACCTCCAGCGCACCGTCGATGGGGCGTGGGAACCGGTCGAACAGGAGGTCCCCGCCGGCACGCTGGTCGTGCCGGTTGACCAACCGCTGGGGCGCCTGCTCTTCAGCCTGCTCGAACCACGGTCCGACGACGGGGTCGTGAACTGGAACCTCCTCGACGACCAGGTGCGCGTCGGCGCGGTGTATCCGATTCTTCGAGTGACAGAACCGCCGAGCAGCCCGGAACAGTGATTCGGGGAATACGTCCCCGGAGCCGGCCCGTCTCAACCGAGCCACAGATGTCGTTGTGGCGCACGGCTTCAGCCGTGCGATTGCAGGTCTGGAGGCCTGCGCCACGGGGCGTCACCCGTTTCCTGTCCGAAGCGTCACGCCACGCGTATGACGGGCTGGCAGGGTGAAGGCGCGCGACAATGCGCGCCCCGCGGCCACGGAGTGGGGCTCTCGGGGTCCCCGCGGAGTGGTCGCGTGGGGTTCGGGGCGCAGCCCCGTCTGAATGAGGTCACACCTCGCCTGGAAACCTGGAAACCTAGAGGGCGGCGCCGATCATCGGGGCTATGACGAGGCCGGCGACGTAGAACAGATACAGCGCGAGCAGGATCAAGCCGCCGGTGCGATGGAAGCGGCCGGTGCGGGCGGCCAGGGCGATGACCGCGGTAAAGAAGACGGCCAGCCAGCCAAATGAATAGAACTGGGTGAAGGCGTCGAGGGTCAGCGGATTGATGGTGCCGGACAGGCCAACGATGAGGTAGAGATTGAGGACGTTGGCACCAATGATGTTGCCGAGAGACAGGTCGGGGACGCCTTTGCGAGCGGCCGAGACCCCGGTCACCAGTTCCGGCAACGAGGTGCCGATGGCCACCACTGAGAGGCCGATGATGATGGAGGGCACGCCGAGCGCGGCGGCGAGCGACTGGCCCGACTCCACCAGAAAGTTACTCCCGACCAGGATCAGCCCCGCGCCCAGCGCGAACCAGCCACCGGCTTTGATCAGGCCGCTCGTGTCGCCAGACTCCGACTCCTGGCCGGCGGTCGCCGCCCGGTGTTGTCGGATGTTCAGATAGTCCCACCCGAGGTAGGCGAACGCGCCCAGCATGAGCAGCCCCGCCAGCGGTCGGCTGAGCGTGCGGTCCCAGGTAAACAGCACGACCAGGACCGCGCCCGAGACCATCCACGCCGCCCGCCGCGTGAAGTCGCGCTTGTCCACCTCCACCGGCGTCAGCAGCGCCACGGTCCCGACGATCAGACCGATGTTGCACACGCAGGAGCCCACGGCGTTGCCGAGCGCGATCCCGGAATCGCCCGCGCGACTCGCGATCGCCGACACCACGAGTTCGGGGGTGGTGGTGGCAAGGCTGACGAGGGTACCGCCGATGATGAAGCGCGGAACCCGGAACGCCTTCCCGATATAGATGCTCGAGTCGACGAACAGGTCACCACCCTTGGCGACAAGGCCCAATCCGATCAGGATGAAAATGATGTCGTAGAGCACGGCGATCTGGCTGGACCCACCGCCCGACGACCGCGCGATCCGGCAGAGTCAACGTCGGCGGGGCAGTCTATCTCACAACCGATGCGGGTGGGTCAGAACGGACCGGGGAGCGCGGATGCGTCGAGCACCTCGAGTGACCGGATTGGTGAGGTGACGATCCAGCTCCCGTCGTAGTGGAATTCCATGTGGAGGCCGACACCGAACCAGTCCAGCTTCAAACAGCTTCCCCCGAAGCTGGACCCACCAAAACGGACCTCGGTGGCGTTCGGAAAAAAGCGGCCGCCACGGACGAATACCGTCGCGCAGGAGGGACGAACGACCGTAATCTCATACAGCGTATTCTCGGTCTGCACGCGGAGCGCCGTGACCGGATCCAGATCGCCCAGCGCAACGCCGTCCGACCGCGCGACAGCATCCGTAAACCCGTCCAACGTACGGCGTCGGGGCACCAGCGCACCGGTGTGGTCGGCACGGGCTGGTGCGACGGTCAGGCGAACGCCGGAAGGCCGATCTGCACGGCGGGTCATGGCAGCTACCGAGAGCGCCCCATTATAGACGAGTGCTGGGAAGCGCGGCCCGGGTCCTATATACCGAGAAACAGTACGGCAACGCCGCTGGCGGCGACGGTCAGCCCGGCCAGGACATCGATTCTTCGCTCAAACCCGCCGAGTCGGGCGTGGGTCAATCCGGTGTAGCCGAGCGCCACGGCGGCCAACATCGATCCCACCGTGAAAAACGTGAACACGCCGACGACCGCGGCCAGCAGCAACCAGGCGGCGTCGACGGCCGGCACCATCATCAGCGGAATCAGCGCCTCGCAGGGCCCGAAGGCGAACACGAGGAACAGCGCCCAGGGAGTCGCGCCTCGCCCGAGGTCGTGGACGTGCAGGTGCTCGCCTTGGTGCCCATGCGCGTGGCTGTGCGTCGTGCCGTCCGCATGGGTGTGACGATGGGTGTGTCCTCGTCCGCAGAAGCTCCGCCACAGGGCCCACGCGGCGTAGGCCAGACCAAATCCGATCAGCAGTCTGGCCGACACGTTGCCGCGGGCAGATTCGAGCCACGCCAGACGGTCGAGCGCGACGCCCAATCCCACACCGACCAGGCCGATGAGCACCGACGATGCCACGTGCACCAGACCGCAGGCACCGGTGACGCCGAGCGTGCGGCGAAGCGACCATCCGCGCGCCCGACCCATGACAATAAAAGGAATCGAGTGGTCGACGCCGATCAGGGCATGCACGGCGGCCAGGGAGGCCGCGGAGCCGAGCAACAACGAGGCGGTGGCGTCAGGCACAGGCAACATCGATCAGGTTATGTAGTGACCGATATACTGGTACCCAGTTTCGTTCCACGCTGCTGTCATTCTAATGCCGATCCTCGACGACCGGATCATAGCGTTGCGAAGCCTGTTGGCCGAGCTGCATCGGGTGGTGGTCTGCTTTTCGGGGGGCGTTGACTCCGGCTACCTGCTGGCCGAGGCGGTCGAGTGCCTTGGCGACCGGGCGCTAGCGCTCACCGCCGTGTCGCCGAGTCTGGCCCCCGAAGAACGAGCCGATGCCCAGACCCTGGCCCGCCGTCTCGGCGCCCGACATCTCCTGGTCGACACCGACGAGCTGGATGATGCGCGCTACACCACGAACCCGGTCAACCGCTGCTACTTCTGCAAGACCGAGGTTTATGGTCGGGCCGTGGACGAAGCGCGGCGGCTGGGCGCCCCTCACGTGGTGGACGGGTTCAACGTGGATGATCGCGGCGACCACCGACCGGGACGTCAGGCGGCTCGGGAGCAGGGCGTCCGGTCACCGCTCGACGAACTCGGATTTACCAAGGCGGACGTCCGCGAGGCGGCCAAACGGCGCGGCTTACCAATCTGGGACAAACCGGCGCTGGCCTGTCTGTCGAGCCGATTTCCCTACGGCACCGCGATCACACCGGAACGATTGACCCGGGTCGCCACCTGCGAGCGCACGCTCCGTGACCTGGGCTTCCGGGTCTGCCGGGTGCGATTCCACGACACCATGGCGCGGATCGAGGTCGAGGCGGACGCGATCGCCAAGCTGCGTACGCCCGCGATCAGACAGCAGGTGCTGGGTCAGTTTCTCGAAGCCGGCTTCGACACCGTGACCGTCGACCCCCGCGGGTATCGCCAGGGCGCCCTGAACGAAGACCTCCTCGCGCTCGATGGCACCCACCACTCAGGGTCGGTCCCCGCCATCGCACTCTGAGGACACGGCGCCGCGTCAGTTCGTCTGCGGCCGCTGGTCTTTCCGGACGATGTTGAAGAACGCGAAGATTTTCTCGATCGTGTCCGTGCTCGAGTTGATGAACCGCGAGTGGTCGCCGCCCTTCACCTCGATGTAGACGTGCTCCATCCCGATCGTCTTCATCTTCGCGACCCACTCTCGCGTCCGCGTCACGAGCGGGTCTTCGTCGCCCTGTAGCACGATGATCGGCACGTGCTTGAACGCCTCAAGTTGAGACGGATCGACCGAGGGTGCCGGCGCGGCGACGCCGACCGCGGCCCAGAGGTTCGGATGTTGCTCGGCCAGGTGATAGGTCCCGGCCCCACCCATGGAGTGCCCCCACAGATACATCCGGTTCTCGTCGATGTTGAACTCCTGGCGCACCAGCTCGAAGACGTTCATCACGTCCTGCTCGCTCAGTTCGCCGAGATTCTCGGGGAGCGTCTCCGTGTCACCCTCGGCTCGCCGCATGTTGGGAACGCCCGGACCCCGGCTGCCGTACCACGCCCGCGCGTGATAGCCGAGCGGCGCCACCATGATGTAGCCGTCCCGCTCGGCCGCATCGATGTTGCCGTCGTACCCCATCATCCAATCGTAGGGACGCCCAAGCCCGTGGAGCGCAACGATGAGCGGCCACTCGCGGGCAGCGTCATAGTTGGACGGCACGAAGAGCGCATAGGGCACTTCCTTGCCGGTGCCGGGAAACGTATAGCTGCGCCCCTGTACCCGGTTGTCCCGTGCCACCACCGACCCGGGCTCCTGGGCCGACGCGGGCGCGGCGCCGACGGCGCCACCCAACCCGGCGACAACGAGTGTGGCCATCGCCGTGCGTCCGTATCTCATCCACTTCGTCATGATGCTTTCTCCATCCTTCTGAGGAAACGTAGGAGCCGGCCCACCTCAACCGGGGCACAGATCTCTTTGTGGCGCAGGGCTTGAGCCGTGCGATCGCGGGCCTGAAGGCCTGCGCCACAGGGCCTCACCATTACGACACGTCAACGAACATCTGCTCAACCGGCACCACGCGTACCCGATCCCGATTGATCGCGAGTGGGTATGTCTTGATCTCCTCGTCCTCGTTGAGGATGTCTCCGACGACCTCGGTGTTGTAGGTCACGTCGGAGGGCTCGCCCGACAGCAGCGCGTCGCGAAACGCCTCCGCCGCTCGGGTGACGACGGCGATTCCCAGATTATCGGCCTGCAGGTGTCGTCGGATGGCGGCGTTCACGTCCTGCACCGTCATCGCAGACAGCCGGTCGCGAATCTCGTCGACAAAGAAGCCCGTGCCATAGAACGCGGAATCCACCGCATACCCGAGACGCCGGCTGCCCGTTTGCACGTAGAGCTTCGAGTAGTTGATGAGATATTCGCGGGTCGCGTCGAAGTCCGCTTCAGACAGCCCCTGGTCGACCAGCAGCGCCAGCTCGCGGACCGCCTGGCGCAGCGCAAACGCCGCGTTGTGATGCGGCACCGGCCGGATCCAGATGCTGAAAAACTGCTGCCGCCGGGGGGTGTTGGGCGCCGGGAAGGTCGACCCGCCATCTTGAATGAAGTTCTCGATGTAGGAGTAGTCCCCGTAGTTCAGCCCCCGCAAGCCGCGCATCTGATTCATGAGCCGGCCGTTGAATGTGCGATGCTCGCCGAAATAGGAGTTGGCCACCATCAGCGGATAGAAGTCATCGTGGGCGCGGGTGACCTCGACCGGGAATCCGATCGAGATTGCGGTGGCGATCGCGTCCTTCTCCACGAGCAGCAGCTCGAGACCGTCCAGCGCACGTGGGGCCGGCAGCGGCTCACTGACGACGTCGCTCGGCGGCAGGCCTGCGGCCAGATCCGCCTCGACCCGTTCGAGGAACCCGTCGGGGTATCCCCCCGCCACGCCGATCACCAGGTTGCCCTGGGTGTAGTGTGCGGCGTGGAACGCGCGCACGTCATCGATCGTGATGGCCGCCAGACCCTGCTCGGTGCCCATCTCCGTCGCTTCGTAGGGGTGACCGGCGTAGAGCAGTGCGTTGAGGGCCTGCTTGCCAAGCTCTTCGTCGTCGTTGCCTCGCAGGGTCGAGACGATCGCGTTGGTCAAATAATCTCGGTTCCGTTCGAAATCGGCCAGGTCGAGCCGTGGCGCCACGATCAGGTCACGGAACATCTCATAGAACGGCTCGAGATGGTCGCGATGCACTTCACCGACGATGGTGGTGACCTCCTTGTCATACTGCGCGCTGATTGACGCCGCCCAGGGATACAGCGCGGTGGTCAGCTCTTCATAGCTCAGAGCGTTGGTGCCACCCTGACCGATCATCAGCGCAGTCAGGGCGTTCAAGCCGTTCCGTCCCATCGGATCATCGACCGAACCGGTCTCGACCATGACCCGCAACGTGACCAGAGGCGAGTTGGGCGCCTGCAGACCGAGGCCGGCGCCGGAGGGAGCCGAATCCTCGACCCCACCGCACGCCATCACCAGGGTGCACGCCGCTATCGCGAGCTGCCACCCCCTCATTGCCCCTCCTCGGTCAGCACGATCACGGTCCGATTGGACTCGGCGAAATACTCGGTGGCGACCCGTTGTACATCCTCCGTGGTGACCGCGTCGTACAGCTCGTACACCCGATTGACCGTGTCCGGCTCACCCGTCAGCTGCAGGTAGTGCGCGAGTGTCTCGGCGATCGGCCCGGGGCTGTTGAGACCGCGGGCAAACGAATAACGCATGGCTGATTTGGTGTCGGCGAGGACACCGGCGTCAACCGGCTCGCGCGTCATCCGCTCGATCTCCGAGATAATCGCATCGCGTACCTCGGTCACCTGATCGGGCTTGGTCACGCGCGCGATGATCTCGAACAATGGCGGGTCTCTGTGGTCAACCGCACCACCGGAGAGGACGTCCACGAGCTGATCGCGCAGATAGAGCTGCTGAAACAACGGCGCGTTCTGCGAGAACAACAACTGCGACAGCACGTCGAGGGCCGGCATGTCGATGGCCTCGACCGAAAACGCCGGGGCGTGATAGCCAATCATGACCAGCGGCAACGTCGCATTCGGCCAGGTGACTTCCTCGGTGCGAGGCCCGGTCTGCACCGGTTCGGTCGGAATCGCAGGCTCGAACGTGCCGGCCTCCCAGTCTCCATAGTAGTCGGTGACCAGCCGTTCGAGCTCCGTCTGATCGAAGTCGCCGACGACGACCACGATGCAATTGTTGGGTCGGTAGTACCGGTCGTAGAACTCGACGCTGTAGTCGTAGTGCTCCGGCATCGCCTTGACGTCTTCGAGGAGTCCGAGGGTGGTGTGCTGGTATGGATGACTGGTGAACGCGAGCGCGTGCAGCCGCTCTCGCAGCAGTGAGGTCGGATTCGAGAAGTTCAGGTTGTACTCGCCAAGGATGGCGCCTGCCTCGATGCGGTAGTCTTCCTCCGAATAGCTCAAGTTCAGAAACCGGTCAGACTCGAGCTCGATGATGGTCTCGAGCGCGTCGGCGCTGGCCACCGTGTGGTACGTGGTCCAATCGTCGGTGGTGAAGGCATTCGAGTCCGCGCCCAGCCGCTTGATGGCCTCGTTGTAGGCGTCGGTCGGATAGGCCTCGGTGCCACGGAACATCATGTGCTCGAAGAAATGCGCATACCCGGAGAACCCCGGTTCCACTTCGTTCCGTGAACCGGTACGCACGACGGTGTAGTAGGCCACGATGCCGGGGCTGTCGTAGTCGACCCCGACGACTTTCAGGCCGTTGGCCAACTCGAACACGCTGACCGGGAACGGGAACACCGGCTCCGTAGTCTGCCCGTGGGCCACCGTCGGCGGGAACGACAGGACGGCCAGCAGTACCGCGGCCGGTGGGAGCCTCAATCGATTCATCAGCGTCGCTCCTCGTCGCAAAAATCACACTCGTCGACCGCGTGCCCTGCAGCCGAAGGCACTAGTATAATGGGCCTCGATGGCTGTCCCGCCAACGTCGGGCGCGCCGAGGGGCACGACCGCGGTCCCACGGTCGTGGCTCATCCTGCTTTCCGCCGCGCTCGTGGCGGCGCTGCTCACGATCGCCTTTCTGCTCGGTCTGGAAACGGAGCGAGCAGGGAGCATGCAGGTGGCATGTGACCGACGCAGCAACGCCGTCCACACGGACGGATCGCCAGAAAACCTAGCTGCAGTCGCGGTCGAAGGCGTCGATCTGCGAACGCTCGCCGAAGACGACCAGCACATCACCCGCCTCCAATCGATAGTCAGCCGGGGGGCTCGCCACGATGTCGCCACCGCGTTGCACCGCGACGACGGTTAGCCCCCAGCGTTGCCGGATGTTTGCTTCGGAAAGGGACTGGCCCACCACGGGGGCCAGTGACCGCAGCGCGCTCTGGTCGAGCCGCGGCGACGCATCGGTCGTGGTGGCGTCGAAGAAGCTGACAATGGCCGGTTTCACTACCAGGTGCGCCAACCGGGCGCCGCCCAGGTGGTACGGGTTGACGACACGGTCGGCCCCGGCCTGGCGAATCCGCCGCTCAGCTCCGTCCTCGGTCGCCCGACCCACAATCAGCAGCTTGGGGTTCAGCGAACGAGCGGTCAGCACCGTGTAGACGTTGTGCGCATCGTCGTTCACACACGAGACCAGTCCGTGTGCCTGCCGCACATTCGCCTCCAGCAGCGTCTTCTCCAGGGTGGCGTCGCCGGTGACGGTCGGCACCCCGGTCTCGGCCACCGGCCGCGTGCGATCCGCACGGCTGTCGACTACCACCACCTCGCGACCGGCCCGCTGCAACTCCTCGACGACCGCGCGCCCCATTCGCCCATACCCGCACACGATGTCGTGGCCGGTCATCCGTTCCATCATGCGGGACCTCCGTACGCGCCCCAGATAGTGGCGCAACTCTCCCTCCATGACCGCCCGACCGATCTCGGACGCGAGGAAGAAGAAAATGCCGAGCCCGGAGAACAGCAGGAACACTGTCAGCAGCTGACCGGAAATCGACAGGGGGAAGACCTCCCCAAAACCCACCGTGGTAATGGTGATGGCCGTCATGTAGAACGCGTCCCACCAATCTACGCCTTCCACCGCTCGGTAACCGATGGTGCCACCAAGAAACAGGACGCCCGCCAGCACCGTGGCTCGCCACAGGCGTGCCGGCGTGGCAATACCCGGTCCGGGATTGCGGCCAGAGAAAGCGATAGTCATCGTCCTGAAGTAGCGTCGCGCGACCGGTCGTCTTCGGGCCGCGCCGCCAGCCAACTTTACACGAGCAGCCCGTCGTGAAAGTGCCGCGTGGCTGTCATTCCGACCGGAGACGGGAGACGATGGTCTTCGATGTCTGACGCTTCAGCCACAAACCGCCGCCAGGCACCGAAGACCGTCCTCTGGCGAGGCGCACGGCGTCGATGTCCCCACTGCGGACAGGGCCCCGTGTTCGTGCGCTGGATGACCATGCACGACACGTGCAGCGTGTGCGGGCTCCGCTATCTGCGGAACCAGGGCGACACCTGGCTCTACTGGATTGTCATGGACAGAATTCCGCTCGCGATCGGGCTGATTCTGGTCGTGTTCTTCGGCGTCAGCGCGCTGACCTGGCAGTCAGGCCTGCTCTTCTTCGGGGGTCTGGCGATTCCCTTGGTGGTCACCATGCCACAACGCCAGGGTCTCGCCATCGCGATGAACTACCTGTCTCGCGTCTACTTTCCTGACCCGTCAGACACGCTCCCCCCGCCATGGGACGCCTCGTCGGAAAACCGCTAAGGATCGCGTCCCCTGAGGGCGTTCTCGTCATCCAGATAGGCGAAGAACCGAAGGTCCTCGCCGGTGAGCCCCTTGGTGGCCCAGATGATCTGGCCGGTGTGTTCGGCCAGATGTTCGACCACGTGGTAGACGGCGTGCTGCACGGTGACGTCGTATCCCTGGATGCGCCGGGGCTGGAGGAGATCGGTCGGGGTCAGGCGCTCGAGCACCGCGTCCGCCCGTTGGACCGCCGCCCGCAATCGGGCCACCAGCTCCCCACCCGGCACAGGCTCGCGACGAGCGAATTCGGCGTCCCGATCGCGCGATACCGGCTCGCCGCCCACGCCACCGACAATCCACTGCGTGATGTTGCCACAGAGGTGCAACACCAGGTTGCCGACCGCATTCTCGATATCATGCCGGCGGGTCCAGATCTGTGCGTCGCTCAGCCGGCCCAGGCAGCGCTCGATCTGCCCGAGCCGTGTCTCGAGGCGCCGTCGCGAGACCCGCAGGAAATCGTCGGTCAATCGTGACGCAAGAGGGGGATCGAGAGGCATGCGTGAAAGGCTGTCTGCGCCCGCAGACGCGGTGCGGCGCGGCTCTTGCGTATTGTGAACCATCTGATACTCCGTGAACGCCTGCAGCGTGATGTCACAATATGGCGTCCATGCCTACCGTCGCCTGGCAGCTGGTCGAAACGCTGCGCCGACTCGACGTCGATCGAGTGTTCTGTGTGCCCGGTGAGAGCTACTTGCCGGCTCTGGACGCGCTGACCGCCGAGCCGGCGATCGACCTGGTGACCTGTCGCCACGAAAGCGGGGCCGGCCTGATGGCGGTCGCCGACGCGAAGCTGACCAACCGTCCCGGGGTGGCGTTCGTGAGCCGTGGTCCCGGCGCCACCAACGCGGCACTCGCCGTGCACACCGCCGAACAGGATGCGGCGCCGCTGGTCCTGTTCATCGGTCAGCTGCCACGCCGCAATCTCGAGCGCGGTGTATTCCAGAAAATCGACTACGTCCGCACCTTCGGAGACATGGCGAAACAGGTCGTCGAGGTGCACGACGGGACCCGGCTGGCCGCCACCGTAGTCGACGCGTTTCGTGTGGCCACAGACGGCACGCCCGGACCGGTCATCGTGTCGATTCCAGAGGACCTGCTCGCCGACGAGGTTCGCGACGAGCTTCCGGCCCCGATCCCGAGCGAGCCGAGACTCCCGCCGGTGGATGGCGTGGCCGACGTGGCACGCCGACTCACGGCGGCCGACCGTCCGTTGCTGCTGGTAGGTGGTGGGGCGCGAAGCGGGGTCGGTCGAACCGCGCTCGCCGCGTGCGTCGAGCGGTGGCAGGTGCCAGTGGCGACCAGCTACAAGCACCAGGACCTGTTCGACAATGACCACCCCTGCTTCGCCGGTCACCTCGGGTTCGGGTTGCCGCCCACGGCGTGGCAACATTTGACCGACGCCGATCTGATCGTGGCGGTCGGCACCAGGCTCAACGAAATCACCACCCAGGGCTTTCGCCTGCCGACGGCGCCGACCCCCGTGCAGCCCCTGGTGCATGTGTATCCGGACCACACGCAGATCGGGCGTGTCTTCGACACCGCGGTTGCTATCACGGCGGAGACCGTGCCGTTCTTGGACGCGCTCGCGGCCCACGCCCCACCGGTGCCGACCGACACGCCGGCGCGGGTCGCCTGGCGAGAGCGTCTTCATGCCGCGACCCTCGAGTTGGCACACTGGACGCCCGAGCCGGCCCCGGACGGGGTCGACTTCGGGTATGTCGTGGCCGCCCTCGGCGCGCACCTGCCGGCCGACGGCATCATCGCCATGGACGCCGGCAATTTCGGCAGCTGGCTCCACCGCCACTTTCGGTTTCGGTCGAGCCACCGCCTGCTGGGGGCGGTGTCCGGCGCCATGGGGCTGGGGACGCCCGGGGCTGTGGCGGCGGCCCTCCGCTATCCGACCCGGCAGGTGGTCGGTCTCGTCGGCGACGGCGGATTCCTGATGACCGGATCGGAGCTCGCCACGGCGGTCCAATACGGTGCCCGGGTGCGACTGTTCGTCGCCAACAACAGCAGCTTCGGCACCATCAGACTGCACCAGGAAAAGCAGTTCCCCGGACGCGTCGCGGGCACCACGCTGAACAACCCGGACTTCGCGGCGCTGGGAACGGCATTCGGCGCGCTCGGGCTCACCATTGCCTCGGCCGACCAGGCTGACGACGTGGTCCAGACGGCGCTGGCGCACGACGGCCCGGTGGTAGTTGACGTCCACACCAGTCTTGAGCGACTCTCGACGTTCTCGACGCTGTCCGGCCTGGCCGCGGAAGCCCGGCATTGACCCAACCCCGGCGCAGCGGACGCCAACCGACGATGACCACTCTTCCGAAGCTCACCCTGCCGTTGGTCGCCCTCGCCTTCGGGCTCGTGACGACACCGCACGCACAGGCCCCAGATTTCGACCAGGCTCGCGACGAGACCGTGGCGTTGCTCCAGAATTTGATCCGCATCGACACCAGCAGCCCGCCCGGGAACGAGACACTGGCCGCCAACTACGTGAAAAGCGTGCTGGACACCGCCGAGATCCCATCGCGCATCATCGCGCTCGACCCCAGTCGGGCCAATCTCGTGGCCAGACTGGAGGGCGACGGATCGAAGCGCCCGCTGCTCCTGATGGCCCATACCGATGTCGTGGGGGTCGAGCCGTCCGACTGGAGCGTCGATCCCTTCGGCGGCCAAATCCGCGATGGGTATGTCTATGGACGCGGCGCCTCAGACGACAAGGGGCAGTTGGCGGCCATGATGCAGGTCATGCGTATGCTGCAGCGTCGACGCGTGCCGTTGGCCCGCGACGTGATCCTGCTGGCCGAATCAGGCGAGGAGGGCACGACGGAAGTGGGCATCGACTTCGTCGTCGACCAGCACTGGGACGACATCGACGCCGAGTATGCGCTTAACGAGGGTGGGCGCATGAGCGCGTCCGCCGGCACGGTCCAGACGGTCAGCATCGCGACCACCGAGAAGGTGCCGTGGCGCGGCATCAAACTGATCGCCCGGGGTGTGGCGGGGCACGGGTCGGCCCCGCGACTCGACAACGCGATCGTGCACCTGGCCGCAGCGGTGGCCAAGGTCGGGGCCTATCAGCCGCCGATGCGGTTGAACGAAACGACCCGAGCCTATCTGGAGCGGCTGGCGCGCATCAGCCCACCCGACGCCGCGTTCCGGTATCGCAATATCGAGCGCCCGGGGTTGAGCGCCGACATCCAGGACCGGCTGCGACGGGTCGACATCGGGATCAATTCCATGCTTCGGACCAGTATTTCGCCCAACATCATCAGCGGAGGGTTTCGGCGCAACGTGATTCCGGCCGACGCGGAAGCGGAACTCGACATCCGGGCTCTCCCCGATGAGGACCTGGACCAGTTCCTGACGACACTGCGTGACCTGATCGACGACCCGGCGGTCGAAGTGACGGGACCGACGAGCATGCGACCGGCCGCCCCACCGTCGTCCCTCGACAGCGAGATGTTTCAGACACTCGAGCGGGTGCAGAAGGACATGTTCCCGGAGGCCATCACGCTGCCCACGATGCTCGTCGCCTCGACCGACTCGGCCCAGGTGCGGGCCCGAGGCGTACAGGCCTACGGCATCGGCATGATCCGCGACGACCTCAGCGGCGTCCACGGCACCGACGAGCGCCTCTCGATTGACGGCCTGGGCCTTTTTGTCGAATACCTGTACCGAGTGGTGGTCGAGATGGCCGGAACCGAGCCCTAATGTACGACTTGGTCGTCGGTGGTCTCTTCCATCCAGTCGTCGACCGGTTCGAGGTGGGGAATTTCGAGGGCTCGGACAGATTTGATGGCCAGCTGCAGCGCCTCGTCGGCCGTGCACGCAGTTCCCTCGTCGCGAAGACGGGCACGCGTCTGCCTGAGCTGGCGGAGCACCTGCGCCCGGTCGAACCGCTGGCCTTCACAATGCTCACAGAAACCCATGCTGCCAATCCCTTTCGTCGTCGCCCCATCGCGACCCGGTCACGAACCTCAGGATGACAGATTTGGCCGCCAAGTGCCAGCCGAGTTCCGCCCGCGATGCCCCTGATATCATCGGGTTGGCGCACTCCAGGCGGGACAGTGGTGACCCATGTTTGAGACACCAATGTTGCGCTATGCATCGCAAGCCACTGGTTTCCTTGGGCCTAGTGTCGCCAGGCGCCTGGCACGGTGCATGCATCCTAAATGAGGTGGCAGTCTGCGACGAAAGGAGCAGGTTATGACTCGTCTGGCACTCGTTTTCTCAAGTATCCTCCTCTTCGCGGCATGGTCCGCGCCGATCGACGCCGAAGCGCAGAATCGTGCGCGGCGGCGAGGTTCCAGTGCTTCCCAGGGACGCTCACAGGGCAGGGCGCCTTCTCGAGCCGCCTCGCCGCAGCGTCGGGCACCGTCCCGGGTCCGGGCTCCCCAGCGTTCCTCGCCGGGCCGGGCCCCGGCGGCCCGGGCCCAGGGTGGCCGGTCGAACGGCGGCTCGCAACAGCCCCGCGCCAATCGTCGCGCTCCGCGCCGCGATGG
>JAPYUM010000021.1:28706-57308 GCA_029940535.1 Vicinamibacterales bacterium
GCCGCGCCGGCAACGCGAACGCTCAACCGCCACGCGGTGGCAACCGGGCGGTCGCACGACGGAGCCCCGCGGGAACCACGGCAACGGCCACTGGGAACCGTCCCGGCCGGAACGGCACCCGGGTGATTTCACCGCGCGGAAATGGCGCACCGGTGGTTGGTCGGCAGGGCGGGCGGGGCCAGGGCGATCCAGACGGCCGTCGCGCCGGCACGGGCGTGCGGGCGGGCGGCGGGCCAGGAGGGAACACGCGTATGGCCGGCGGACGCGCTAATCGTCAGCCGCGGAACGGCAACGTGGTCGGCTCGGCGGTGCGCCGTTCAACGCTGCGCTCGAGACCGATCGTCGTCAACAACAACTACGGCAACGGCGGACGACGAGGCGGGCGAGGGGGCGGACGCGGGTATACCCCGTATCGTGGACGCCACAACTACGGCCGTCAGCACATTTACGGCTCATATTTCTACTTCCCGGGCTACAGCACCTTCAACATCGGCATTGGCTACGGGTCCGGCTACCGGTATGACCCGTACTGGAATGGCTACTACGGCAACAGCTACGGCTACTCCGCTTACGCCTTCCAGACCTACGGGAACAACTACTACACCGGCAGTCTGCGCCTGAAGGTGCAGCCACGGTTCGGTGAGGTCTTTGTGGACGGGTATTACGTCGGCGTGGTCAACGACTACGACGGCATCTTCCAACGGCTGCGTTTGGAAGAGGGGCCGCACCACATCGAGATCGTAGAAACCGGTTTCGTGCCGCTAGAGTTCGACGTGCTCATCTTGCCTGGCGAGACGATCACCTACGAGGGCTACCTGAGTCCCCTGTAGCACCGGGGAATCAGGCAAGACGCTCCTGAGCAGGCCCCGTCTCCCCGACCGTTTGGGGGGCGGGGCCTTTTTAGCAGGGTGCGGAAAAACACAAAATCGCAGGCCTGAAGGCCTGCGCCACATACGAAACCTAAGGGTCCGCCCGCGACCGGCCGCAACTCCAGCACTCACTGAATTGGGCTTCGACCGACTCGCCGCAGGGACAGTCCCAGGTCACGTCGTCGCTCGACGACGGCGCCGCCCCACGACCATACTCGTCAGCCAACGCTTGGGCTCGGTCGCGACGGTCGTCGTCAAACACCCACACCGACGGCCGCACTTCCATGCGGAACAACGCCCCGCCCTGCAACGGGACCACGTCGTCGCCCCGCACGACGGCAGAGATCCCCTCCTGCTCCAGCAACGCCTTGAGCATGTGGGCATCCATGCCGTTGTCGGCCGTATAGATTTTCGCGAGACCCGACATCGCACCTCCCGCCGCCCCTGATCGACGCGTCTCTATCCTAGTGTCCCGGCCGTCACGTGTGGCCCTGCCGTCGCCCGGGTCGCCCTCCGAACCGAACGACATCAGCCGCCCCTCCGTATAATCTCAGTGATGTCCCACTCCCGCCGCGCCCGCCAGTTCTGGGATACCTACACGAAGGATCTGACGGCGGACGATTTTCAGCGATTGTTCACCCGGGACGCACTGGACGCCTACGACTACTTTGCCCGCGGCATCGACCCGGACACCCTGAGCGGGCTCCCCTGGCACGGGCGGCTGCTCGCGCAGTCCAAGCTGTTCTTCATCGCCTTCACCTCCCGGTTGTCACCGGCGCGGCAGGCGCTGTTCGGCGTGGCCATGCTCTGCGCGCTGATCGGGATGTTCGAGCTCTTCTCAGGATTCGGGCTGACACGTTTTCCCCTGATCCCGTTCGTGGTGAACCTCTCGATCCCGGGTCCGGCCTGGTCGGACGGCACGTTCTGGCTGTTCGGCGGCTTCCTCCTGGTCAATCTGCTGGTGCTGCTCGAGGTCGCCGACCGCCTGAGCCTGAAACACGACCTGGAAATCGGCCGCTAGATCCAACTGGCGATGCTCCCCAACGACACCTTCACCGGGCGCGGAATCGAGATTGCCGGACGCACCCGCCCCGCCAACACGGTCGGGGGCGACCTGTATGACATCGTGCGGCTCGGTGACGATCGACTGCTGGTCGTGCTGGGCGACGTCTCTGGCAAGGGCAGCCCGGTCGTGTTTTTGTCGAGGTGAACGGCGGCGTTCAGGTCTCGACGACCGACTTCTCGGACAACGTCGTGTTCACGGAGTTCGTCGAAGAGGGCGATCTGAACGCGACCTACACCATTGACGCCGGGCAAACGATCGACGTGGGCGGTGGGGTCGGGCTGGGGAAGGGCGTGGCCCTCGGCGCCGGATATACCCGGTTCGACCGAAACCACGACGCGCCCGTGGACGCTCGGGTGCCGCATCCGTTCTTCTTCGAGCAACCGCGCTCGATCAGCGGTAACGCTCGGAACCTGACCCGGCTGGAAGAAGCCGTCCACCTGCAACTGCGTTGGTTCTTGCCGGTCCCGGGTCCCGTGCAACTCGCGGTATTCGGCGGACCGTCGTTGTTCTGGGTCGACCAGGATCTCGTCTCGGCCGTCACCTTCACCCACAGCTTCCCGTTCGACACCGCCACCTTCTGTGGCGCCGCGACCCGTCGCCAGTCGGTATCGGAGACCGGCTACCACGTCGGTGCCGACGCTGCGGTCTTCTTCTCGCGATTTGTCGGGGTGGGCGGATTCACGCGGTTTTCGCGCGCCACGGTCCAACTCACCTCGCCAGACGATGGGCAGTTCGACGTGGATGTCGGAGGACTGCAGGCCGGAGCCGGGCTACGAATCCGTTTCTAGGGAGTCCTGGCGAGACCCTGTGGCGCAGGCCTTCAGGCGTGCGATCGCATGGCTAAAGCCATGCGCCACAAGGAGATCTGGTGCTATGGAGCGACGACCTGGATGTCGAGCGCGGCACCGAACAGCATGGTGCGATCGCGGTCTCGGGCGACCCAGCGCAGCAGGGTCTCGGGGCTTGGCTCCACCATGCCTTGGAACGACTCGACGCCGTTCGTGGTCACCCGCACGGGCCTCGTGAAATCGAACTGTTCGGGCGAGAGCAGCAGCGTGTAGCGTCGTACGCCACGGGTGACCAGCTCGATGTCGTTGTCGTTCCGTACGAGTTGGGCGCGTCCTGACGCGTCCGGTTGGGGAAACGCTTCGCGGGGCGGCGGCGCCTCACCGGTCTCGACCGGCATCAACACGAACGACATCCGCTCGCCGTCGCGCAGCACCGTCACCGGGAACCCCGGCCCGTCCGGCGGGGTCTGCACCGCGGCTCGCAGGGTGTCCACGTTCCCCACCGTGACGCCGTTCATCTCCACCAGCACGTCGCCGGCGCGCATCCCGGCCACCTCGGCCATCGAGTTCGGCAGGATGTCGACGAGCTGTACGCCGTCGCCGGTGTCGAGCTCGCCGATCATATTGAACCCGAGCGGCGCCTGCGGGGCCGCACCCCCGATGGCGTTGAAGTCGTCGAACTCGGTCTCGCCGGCGACGCGGCCCAACTCGGTGATGACGAGCCAATGCGCTCGATTGAATCGGTCGGTGGATTCGGTCTCCCAGACCAGACGGTCAGGGAGCGGCCGACGGTTCTGGGCGACGAGGAACGCGTCCACGTTGGGGCTTTCCTCATCCCACCAATTCATGTTGTGCTCGCCTTCAGGCTTCGGCGTGAACTGGAGGAACACCCCCGCGTCGACGAACAACTGAAAGAACGGTACGACAGAGCTGACCGGATACAGCCGATCCTTCCCGCCGTTGATGGCGAAAATCGGCTTGTTCCGCAAGTTCGTGACATACATCTGCCCATCGGCATTGGTCGACCGATTGGCGAGCACCACCGGGTGCCCGTTGAACGACACGAACGAGGCCCACAGTGTGGGCGCCTTGAAGGCGTGATAAAAGGCGCCGGTGGCGCCGTCCGAGACGCCCATCAGATGCACCGCGTTCTCGTTCACGTTGTAGCGGCGCTTGAGGTCGTTGAGCATGCCGGTCAGGTTCTCGATCTGATTCGCCTGCCACCACATCGCCTCGGCCCAGGACTCGGGGAAGACGACGATGGCGTCGTCCCGGACGTGCCGGTCGGTGTTGCGCCAGAACCGGGCTTCCTCGCGCCGAGGGCGAGAGACGCCGCCGTGGAGATACACGTGAACCGGGTACCGACGGGCCGAGTCGTAGCTCTCCGGGACGTGGACCTCGTATCGGAACTCGACGCCATCGGGATTCTCCCGGCTGAGCACCTGCCGCCCCCGTGGGGCGTCCGGGTCATAGACGGCGCCGGCCCGCACGCGGGTAAACAGCGGACCGATCTCGGGACCGAGCGCGAGAATCGACTCGACGGCGTCGTCGGCGTCGTCGCCGGGGGCGGCGGCCCACAACGCCTGGACCGCCTCGCCGAGGTCCTGAGCGCGCAACGGCGCCGGCCCGCATCCCAGGCCCAACAGCACCGCGACCGACACAATGACGCGGGCGTTCGAACGCCTGTCCGTCTCGAGCCTCATCTCGCCTCCCTCGTCCTAAGGACACTGACCAGAACGACCTTGCCAACTGGGCCGCCGGGGCATCCCGCCCGCCATCGTTGTTCGTCGCTTACATACGCCCGGTATGCGCGCTCCTCACGCCTTGTCAGACAGGCGCCGCGACGCCCCACTTGGCAAGGTCATTCTGGTCAGAGTCCTAACCTATTCACCGGACGTGCTGCGTGACGCGTCGCCGGCGAGACCATGCTTCGTCAGGAAGCGATCGATCGTCTCGAAGATCGCGACCGTCTGCTCGCGATTGAAGCCGCCGTGACGCCCGTCCGGCACCGTGTGCAACTCGTTCGCGACAGAGAACTTCGCCAGCTCCGCGTGCAACCGAACCCCGTGCTGATACGGCACGGTCGGGTCCGCATCGCCGTGGATGCTGAGCACCGGTGGCAGCCCGGCCCGCACGTAGGTCAGTGGCGACACCCGGTCGGCGATGGCCAGACGATTGGGCAGACTACCCATCCAGGTCACCGCGTAGGTCTTCATGTTGGGCCCGTCCAGCAGGTCGGCCACATCTGTGATGCCATACCAGTTGATGATGGCCGCCACCGACAGCTCTTCGTTGCCCGGGCACTGCCGGTCGAGACCGGCCGAGGCCGGAATCATGCCCGTCGTCAGGGCGAGATGACCGCCGGCCGAGTTGCCGGTGACAACAATGCGATCGGGGTCGATGTCGTACTCCTCCGCGTTCCGGATCACCCAGCGCAATGCGCACAGACAGTCCTCGACCGCGGCCGGCGCCAACGAGACCGCGCCGAGGCGGTACTGGACGTTGACGACCGCCCAGCCTTTTTCCAGCCACGGCAGTAACCGCAGCACGCTGGATTCCTTCGACCCGCCGACCCACCCGCCACCGTGGATGTACATCAGCACCGGCGTCGGACCATCCACACCCCGCGGTAGATAGAGGTCGACCTTGTTCTCGCGGTTATTGGCAACACCGTAGGTGACGTTCGGCACCACCCGATACGTGTTGGACAGATGCGAGGCCCAGGTCTCGGTGTCGTTGAGCTGGGCCGACGCGCTTCCTGCGCCCACCACCATCGCCGCTGTCACAACCGCCGCCATCCGCAACGTGGTCATCTTCATCGGGTGTCCTCCTCGCAGGCCTCAAGGCCTGCGCCACCGATCCGACATGGTCAACAACGCGCGAGGCATTCCGCCGCTGGAGTACCCCGCAACCCTTCCGACACCGCTTCACCGGTACGCCGCCCCTTGTGAGGCACGGCTTCAGCCGTGCCTCGACCGCCCCGAACCCAGCCCGGGCTACGGCTGGCCGCCCGCGCCCTCTGTGGTACCGGACGCCGGGGTGAGCACGGTCGTCCGCTCGGTGACGGAATCGATCTTCGCCCGACTGTAGAAAATCGGAAAATACTTACCCCGCGCCCATAGCTCAAACAGATCGCGGTAATGCGGGCTGTCCGGGTTGCCGGACTGCCCCGGTGCGTTGAGCCCGACCGAATTGTCCCAGTCTGACGTGTCGGCGACGATCATGAACGACGCCCCGGACGTCTGATTGTCGCCCCCGCCGGTGTTGTGCACCGTCCCGCTGGAGCCCCCGCGCGGCAGCGGGCCGACATCGAGCCGGCGCCGAACGTCGGGACTCACCGCCGCCGTCATCGGATGACGGATCAGGGCGTGCTTGTAGTCCTCCTGGCCGTACTGCCAGGTGGTCATGTCCGACCCCAGACGCTCGGTCAAACTCGTCAGCGTCTCGGCCAGACTGTCCCGAAGTACCGCGTCACGCCCCGCCACCGGTCGGTCGCCGAAGCGGCCATCGGGCGCGACAAGCCAGTCGATCAGCCGTTTGTTGTTGACGCTCCGGATAAACCCCTGCGCCGCCTCCGGCACCACCGTCGCGTGCACGTTGTCGCGCAACCTGCGCTCGAAGGTCGCGTAGATGGCCGCCGTCACCGAATCCTGGTCCATTACGTAGTCCCAGTCGAGCAGTCGGTCTCGCAGCTCGGCCACCGCCGGGTCGGCGATCTCGACCTCGCGCAGGAGCGGCACGATGTTCCGGCCGGCCACGGTCAACTCGTCGTGCTGAAACCGCATGCTGTCGGCCACGGTCATGTGCCGGGAGGTGTCGAGCAGTTCCTCCACCCGCGCCGCCCGCATCTGGTCGCCCCACGTGTAGTGCAGCGCCTCCCAGTACGGATACCCATCCGGCACGGTGTAGTTGTTGGCCGTGCCGTAGAACCCCTTCTCGGGATTGACCAGGTTGGGCAACGCCTTGATGGGGAGATAGCCGTCCCACTCGTAGCGCCCGTCGCCCGGCACCGGCACCAGCCCGCTGTGGGTGCGCCGAATCGGCGACACGCCGACCGCCTGATAGCCGATGTTCTTCTCGCGGTCGGCCCAGATCATGTTCTCGGAGGGGATCCGGCTATAGGCGCAGGCCTCGCGGAACTGCTCCCACGTCTGGGCCTGATCCATCCGCAGGCTCGCCAGATACGGGGCGGAGCCGTAGTCCAGCCAGGCGGCGCGCAACGCATAGGCCTTGTGGTTCGCGGTGTCCTCGTAGAGCACGGGTCCATGGCGCGTGTATTTCAGCTCGACCTCGGCCGCCGCCTCGCCCTTCACGGGCACGGTGTCGGCGATGACGTTCATCGGCTCCCACCGCCCCAGATAGCGATACTCGTTCGTGTTCGCCGGATTGGTGTCGTAGACGTAGAGGTCTTCGTTGTCCTGTCCGAACACCGTGAGGCCCCACGCGCCATATTCGTTGTGCCCGATCGACACCCCGGGCAGCACCGGCTCTCCCCCACCAATGACGTTCCAGCCGGGCGCCACCAGGTGCACCCAGTAGCGCAGCGACGGCGCTCCCTGCGAGCGGTGCGGGTCGTTGGCCATCATCGGAAACCCGGTGATGGTGCGGCTGCCGGCCACCACCCAGTTGTTGCTGCCGATGGCGTCGTAGTCCTGCTGTTCCAGATCGATCTCGCTGGGCATCGCCGCCGCGAGCCGTTCGAAGGTGTCGGCGTCACCGCGATATGCGGCCGCGACATCTTCCGGCTGGAATCTGAGACTCCGGCGATGGGCGCGGTAGAGGCCAAGGATGTCGCCGGTCAGCAGTGAGACATCGATGGCGGGGTCAATCGTCAGGTCCGGGTCGCCGTAGTAGTAGTTCAGCTCCTTGACCGCGTCGGCGCCCAGCAACGCCACGGCCCGGGCGTTGCTGATCTCGGACGTGACGTTGCCCACCAGCCCCTGGTGACGCGAGATAACGACCTCGGGGGTCCAGTGCTGCGGCGTGATGTCGAGCAACTGGAACTCCAGCGGCAACAGCGCCGGGTTGGCGGCCGTCTCGTCGATGTAGGCATTGATCCCGCGCACGAAGGCCGGAATGATCACGTCACCGCGGTCGTGATAATGGTTGAGCTCGGTGGCCAGGTCTCCGCGGAATCGATGGAGCCGCGCCCCGATGTCCCGCTCTAGCTCCCGCGGCCCCAGGATCTCCGCGACAGTGCCGGTGGCCTGACGACGCCAGACCTCGAACTGAAACAGTCGGTCGCGGGCGGCGGCATAGCCCTGCGCGAAGAAGAGATCCGCCTCGTTGTCCGCGTAGATGTGATTGATGCCCCAGCGGTCGGTGACGATCTCAACCTGCGCCGCCAAGCCGGCGGCGCGTAACGTTTCCTGCTGGGCGACGACCACGGCGCCATGGCTCGCGGTGAAGCACATCAGGCCAACGGTCACCGCGACGACGAATTGGGTGCGGCGCAGCATGGATTGGGCCCTCTCTGTAGCCGATTGTCTCGGTGGTCGGTGTCGGGACGCATTATAATCCCCGCTCTCAGCTTTCATTGTTTATTGCGCGCGTAGCGGCCGACGTCGGCTACTAGTGCAAACCAGCGCACGGCTTTTGGCGATGGCGATATGACTCACGCTCCCGATGCATCCGTTCAGCGGTCCACGCTCCTGACGTCGGAAGACTGGTGGGCCATCTGGCTCGGCGGCCTCCTGATCGCGCTCACGGCGGCGGGTGTCATCACCGGCGTGGCCGGGGTCGGACGCTGGACCGGCGACCCGACCGCCGCGTTCGACGGACGCATCCTTCCCATCGCGGTGCTCGGCATCGGGTTCGCGCTGATCACGGCGATCGCGGCGCAGGTCATGGGTGGATCGTTCATGGTCCATCAGACCGGCTTCATCCCGCTGTTTCTGCTGGCGGTCGTAGCCTACTTTGTCGCCAACCAGACCGGCATACGCGCGGCCGGCGTCGGCTACGCCTTCTGGGCGCTGCTGCTGGGGTTGCTCATTTCGAATACCGTCGGCACCCCTGCGTGGCTGAAGCCGGCGATCCGGAGTGAGCTCTACATCAAGACCGGCCTGGTCCTGCTCGGGGCCGAAATCCTGTTCAACCGCATTCTGAACCTGGGCCCGCCGGGACTATTCGTAGCCTGGCTGGTGACCCCCATCGTCATCTTCTTCATGTACCGTTTCGGCACCCGGGTGTTGAAGATCTCCAGCCCGTCACTTGTGATCGTCATCGCGGCGGCAACCTCGGTCTGCGGGGTGTCGGCCGCCATCGCGGTCGCCGCCGCCGCGCGCGCGAAGAAAGACGAGCTGACGCTAGCGGTCGGCATGACGCTCGTGTTCACCGTCATCATGATGGTGCTGATGCCGATCGGGATCCGGGCCATTGGCATGGATCCGATCGTGGGCGCCGCCTGGATCGGCGGCACGGTCGACGCGACCGGCGCCGTGGTGGCGGCGGGGGCGATGCTGGGCGAGGAAGCGGGGCAAGTCGCGGCCGTGGTCAAGATGATCCAGAACATCCTGATCGGCATCGTCGCGTTCCTGGTGGCCGTCTACTGGGTGACGAACGTCGAAAAATCGGAGGGCAGCACGCAGCCCGCGGCCATGCAGATCTGGAGCCGGTTCCCGAAGTTCATCCTGGGCTTCATCGGCGCGTCGCTGGTCTTCTCGTTCGTCCTGACCCCGATGATGGGCGAAGAGGCGGTGACCGGCATCCTCGATCTCACCTCGGACTTCCGCGGCTGGTTCTTCTGTCTCGCCTTCGTCAGCATCGGGCTCGAGTCGAACATGAAGCAGTTGATGGGTCAGGTGCAGGGCGGCCGCCCGATTCAGCTCTATCTGGTGGGCCAGACCTTCAACGTGGTGCTGACGCTGGCCGCCGCCTATCTTGCATTCGGAGGGATTCTCTTTGACCGGGTGGTGTAGCGCGCTGCGCGCGTGGGCTTCGGGCTGCGGGCTTCGGGCTTCGGCGGGTCCGGTGCGGCTGGTTGTTGGACTGGTGGCGCTGGCGGGGCTGGCTTTCGGACTGGCCCACGTGAGTCACCTGCCCGGCTTGCTGGGCGAGACCGTTCGCGGGAACCTCGCCGCCGACCGGGAGGCGACGGCGCTCTTTTACACGGAAGTCGACGGCTGGGAGGACTGGACCGCGCGGCGGTAGCGGGGACAATCCCCAGAAGCGGGGCTCTTCTAGCTGCTCCAGGACTCTCGGGCGACGCCCCGGGGCGATCCGGACGGAGCCGGTCAAATCCAGCACGGGGGTGCCGACCATCTTCACCGAGGATTTTCAGGAAGGACAACGACTGGAAGGGGTGACGTTCGTCAACCCGCTGGTCCCGGAATTCGACCTCGAATCGTGGACATGACGCGGCTACGAGACCGAGGGTCAGCCGCCGTTTGTTCCATTCGTCGATACGGAGATATGACATACGTATCGCATATTCCGTGCTACGATCGTGACTGGTGATTCGAGGTTTCAGGGACCGCAAGACTGAACGATTCTTCCGGGGTCACCGGGTGCGAGACTTCCAGGCGTTCGCCGATCAGGCGACACGCCGGCTGACCCTGCTCGACAACGCTGAAGCCATGCGGGACATCACGATGCTCCGCAGCAACCGACTGAAGTCGCTGTCCGGGGACCGGGCCGGACAATACAGCATCCGGATCAACCGGCAATGGCGCGTCTGTTTTCGGTGGGAGACTGACGGTCCCCATGATGTCGAAATCGTGGACTATCACTGAATCGAGGACGAGGACATGAGCAGGAACGGCATGCGGCCCGTGCATCCGGGCGAGATCCTGCGCGAGGAGCTCGAGGCGTTGGAGATGTCTGCGAAGGCGTTCGCCGCCGCCCTGGATGTGCCGGGCAACCGGATTACGGCGATTCTCAACGGCCAGCGGGGCATCACCGCAGACACTGCGCTGCGACTGTCTCGTTATCTCGGCACGACACCGGAGCTCTGGTTGAATCTGCAGAAGACCTTCGAGCTTCGCGTCGCAGAAAAGGAGGCCGGCACGCTCATCGCGCAGCGTGTGCAACCGAGGGAGTCGGCCGCCTAGACCCCCACGAGCGTGCGTGCCACGCCTCCGTGCGAGCCCTCGAGAATCGGGTCATTGGTAAGATGCGACCAATGCTGCGAACATCGACGCACCGACTCCTCTCCGTCTTGTGCTTCCTCGTTGTGCTCGGTGGCCAGGCTCTGGTCGCCCAGGCGCCAGCTACCTTCACAGCCGAGACCGAGCCGCTTTCCGAGTTGGTCGAGAACGCGACCCACCTCGATCGACCGTCGTCTGACGCACGGTTCGACGCACTCATCGCGCTGCTGGACGAGCACGGGCTCGCCTACGAGATCCAGCCGTTCCCCAACCGGCGCGCCGACGAGGCGGGTCCCCCGCAAGGACGGAATGTGTCGGTCACCATCGGGACCGGAGACCGCGAGATCATCGTCGGCGCCCACGCCGACGCGGCGATGCTGCGGGACGGATCGCTGAGTCACGCCATGGTGGACAACGCTGGCGGGGTGGCTGTCCTCGCACGGGTGGCCCAGACGCTGCCGGCGGAGGGCCTTCGACACCGGGTGCGGGTGCTGTTCTTCGATCTCGAAGAGTTGAACCTGCTGGGCTCCGAGCACCTGGTCGGCACCCTCGACCCGACCCGTATCGCCGGAATGGTCAACGTCGACATCGCCGGCTACGGTGACACCGTGCTCTACGGCCCGGCGGTCGGCGAGGGCAACGACGTGGTGTACACCGCCATGCGGCACGTGTGCGCCGACGCAGGCCACCGATGTCTGGAGTTCGCGCAGTTTCCACCCAGCGACGACCGCAGCTTCCAGGCCGCCGGCATCCCGAACATCTCGCTTGGGACGCTGCCGGAGCTGGAGGCGCACCAGTTGTGGCTGATGCTCAACGCGGGGCCAGACTCTGGCCTCGCGGACGGTTTCGTTCCGCCCATCCTCCGCACCATCCACACCTCCGCCGATACGGCCGTCAAACTCGACGCCGCTGGCATGACGCTGGCCTACAACGTCGTCATGGCGCTCATCCTGGAACTGGACCGCAGTACCCCCTGAGCCGACCGACAGTGCAGCCCGCCCCCCCGGCACGGCTGAAGCCTGGCCCCACAACCCTGCCGTGTGGCGCAGGCCTTGAGGCCTGCGAAACGGGGCGGACCGCGGCTTACCAGCGTCGTCGAGTTGTGCCAATCCGACGGTTCCGAGCAACCTCGGTCAGGAGCTCGCGCATCGTGTAACAGTCCGAGCCGGACCACGGATAGTCCTCCGATCGCTGCACGATTCCGGCGCGCACTGGATTGTCCAGTACGTAGGCGACCGCCTCCAGGATGCTCTCGTCACGTCGTAGAACGCGGTCGTGATAGCCGACCTGCCAGAGTCGTGTATCAGTCGTTTGCGCGTGGCCGAACCCGCTCCGTTGCTTGAAGGACGAGACGAAGCGTCGAAAATCTGCGTCAGGGTGCATGCCTCCCACGACAAGATGGAGATGATCCGGCATCAGGCAGTACGCAATCACTGCGAAGTGCCACGCCGCGGCGGCCCGCCGAATCTGCGACAGCGCGTTGCTAGCGGTTCCCTGGCAAGCGAAGTACTTCCGACGTGCGTATGTACAGCAGGTGACCAGATATGTGTAGAACCCGAGATAGGCGAACCCAGGGGCGCGACCTGGCCGATGAACCGGCATGCCGCTGACCTAGCAAGGGTCGTCCCCTTCGGGGCCGGGGCGCTGGACTTGGCTCGCACGGCTGAAAACGGGCGCCACGAATAGGACTCAGGCCACGTGCGCCACGAATGGGGGTGCAGACCGCAGCAGGGCGGCTACAATCCACCGGCGCGGCGGCGGCGGAAGTACTCGACCTGGTATTCCCGCACGTTGCGGTTGTGTTCACGCAGCGTATCGGCGAAGACGTGCGTTCCGTCGTTGCGACTTACGAAGTAGACGTAGCTGACGTCGGCGGGAGCCAGGGCCGCGCGCAGGTCGGCGGCGCCGGGCGCGGCGATGGGCCCAGGCGGGAGGCCAGGATACACATACGTGTTGTAGGGCGAATCGTATCGGAGATTGTCACGGGTCAGGTTGCCGTCGTAGAGCCCAGCGAGCAGCAGGGCGTAGATCACGGTCGGGTCACACTGCAGCGGCATCCGACGGTCGAGACGGTTGCGGTAGACGGCGGAGACGACCGGCCGCTCGTCGTCCTGGCCCGTCTCGCGCTGAATCAGCGACGCCAAGGTCACGACCTGCCGCACGGTCATCTCCTGCTCGACCGCCTGGACCAGCAGGACGTCGTCGAACGTCCGACGGAACTGCACCAGCATCGCCTCGACGAGGTCGTCGGCCGTCGCCCCGCGCGGCAAGGCGTAGGTCTCCGGGAACAAATAGCCCTCGAGGTCGGTCGCCTCCGAGTCCAGGTCCGCGACCAGGTCCGCCCGCTCGCTCGCCGCGAGGAATTCCTCCGCAACGCCGAACTCAGAGCGACCGAAGACCTCGGCCATTTCCCACCGGGTGAGTCCTTCAGGAAAGGTCACCGTCCTGAGGTGGACCCGTCCACGAGCCAGGACGTCGATGACATCCAAGGCCGAGGCCGATTCGGTGAACCGGTATTCACCGGCCTGCAGCAGTCGGTCTCGCCCGCTGCGCCAGAGCGCGATACGGAAGGTCCGCTGGTCCTCGACCACGCCGGCGTCCACCAACTGTCGCCCGATGCCGGCGATCGTGGTGCCGGGCACGATGTCGACAAAGACCTCGGCCGCGCCATACCCCCGATAGGGCGTGTCCGCTCCCTCGTAGAGTCGTGACACGCCGTAGGCGCCGATGCCACCCAGCAGCAGCGCCACGAGCGCGACCATGAGCAAAATCTTCTTCATGAGACTGGCCCGGCCGTGTCCCGGGGGTGTGCGTCGAGATATTCCTGCAGAAACACGGCGGCCGCCGCCGCGTCGAGACGGGCCTTGCGCTTCCGCCAGTCGTGCTCACGCACCGCCAATCGCTGCTCGGCTTCCACACTGGTCAGGCGCTCGTCCTGCAGCGCGACCGGCAGCCCCGCCTGGAGCCTCACCGCGTCGGCGACCTGCCGTACCCAGGTCGCTCCCTCGTGCGGACGACCATCGAGATGACTCGGCAGCCCCACGACGACGCCGCCCACGCCGTCTTCACTGTCGGCCAGCTCGCCCAGGACCGTCACGAGGCGATGGGCCACCTCACCGACCGACCCTGTCCCGTCGAGCGTACGCCACGGCGTCGCGAGCGTGCCCGAGACGTCGCTGAGCGCCACGCCGATCCGCTTGCGCCCCATATCCAAGCCCACAATCCTCATGTGCCGCGTGCCATCATGCCGTATTCTTGCCGTGTATTCACGTCTCCCCCTTCGAATTCGACCGATCTGGAGAGCGCGCCTGGTCGAGCTGAACAAACTGGGACGAGCCAGCTACACGCGACTGCTCTTCAGCGGTGGCGATCTGACCGCGCTGGGTCGGACCTATGGACTGATCGGATCGCTGGCGCGACGTGACCAAGAGCGGTTCGATGGACACCGACAGACGATCGCAGAGTTGGCGGCGTCTCGCGCCACGCTCGAGAGTGGTCAGGTCGAGGTCCGGTCACTCTTGAGCGGGGCCTGGTCGCCGAGAGCGACGCCCGCCGCGACTTGACCGCGCTGCTGGTCGGGGAGTTCGTGGCGGCGCGGGAGCGGCTCGACTCGACGCTGGATGGGTTGGGCAACAACGGTGAGCTCGCGGCGGCACGAGTCGCGCTTCCCCTTGGCCCGTTTCGCGGCCAATCGGAGCCACCGGTGCCCGGCGAGATCACGGTGGCGTTCGGTTCCGAACAGACCAGCGAATTCGGCACCATCATCGCTCGTGCCGGTGTCGAGCTGGCCGCCGGGCCGGGCGGGTCCGTGTATGCCGTTCACGGGGGGACGGTCGTCCACGCCGGCCTCTTCGAAGGACTCGGCACGCTCGTGATCATCGACCATGGCGGTCAGGCCTTCTCGCTCTACGGCTATCTCGGCGGGCTCGCGGTACACACCGGCGTCGAGGTCGACGCGCGCACCCTCCTCGGCACCGCCGCACGCTCGCCGACCGGCAACCAAGCCGTGTACTTCGAGCTTCGCATCGACGGTCGTCCTGTCGATCCGATAGAATGGTTTAAGTAGTGGAAGGGCCTGGGACTTGATGACAGACCGCACTCGTTTCGTTCTCCTGATGGTGACGGCGCCGATCCTGGCCTACACGCTGGTCGGGGGGCTGTTGGGCCGCGTCGTGGCTCGGGAGGGCACCTACCAGCACCTGCGGGTCTTCGAAGACGTGGTGTCGCTGGTCAACACCAATTACGTCGAGGAGGTCGAGGCCGAGCGCGTGATGCAGGGCGCCCTGTGGGGCCTCGCCGAAGGGTTGGACCCGCAGAGCATGTATCTGACGGAGGACGAAGCCCGCGAGTACGAATCAGCCAGCGTGCCGGACGAGGTCGGTATCGGCGTGACGTTGACCCGCCAGTACTACGTGCAGATCGTGGCCGCGCGAGACGGGTCGCCGGCAGACGAGGCGGGGCTGGTTCCGGGAGATTTCCTCCGGTCCATCGCCGACAATCCAACCCGCACGATGTCCACGATTCGCGCCAACCAGCTGCTGCGCGGCGCCCCCGGGTCAACCGTGCGCCTGAGTGTCATTCGAGGCAACGCGGCGGAACCGATGGACATCGAGGTCGAGCGCAGCGCCGACCGCTCGGCCAACGTCACCAGCCGCATCGTCGCGCCGGGCGTCGGCTACATTCGGATCGCGGAATTTGACGAGACCACCCCGGACGCCATCGCGTCGGCGGCTGAGGCGGTGGGGGGACAGGGCGCCACCAAGCTCGTGGTCGATCTGCGCGGGACCGCCAGTGGCGCCTTCGATACTGGCATCGCCAGCGCGGCGCTCTTCACCGACGCCGAAACGCTTGTCATCCGAGAAACGTCCGAGGCACAGCAGGCCCTGGCTCGAGGCGCGGCGCCGGCGTCCATTGCCGTGCCGGTGGTCCTGCTGACCAATCCCGGCACCGCCGGGGCCGCCGAGCTGTTCGCCGCCGCGCTCGTCGACACTGAGCGCGCGGAGACGGTCGGGTTGCGGACCGCGGGCCGCGCCGCCGAGCAGACGTTGGTGGATCTCCCGGGTGGCGGGGGACTCTTATTGTCGTCGACTCGGTATCTGGCCCCGTCGGGCGCGCCGATCCATCGCGTCGGCGTGGAACCGGCCGTGGCCGTGCCGACGCCGATGACCGAACTGGGGGAACCTCGACCGAACCCGGACGAAGACCCGGTGCTCGACCGCGCCCTCGAACACCTCACCGCAATGCCCACGGTGTAGTCAGACACGCCGGTCGGTGCGCGTTGACCGGTTTTTTGAGAGGTTGACATACTGCGTGTTTTGAAAACGCGCGTCTACATGCAGACCGTACCGCCACATTTGCAAGAGATAGGCGCGTAGCTCAGTCCGGTTAGAGCGCCTGCTTGACACGCAGGAGGTCGGCGGTTCGAGTCCGCCCGCGCCTACCACCCCGCCGCTGGTCCGGTCACGTCTCACGCAGACCCTGATATCCGCTGCCCCGGCCGCCGGGGGCAGTTGACGCAGACAGCGGCGCGGACACGGAGTGCGGTTTTCACTGACGATGGATCAGGTCACGGTCACCCTCCCGGATGGATCGACGCGGCAACTGCCGACCGGGGCACCGGTGCGCCAGGTCGCCGAAGATATCTCGCCTCGATTGGCCCAGGGGGCGATCGCGGCGTCAGTTGGCGACCGCCTGGTCGATCTCACGCATCCGCTAGACGAAGACGCCGCGGTGCGCATCATCACGAAGGACGGCCCGGAGGCGCTGCATCTCTACCGGCACAGCACGGCCCATCTGCTGGCCGCCGCGGTCACGGCGTTGTTCCCGGAAGCGCAGTGCGGGATCGGCCCTCCCATCGAGGACGGCTTCTACTACGACTTCATCGTGGACCGGCCCTTCGTGCCGGCCGACCTCGAGGCAATCGAAGCGAAGATGCGCGAGCTCGCCGGACAGAATCTGGCCTACGAGCGCAAGATGATGTCCAAGGAGGAGGCGAAGCAGTATTTCGCCGACCGTGGCGAGCCGCTGAAGGTGCAGCTGATCGAGGAGAAAGGCGGCCCCGTCGTCTCCTGCTACACCATCGACGGCGTGTTCATGGACTTCTGCACTGGCCCGCATGTGCCGTCGTCCGGCAGGCTGAAGGCGTTCAAGGTGCTGCACAGCTCGAACGCCTACTGGAAGGGCGACGCCCAGAACCAGCCGATGCAGCGGATTTACGGCACGGCGTTCTTCGACAACAAGGCCCTCAAGCAGTATCTGACGAGGTTGGAAGAAGCGAAGAAGCGGGACCATCGAAAACTGGGCAAGGAACTGGGCCTCTTCACCTTTCATCCCTGGGCGCCCGGCGCCGCGTTCTGGCTCGCGCACGGCACCACGCTCTGGAACCTGCTGGCCGAGTACATGCGGTCGACGCTGTTCCCCTCAGGGTATGTCGAATTGCGCACGCCACTCGTCTACAACAAGAAGCTCTGGGAAACCTCCGGTCACTGGGAACACTACGCCGAGAACATGCTGCAGGTGGAGTCGGAAGGCGAGACCTTCAGCCTGAAGCCGATGAACTGTCCCGGACACATGCTCGTGTTCGCGAGCGAGGGGCGCAGTTATCGCGACCTCCCCCTGCGGTATCACGACCAGAGCGTGCTGCACCGCGACGAGGCGTCCGGGGTGCTGGCCGGACTGACCCGGGCCCGCCAGTTCTGTCAGGACGACGCGCACTGCTTTGTCACCCCTGAACAGATCAGCGACGAAGTGGAGCGGCTGCTGCGGCTCGTGCAACAGGTGTATCAGGATTTTCAGCTCGAATTCTCGGTCGAACTCTCGACGCGGCCCGAGACCTTCCTGGGTGAAACCGAGACCTGGGACCAGGCCGAAGACCAGCTGAAGCAGGCGTTGGAGGCGGCGGGCCAAGCCTACACGGTGGCCGACGGCGAGGGTAATTTCTACGGCCCGAAGATCGATTTTCACGTCGTGGACGCCATCGGCCGCAACTGGCAGTGCGCCACGATTCAGCTGGACTATCAGCTACCGCAGCGCTTCGACCTCAAATACACCGGCGCGGACAACGCCGAGCATCGGCCCATCGTCATCCACCGCGCCATCTTCGGCAGCTTCGAACGATTCATCGCGCTGCTGATCGAGCACTACGCGGGTGCGTTTCCCCTCTGGCTGGCGCCGGTGCAAGCGATGGTCGTGCCCATTGCCGATCGTCACCTCGACTACGCCGAGTCGGTCGCGTCCAGGCTGCGAGCGGACGGTCTCCGGGTCGAGGTAGATGCCAGGCAGGAGAAAATGGGGTATAAGATCCGCGAGGCGCAATTGCGCAAGGTCCCGTACATGCTGGTCACGGGAGACCGCGAGGCGGAAGGCGACGCGGTGGCCGTGCGTCACCGCAGCGAGGGCGATCAAGGTCCACGGTCCGTAGAGGACTTCATCGTCGACGCGCGAGCAGAGATTGCGCGGCGCAGTTAGCGCCGCGGCCGAGAACCTGAACAAAGGGGGGCACTATCGCTTTTGTCCGAAATCAGCGCCGCGAGGTCCGGACTCGCACCAATGAGCGGATTCGAGTCCGTGAGATCCGGGTCATCGACGACGAGGGCGAACAGCTCGGGATCATGACGCCCCAGCAAGCCATGGCCATTTCTCGGGAAAAGGGTCTGGACCTGGTAGAAATCTCGCCGACCGCAACACCGCCCGTGTGTCGCATCATGGACTACGGGCGATACCACTACCAGGAGCAGAAGCGCAGTCGGGAAGCGCGCAAGAACCAGAAGTCGATCGAGCTCAAGGAAATCAAGTTCCGGCCCAAAGTTGATGCGCACGATTACAACTTCAAGAAGAGGCACATCGAGCGCATCGTGTCGGAAGGCGACAAGGTGAAGGCCACGGTCTTCTTTCGTGGCCGTGAGATGGCGCATCCAGACTTCGGACGACGCATTCTCGAGCGGCTCATGGACGACCTGGAAGGGATTGCCGCGGCCGAAACGCGCCCCAGCATGATGGGGAACCAGATGCACATCATTCTGTCCGGTGTCGCGAGCGCGAAGAAGTGAGAGCGAGAGAAAGTTCGACATGCCGAAGATGAAGACACACCGCGGGGCCGCCAAGCGCTTCAAGCTGACGGCCAGCGGAAAAATCAAGAGAAACCACTCGCTGCGACGGCACATTCTGACCAGCAAGACCACCAAGCGGAAGCGCGGGCTGCGCAAGTCAGCCCTGATCTCGGCCGCGGACATGAAGAAGGTCCAGCGCCTGCTGCCGAACGGATAGGATTACTGACATGCCTCGAGTCAAACGCGGATCAGTCCGCCGCGCCAAACGCAAGAAATTGCTGGCGCGCACCAAGGGTTTCTACGCCACCAAGAGCAAGCTGTATCGGGCCGCCAAACTGGCCGGCGACAAGGCCGCGGAGTATGCCTATATCGGCCGGCGCCTGAAGAAACGCGACTTCCGCCGGCTCTGGATTGTTCGGATCAACGCGGGCGCGCACCAACACGGACTGAACTACAGCCAGTTCATGAACGGACTGGCGGCGGCGGGCATCACGCTCGACCGGAAGAGTCTGGCCAACCTGGCCGCCACGGAGCCCGCCGCGTTCGCGCATCTGGCCTCCCAGGCCAAAGACGCGCGGGCGGCCGCCGCCGAGGCGGCGGCGGCATAGAGACCAATCCTAACCGCGGCGGCCCCTGGTGGCCGCTCCGCCTGCGCCTCCGGCCGGAGGCGTCTTCGAACCGCCCGTCACGCAGCGCCGCGCCATGACCGCCCCGACCGCCATCGACGCCATCCGCGCGGCATTTCAGGCTGACCTGAGCACCATCGCCACCGCGCAGGACCTGCAGTCGGTTCGAGATCGGTATCTCGGACGCAAACAGGGCCAGGTGGCGGCACTCATGAAATCAATGGCGGGGGCCGCGCCGGCCGACCGGCCAGCCCTGGGCAAAGCCGCCAACGTCCTCAAACGCGAGATCGACGCCGCGCTCACCCTGCGCCGGGAAACGCTCGAGGCCACCGCGCGGCCGGTCGGCAGTGTCGACGTGACGCTGCCTGGCCGCGAACTGCCATTCGGGCGGCGTCATCCGTTGACGCTCATCCGGGAACAGGTCGAATCGATCTTCGAGGCGATGGGATTCGAGATTCTCCAGGGCCCGCAGGTGGAAGACGACCACCACAACTTCGAGGCACTCAACATGCCGCCGGATCACCCGGCGCGCGACATGCAGGACACGTTCTATCTGGAACGCCCCATGCCCGGGGGCGGCGACGGGTCGGCCCGGCCCGCCACCCTGCTGCGCACCCACACCTCCGGCATGCAGATCCGATACATGGAGTCGCACGAGCCGCCGGTCCGCATCATCGCGCCCGGATTGGTGTATCGACGCGACACCCCTGATCTCACCCACTCGCCGATGTTCATGCAGGTCGAGGGTCTCCTGGTCGGCGAAGCCGTCACCATGGCCGACTTGAAAGGCACCCTCATCGGCTTCCTGCGCAGATTTTTCGACGCGGACACCCGGGTCATGTTCCGTCCCAGTTTCTTTCCGTATACGGAACCGAGCGCCGAGGTCTTCATTAGCTGCGTGTTCTGCGGGGGCGACGGCTGCGCCGTCTGCAAGCAGACGGGCTGGCTGGAAATTCTGGGGTGCGGCATGGTGCATCCAGCGGTCTTCGAAGCCGTCGGCTACGACCCCGAGCGCTACACGGGCTGGGCGTTTGGTCTCGGGATCGACCGCGTGGCCCTGCTCAAGTATCGGGTGGAAGACATCCGCCTGTTCTACGACAACGACTTGCGTCTGCTGGAGCAGTTTCCCCAGTGAGAATCCTGGTGTCCTGGCTGCAGGAGCTCGTCGAGCTCCCGGTCGGCCCCGCTGGCGCCGGGCCGGCCGGCCCGACAAACATCGCCGAGCTGGCTGACGCGCTCACCATGCGTGGGTTCGAGGTGGGCGCGGTGGAACCCTGGCCAGTCGCCGAGGGCGCCCCCCCGGACGCCGTGCTCGATCTCGAGATCACTACGAACCGGCCGGACTGTCTGTCGGTGTTCGGCATCGCCCGCGAGGTGGGTACCATCTACGCGGCCGACTGCCGGCTCCCGGAGATCGAATCGGCCGTCGCGGCCGACCAAGACGCGCCCCTCGCGATCAGCATCGACGACGCCGACCTGTGTCCTCGATATGTCGGCGCCCTGGCAGACGTGGAAGTCGGCCCGTCTCCCCGATGGCTGGCGGCCCGACTCGAAGCGGCTGACGTGCGGCCGATCAACAACGTCGTCGACGTCACCAACTACGTCATGCTCGAACTGGGGCAGCCGATGCACGCCTTCGATCTCGCCAAGCTGGCGGGTCCCGAGATTCGTGTGCGCCGCGCGGCCGATGGAGAGCGGATTCGCACGCTCGACGGTGTGGAGCGCACGCTGCAGCCGCAGATGCTCACCATCGCCGATGCCCAGCAACCGCAGGCGATCGCGGGGGTCATGGGGGGAGCCGACTCCGAGGTTGGAGACGCCACCCGCACCATCGTGCTGGAGGCGGCCTATTTCAATCCGATCTCCGTGCGGCGCACCAGCAAGCGGTTGGCGCTGTCGACCGACGCCTCGTTTCGGTTCGAGCGGGGCGCGGACGTGTTGGCCCCTCTCACCGCGATCGCCCGAGCCCGTCACCTGCTGAAGGCCATCGGAGCCGGACGCGCCCGTGGAGCCATCGTGGACTGTTTTCCCGCGCCGCCCGACCCGATCGTGGTGCGACTGCGCCACCACCGGCTCGGTCATGTGCTTGGTCAAACGGTGGATCCGTCGTTCGTGGCGCCCACCTTGACCCGACTCGGTTTCGCGCCCCGGTCAGAGCGTAACGGCGAGAGTCCGGTGTGGCGGGTCACGGTGCCGTCGTTCCGCGTGGACGTCAATCGCGAGGAAGACCTCATCGAAGAGGTGGCGCGGCATCACGGGTACGAGCGGCTCCCCACGACGTTTCCGGCCCTCACGAGGCCGCCGCAGGCCGCCGGCGACTGGCGGCCGCGTGACCAGACCGTTCGGCGGCTGCTCACCGGGTGCGGCTTCTCCGAGGCGATCACATATGGGTTCATCGAGCGCGAGGCGGCGCTGGCCGTTCACGAGGATGCCTCCGACCTCGTGGCCTTGAGCAACCCCCTGTCGGAGAAAGGGGCCGTGCTCCGTCCCTCATTGATCCCGGGACTGGTCGACTCGCTCATCCACAACCGGCGGCGCGAACGGCAAGACATACGCCTGTTCGAGCTGGGCAGCCGATTTCGTCAGGGCGACGGCGAAACCCCCTCGCTGGCTCTGGCGCTGACCGGCGCGGCGCGGGCGCAACACTGGACCGGCGCTGAGCGCAAATCGGACCTGTTCGACCTGACGGGCGCCCTCACCCGGCTAGCCGAAGGGTTCGGGGTCCACGCCGCGTTCGAGGCAGACACCACCCGCGCGCTGGTGCCCGGACGCACGGCGCGCATCCAATTGACCATCGGCGCCGACACGACGCCCGTGGGCTGGGTCGGACAACTGGACCCGGCCCTGGCCAGCCGGCGCGGCCTCCCGGGCGCCCACGAGGTGTATGTCGCCGAGATCGACCTGCGGTCGCTCACCCTGGAGGCGTTCGCCCGGCTCCGAGCGGCGCCGGTCCCCCGCCACCCCTCGATCGTCCGCGACCTATCGCTCGAGATCGACGATGCCTTGCCTGCCGCACGGGTTCGTGACACGATTCGGACCGCGGCCGGTCCAGCGCTCGTCAGCGTGCGGGAGGTCGATCGGTATCAGGGCTCAGACGTGGCCACGGGGGCCGTCAGCCTGTCGGTGCGGCTGACCTTCCGGGCCTCGGATCGCACCCTCACCGACGCCGAGGTCCAGACCGCGACCGATCGCGTCGTGTCCGCGCTCGAACAGGCGCACAGCGCGAAGCTAAGATAAGGAGAACATCCACCGCATGGGGAAGCCGACGTCATCGTTGAGCCTCGAACCAATCGACCGGTTGGCCGAGAAGGTCCAGACGCTCGTCGGAGTCCTCGAACGCACACGCGCCGAGTTGACCCGCGCCTCGGAGGACAACGCCCGGCTGTCGCAAGAGGTCGATGTGCTGCGCGGGCGACTGGCGAGCGCCGAAGATCAGGGGGCCCAGGCCCACAGTCTTCAGACCGAACGCGACCAGATCCGGGTGCGTGTCACCGAGATGCTGGAACAGCTCGACAGTCTGAGCCTCTAGTGCCCTGGAACCATGATTCGCCACACAAGTCACCAGCGGGGCATCGCGCCTGAATGCGTTGTTCCGCGGTCACAAATACCCAATTTGCTCCCTTGTCACGCCTGTTCAGCCGCGCGCCGCGCTACCGACGTATGCAGCGAATCACGGTTCCAGGACACTAGAAAGACTTCCCTTGGCCGATGAGTCGTCCCGCGTGGTCACGGTGGAGATCATGGGTCAGCGCTACCCCATCAAGAGCGCCCTCGATCTCGAGTACATCACCCACCTGGCGGAGTACGTCGACGAGAAGATCCAGTCCGCCACGGATCACTCCACCGGCGGCGACACCATCCGTGTGACGGTGCTGGCGGCCCTCAACATCGCCGACGAGTACTTCCGCGCCAGGAACTCCGACGCCGATCACGAGACCGAACTGCAACGGCGTACGGGCGAGATCGAACAGATGGTCGACCGCGCCCTCAACCAATTCGACTAGGTTTCCTGGCGATCCGTCCGCGTGGACAGCGTTACTTCGTCGGTTACAGCCCACCTGGCTGCTCCCTCCTCGGGCCTTGCCACACGAACGGCTTGCCAGGAAACCGGCCGCCGACCTCCTGGATTCCTGGTGAGGTTGCCCCGGGGTCGGGTTCGTTCTAAGATGAATCGACTAGAGCGGTACGGATAGGCAGTCACGCTCTGCCGCGTTGTCGGCTGGCAGTTGGCGGCCATAGATATTTGAAAGTTCCCTGCAGTGTTCGTGATGGTCCAGGAGCCTCGGTTTGAACCAACGCTTTACCTTAGTGAGCTGCGATGTGTCGTGGTGTGCACGCCTCCGCGCGAGGTAGCCTAAAGCGAGACTGGTTATATTCAGAGCGGCTCCACCTGCTTTGAGCAGGTTCATCCGACCTCCCCACACGGCAATGCGGGGCTTTTCGCCTTCCTCCCCTGGCGTCGCCCGTACGACGGCGTGTCGCTGAGCCAGCGCGCCGTCCTACCGGTGCCTCCCGTCGAGGGCTGCCCGCCGAGCGCCGGCCGTCTGCCGCCGCCCGCCGAGCCCCGGCCACCTCGCCGCGGGTTCCGAAAGGAACACGCATGGACTTTGTTACCGTCGTCGTTCCCGCCCTCGCCGCGGTGATCGGTGCCGTCGTTGTCTTCGCGGTCTGGGTCGCGACGCGCAAGCGAATCGCCTCCAACACAGTCGGTCGGGCTGAGGAACAGGCCTCCCGCCTGAAACGCGAGTCGGAACGTGATGCCAGCACCCGGGCGAAAGAAGCCAAGGAACAGGCGCACACGCTGCTCCAGGCCAGCGAGCGGCAGGCCCAGACCCGAAGCGACGAGTTGGCGTCCATCGAACGCCAGTTCGCGCAGAAAACCCAGGAACTCACCGACCACGACCGCGAAGCCACCCTGACCGACGCGCGTCTGCAGGAACGCGAGCAACAGGTCACCGAACTGGAACAGACGCTCGCGGCCGACCGGGAGCGCTGCGAGGAGTTGACCCGCGAGCAGCAGCAGGCGCTGCAACGGGTGTCCGGGCTGAGCGCCGACGAGGCGAAAGAACTCGTCATCAAACAGATCGAGCAGGACGCGCGACGCGACGCCGCCAACCTCGTCAAGCGGCTGGAAACCGAGGCGCGCGAGACGGCGGCCGAGAAGGCGAAACAGATCATCACGCAGGCCATCCAGCGCACCGCGCCGGAACATGCCATCGAGACGACCGTCTCGGTGGTCGATCTCCCCAGCGACGACCTGAAGGGCCGCATCATCGGCCGGGAAGGCCGCAACATCCGCGCACTGGAGCAGGCCACCGGGGTCGAGCTGATTGTGGACGACACCCCGGGCGCCATCATCCTGTCGAGCTTCGATCCGTTCCGCCGCGCGATCGCCAAACAGGCGATCGAGCTGCTCGTGGCCGACGGACGGATTCACCCCGCCCGCATCGAAGAGGTGGTTGAGCGGGTCAAGAGCGAACTCGACGAGCGCGCCACGAAAGAGGGTGAAGCGGCCGCCTTCGAACTCGGGCTGTTCGACATGGACCCCGAGATCCACCGGCTGATGGGACGCCTGAAGTTCCGCACCAGCTACGGCCAGAACGTGTTGAGCCACTCCATAGAGGTGGCGTATCTGGCCGGCATCATGGCCAAGGAACTGGATCTGGATGCCCACACCACGATTCGTGGCGCGTTCGTGCACGACATCGGCAAGGCGATTGACCGCGATCTGCAAGGCACACATCTGACCCTGGGTATCGACTTTCTCCAGCAGCACGGGGAAAGCAAGGCGGTGGTGGACGCGATGGCGGCCCACCACATGGACATCGACTGGCCGTCACTGGAATCAATGCTGGTGCAGGCGGCTGATGCCATTTCCGCCGCGCGTCCGGGGGCCCGGCGCGACATCCTCGAGTCCTACGTCAAGCGGCTCGAAAAGCTAGAAGGCATCGCCGACTCGTTCGACGGGGTGTCGAAGGCGTACGCGCTCCAGGCCGGTCGCGAGATTCGCATCATGGTCGAGAGCGAAAAGGTCAGCGACGAAGAGGCGGTGTGGCTGTCGAAAGACATCGCCAAGCGGGTCGAGCACGAGCTGCAGTACCCCGGCCAAATCAAGGTGACGGTCATTCGGGAAACCCGGGCGGTGGACTACGCCCGCTGACGCCGACACCGTCGGCGATCTCGGGGAGGCCGCGCTCATCGCACGCATCCGGGCCCGGGTACCGGCGGCTCCGGACTGGGTGACGGTCGGTATCGGCGACGACGCCGCGGTGGTCGAACCACAGCGCGGCACGCTCGACGTGCTGACCACGGACACGCTGGTCGAGGGCGTTCACTTCGATCAGGCGTTCGTCTCGCCGGCAGACCTCGGACACAAGACGCTCGCAGTCAATCTGAGCGATCTCGCGGCGATGGGCGCGGCCCCGCGCGTGGCGCTGCTGTCGCTCGTACTCCCGGACGCCATGACGGCCAACGCCCTCGACGCCCTGGTAGAGGGCATGCTGGCCCTGGCCGAGCAGCACGGCGTGGCGCTCGTGGGCGGCAACATCACCCGGTCGACCGGTCCGCTGGTGCTGGGCGTGACCGCCGTTGGCTCGGTTCGACGGCGCCGAGTGCTGACTCGGTCGGGGGGCCGCGCGGGCGACGAGCTCTGGGTGAGCGGCGCGCTGGGCGCGGGGGCGGCCGGGCTGGCCTGCCTGCAACGTGACCCACCGGCAGCGCCCGCATCCGATACCGAGCTGACCGACTGTGTTGAATGGTATCGGCGACCGGCACCGCGAGTTCGAATCGGTATGCTGCTGGGCCGCAATCGCACCGCGCGCGCCGCGGTTGATCTGAGTGACGGACTCGGCGACGGGCTGCGACAACTGACGGCCGCCTCCGGGGTCGGCGCGACCGTGGACGGGTCGACGATACCCATTGCGCCCGGCGCCCACCGGTGGTTCGAGCACAACGGGGTCGACCCGCTGGAGGCGGCGCTCGCCGGCGGCGACGATTACGAGCTGCTGGTCGCCGTGCCTCGCACCCACCGACGCCGCTTCGCCGCCATCCGCAAACTGACGCGAGGCGTGCCGTTCACCCGCATCGGCGAACTGACGAAGGCACCGGAGCTGGTGCTCCGAACCACCTCCGGCAACCGACCGATACCGGTTGGCTACGAACACTTCAAGCAGGCGTGACGAGAGATCTCCTACGGCACGCATTGCCCCCCGGTCTGCCTCGGGCCATACTGCACCCATCTAGGTGCACAGATGAACAGCCCGATAGAGTCGCGGTCGCCGTGGGTCTCGCGACGAGTTGTGCCGACTTGACTAGCGTCGAGTCGCAGCCGCCCGAGGCAGACCATCTGAGCGTCGCGGAGACGTTTATCGACAGGTTCTATGCGTTCGACTCGGCCGCACTCACTACGATGCTCGGAGGCGCAACGGACTCGATCCCGTCCATCGGCTTCTATCAGGGCTGGGCGGAAGGTGGTCACTATCAGGTCGTGCAGAGGCTGCCCTGTGAAGCCACGGGACCCGAGGCGGTCAGCTGTGCCATCACCGTCCAGGACGACCTGATGCTTGCGCTGGGCATCGATTTCAATGTGACCGATACGTTCGAGCTGTCTTTCGCCGACGGAGGAATCGCTTCCGTGGAAACAAGCTCCAACGATCTCCAGGTGTTCTGGGATGCGCGGGAATGGATCAATGAAGAGCACCCGGAGTTGCTCCGGGTTCCATGCCGGGGACTGTTTGACGGAGGGCCCACACCCGGAGCGTGTATTCGCGCGATGGTCGAAGGCTTCGCAAAGTTTGCGGCGAGTGACGATTTCCCCGAGGCCAGCGCTTTCTTGCCGTCCGCCAGCCACGATTAACTGTCCGGCCCGCCGCCTACGACACTTCAAGCAGGCTGACGAGAAATCGCCGCACGCCCGTTGCATACCCACCCCGGCGCCTGCTATCCGCCACCGGCGCCACCGCCGCGACACGCGGTCACCGCGAACAGCCCGTGGGCGGGCTCGTCTTCGTCAGCGTCTATAGCGCTGTGGATCTCGATCTGCTCGAATCCGATCGCCTCCAGCAGGTCTCCCATTTCCCGAGGCTCGTAGGCGCAGGTTGACATGGCATGCCGCTCGACGGTCGTCGAGCCGAGGTCCACCACGTGCCAGCGCTCGGTGGTGGTGCGCGAGGACTGGTCCCAGAATGGTTCGTGCAACAACAGATGCGGCGTGGTGGAAAAGAGTCCGGTCTCCAAGGTTCGCCAGGTGGCCATGCCCTCTCCCGTATCGCGCACCGCGTCGGAGAGTTGCGGTTCGAGAATGAGGGTACCGCCAGAACCGAGGGCTGCGTGCGCGCGCTCGAGTAGGCCGCGAGCGGTGGGACGGGGGAACACGTTGATCTGTCCGAACAGGAGCAGGACGACGTCGAATCCGGTGCCGAAGTCGGCGTGCCGCAGGTCCGCCTGGTCAAAACGGCAGTCCAGGCCGGCGGCGTCCGCCACCGCGCGCGCATGCCGAATGGCCGCTGGCGAAAAATCAATACCCCGACCCCGGTGGCCCTGACGCGCGAGCCGATGCAGGTAGAGACCGGGACCACAGGCCAGGTCCAACACCTGCCCGCCCTCGTGGGGCAGCCGCGACTCGATGAACCGGACCTGCCGGTCGATGATGGAGTCGCGCCGGCTCGCGCGGTCGTGTGCCTGTGACAGATGCTCGGCGAGTATCCGCTCGCTGAAGGCCGAGTCGTCCCACGGCTGAGCCGGCATCCGACGGTCGCCAAGGGCGGACAGACTGAGTGCGGTCATCGTCTCTGCCACGCCCCCGTGGTGGCGGGCCGTTCCGCGCCATCGACAGAGACCATCATCCGTTCGCCTCCCCGAGGGTAGCCAAGGCGGCTCCCTCCTGGTCCTGATACTGCAACTGATACAACGTATGGTAGAGGCCACGCTGGGCTAGCAATTCCTGGTGGCTACCCTGTTCACGCAACCGGGCCTTGTGGAACAGCAGGATGGTGTCCATGTCCTGGACGGTGGAGAGACGGTGGGCGATGGCGATGGTGGTGCGATCGGCCATCAGCACGTGCAGGGCGTCCTGGATCAATTGTTCGGTGTCGGTATCGACGCTCGACGTGGCCTCGTCGAG
>JAPYUM010000114.1 GCA_029940535.1 Vicinamibacterales bacterium
GGCGCGCCGAGGTCGATGATCTGCTGGCGCGGACCGTCGCCGAGCGGCACCTGCCAGGCATGCTCGCCGGTCGTGAGATCGATGGCCGTCAGCCGCGCATACGGCGGCTTCACCAGTGGCAGCCCCTGCGGGCCCCGCAGTCCGCTCCGGCCACGCCGGTAGGTGAAATCGGACCGTTCGGGATCCGGCGTGTCCAACCGCACGGAGATCGGATTCGTGCTGGACGGCACATACAGGTAGTCGGAATCCGGGTCGAACCCGGCGCCGTACCAGTTGGCGCCGCCGCCCCACCCCGGCATCTGAATGGTGCCCTTCTCCGACGGCGGATGGAACAGATCGCCGTACTCGAACTGCGACAGGATCTCCTCCGCCTCGGCTCTCAGCTCCGGGGTGAAATCGACCAGGTCGTCGACGGCGATGCCCTGCCGCTCGAACGCGGGAGGCTTCGTGGGAAACGGTTGGGTCGGCGAGGTCCGTTCCCCCGGCACCCCCGACTGCGCCACCGGTCGTTCCTCGATCGGCCACACCGGCTCGCCGGTCACTCGGTCGAACACATAGGTAAAGCCCTGTTTGCTCACCTGCGCCACGGCCTTGATCTCGCGGCCGTCAACGGTGATGTCCACCAGGGTCGGCGCCGCCGGCAGATCGTAGTCCCAGAGTCCGTGGTGCACCATCTGAAAGTGCCACACCCGCTCGCCGGTGGCGGCATCAAGACAGACCAGACTCTCTGCGAACAGGTTGTCGCCCAATCGGTGTCCGCCATACCAGTCGTTGGTGGGGGTCCCGATCGGCAGATACACGTACCCCAGCTCCTGGTCGGCGCTCATGATGCTCCACACGTTGGTGTTGCCGGTGTAGGCCCAGGAGTCGTCTTCCCAGGTGTCGTGGCCGAACTCGCCCGGCTGCGGGACGGTATGAAACGTCCACAGGAGCTCACCGGTGCGGGTGTCGAACCCGCGGATGTCCCCGGGGGGCGCGGTCATGTTCTGAGGACCGTCGGCGATCGACGATCCGACGATGACCACATCGCCCACCACCATCGGCGGCGACATCACCTGGTAGGCGCCACGCGGCGCCTCGCGCCGAAGCCCCTGTGTCAGGTCGATCTTGCCGTCGGCGCCAAATCGACCGATCGGTTGCCCGGTCGCGGCATCGAAGGACCAGAGGTGCGAATCGCCGCTCGCCAGAAAGATTCTGGCCTCGACCCCGTCTGACCAGTGCGCGACGCCCCGGGTGTTGAACCCCAGATTGGTGGGACGTCCGGCCTCATAGCTCCCGACGTCGCGCACCCAGAGCTGCTCACCTGTCGCGGCATCGATCGCGGCCACGATGCTGAGCGACGTCCGCACGTAGAGCACACCGTCGACCATCACCGGCGTGCCTTTGAACCCCTGCGCGCGGATCTCGCGGTTCTGGGCGAGGATGGAGTTGTCCGCGGACGCCCACTGCCAGGCCACCTCGAGCTGGTCGACGTTGTCGGCGTCAATCTGGTCAAGCGGCGCATACTTGGTACTGCCGTCGTCGCCACCGTAGCTCGCCCACTGGCCGTCGGCAGCGCCGCGCTGCGCCGCGGCGGGCGCGACAAACAGGGCGGTGCCAAGCAGCCACGCCATCGCCGTCACCGCACGTCTCGATGTCCTCTTCCTCATCAGCCGTCTCCCTGTCTCAGCCTCAAAGCCACTCGTCCCGCGTCCGGCATAATGTCGCCGGGCCAAGTCTGCACTATAGTGGCTTCTGAGCATGGGCACACTCCAAGATCTGCCGCGCACGTCCCAACCAGCGACTTCATCGACGATCGGCGCCGTCGATCAGATCGATCTGGTCGAGTGGTACTTCGATCAGGGATGGACCGACGGATTGCCGGTGGTGCCGCCAACCCCGGAGACGGTCGCGGCGATGGTCGCCGAGTTGGGCGGGGACCCGAACCACCTGGAAGCCCGAGTGCCGCCGCGGTGGGGCAACCTGACCCGCGAGGTCCTCGCGGTCAATCTGGTGCTGGCGGGGTGCAAGCCGGCCTACGCACCGGTGGTACGCGCCGCGATTCTCGCGCTGTGCGGCTCGCACTTCAACCTCAACGGCATTCAGGCCACCACCCACATGGCGGCGCCGCTTCTGGTCGTGAACGGGCCGATTCGCCACGAGATCGGCATGAACGCCGGCGCCAACGTGTTCGGCTCCGGCAACCGGGCCAACGCCACCATCGGCCGCGCCCTCCGGCTCATCATGCTCAATGTCGGTGGTGGATGGCCCGGCGACCTCGACAAGAGCACCCTGGGTCATCCCGGTAAGTACACCTTCTGTATCGCCGAGCACGAGGAAGCCAGCCCGTGGGCACCGTACCACGTGGAACAGGGCTATCGGCCGGACGACAGCACGGTGTTCTGCATCGCCACCGAGGGTCCGCACAGCGTGACGAACCACGTGGCCAACGACCCGCAAGGCGTGCTCGACAGCCTCGTCTCGGCCATGAGCACCATTGCACACAACAACGCCGTCAGCAGTGGGTCCTGTGCCGTCGTCATCGGACCGGAGCATGCCGTCACCATCGCCGGCGCCGGCTGGACTCGCAGCGACGTCCGACGCTATTTGTGGTCGCACACCACCAACACCTTCGATGACATCAGCTTTCAAGGCCGTTACGGCAAGATCTACAACCGAAACCTGCCGCGATGGTATCGACGTGAACCGGGTGCGCGCATTCCCATTGTGCCATCGCCGGACGACATCCATCTGTTCGTCGCCGGCGGTGAAGCCGGCCGCTTCTCGGCGTTCCTCCCTGGCTGGGGACATATGACGTCGCCGGTGCTACGCGCCGTCGACGGGCGATCCCCGGAACACGATGCCCGTTGCACCGACGGCACCTGTGAGTTATGAACCTCGGACCTGACGCATCGCGTCCGGAAGGAATCACATCATGACGACCCACGCCACGCTTCCGTCCGGCCAGATCGTGTTCGACCCACGCGGTACCGTGACCGCGGCGGCGGTGACGCTCGCGCCCCGCCTCCAAACGTTACAGGGCGTCCGGCTGGGCATTCTGGACAACTCGAAATGGAATGCCTCGAAGGTGCTGCGACGCGTCCGGGCATTGCTGGAAGTCGAGGCCGCACCGTCCGCCGTCACTGTCTACACGAAAGACAGCTTCTCTCGCGCGGCGCCGGCTGAGTTGCTCGACCGCATCGCGGCCGAAAACGACGCGGTGGTAACCGCCATCGGCGATTGAGGGTCCTGCACGTCGTGCGTTCTGCACGACACAGTCGGGCTGGAACAACGAGGGGTGGCGACCGCGGCCATCATCACGGCGGCCTTCATCCGAGAGGCGGAGGTTCAGTGCTCAGCGCTGGGGGCGAACAGTCTGAAGACGGTCGTCATTACGCATCCGTTGAGTACGCTTACCGAGGCAGAGATTCAAACGCGTGCCGAGGAGGCCGCGCCACAGATCTTGGCCATCCTAGCCCACACGTAGAATCCCGCCGACTTGACGGGCATCGGCGATGTCACCCACCGTTGGGCTGTCACGGTTGTCACGGAGTGCTCCGGTTGAGCTCGGCCAGACGAGCGCGGGCACGCGGCGCCACCCAGGGGCCGTCATTGTGAAACAAGCGCGCATCAACATCGTCGGCGGCCTGCTGAAAGCTCTGTCGCGCCTGGTCCCGATACCGTGGTCCAGCCATCATGTAGGCCAGACCAAGCCGATACCGAACCGCGCCGGCTGCCACCCCGGCGCCGGCTGGGGTCTCCGGCTCGATTCGGCGAAGGGTTGCTAGCGCCCGGTCCCAATCGCCGACCTCCATCAATGCGGCGGCTTCGTTGAACTCCCAGACCCATGACGGCTGTCCAGACGAGGGTCGGTCCATGGATGCGGCCAGTCGGGCGGAAATCACAGAATATGCGATCTTGGGGTCCAGACGGGGCACGACCAGGGGCCCCGAACCCGCTGCGAGCTCAGCTACCACGGGCGTCCCGGCGCGCCGGACGGTAACCGTCAGAGGCGACGGCGATGACAGGAGCCGCGCCGTCACCTCTACGACCGAACTCACCGGCAGATCGTTGACCGACACGATGATATCCCCAGGCAAAATGCCGGCTGCCTGCGCGGGTCCACCATCGGTGACAGTCGCGACGAACGGACCGGGCTCGGCGTCCGTCTCGATGAGCAGGGCGCCCAGCCAAGGCCGCTCCACGGACACGTCGTCAAACGCTCGGCCGATGACCGTCTCCGGTGTGTCGAGACCGTCGTCGGCGAGCGACACGCGCAGGCGGGACGCCATGGCCGGACCCGGAGCCGACCGCCAGATCCACAGGTTGGCAAACTGAGCCGCCAAATCATCGTCCAGAACCCCCAACAGATACACCGAACTCGGCGCCATGTCGTCGGCCGCAGCTTGAAGGGCGCTCCAGTCAATTTGGTCGGCTTGGGCCGCGAACGGATTCACCTGCCGACGGAGTCGGTCGATGGAGGCCTCGGCCTCTGCGACGATGGCCTCACCCTCCGCCGTCCGGTCCTGTAGCATCCAGCCATCGAGCCGATCGAAGACGTCCTCCAGCGACCGCATGAGGCCATCCCGGCCGACGTCATCACCCCCGAGGACGCCCAACATGGCTACGGTGGGCAGGAGGCGTACCGACACCCGGTGCTCCCCACGGTCAACAACCGTGACCACCTCCGCGAAGTAGCCGGCAACTGGATGTGACACCACCACGTCGTAGTCACCGACCGGCAGCGTTACAGGACCTGAGCCCTCGGCGACCAGGGGCGACGCGGGCGCGCCGCTCCGGACGATCTCCACCGTGGCCCCCTCCGGGACCCCGTCGAAGACGACCGCGCCTTCGGCCCGTTCGAGCACGCGGTTGAGAGAATAGTCTCCAAACCCGTTGAACGTTACCGGGCCACTCACCGTTCGGTATCCTTCCAAGGTCAGCGTGACACGGGCCTCGTCCGCGCCAAGACCGAGCACCGTGAGCGCCGACGAGTCCCCGTCGGCAGCACCCTGCGTAGTGCCACGCTCCACGCCGTCGACAACCACCGTCACACCGGATGGACGGGTGATGATGCTCAGCACGGAACTCACTCGAAGAAGGTCCACCACATGCGGCGTGGGAACGTCCGGCCCTGGCGTGACCTCAACCGACGCGCTCTGCTGCTGCCAGCCCAGACCACCGACCGATATGAGGCGCAAACCCGCCAGAATCTCGATGGGTCCGCCATCCCAGTCGATAACCCGGCCGTCGACCTGGACCATGGCATCCACGGGGCTGATCTGCTGACCACCCACTGGGCTGATCTGCAGCGCGAGCATGCCGACGAGCTCGGCTCGCACTTCCTGGCATCGCGCGATCAAAGTCAGGGTCACAAACAGCTCGCAATTGAACCCCGTCTCCAACCGGAAGACCATGGCCAGATCAGGGCCGCGGCTCGCATCTTCAACGTCAGCCTTCACTCTCAGAGCCAGACTGTCCACGAAGACCTGGCGCTGTTCGGCGGACAATTCGCCGGCGTCGAAGGTCGCTCGAAGAGTGTCAATGAGTGGACGAAGGACCTCGATGGCCTCGTCCGGTTGAAGGTTCTCGTCGAGCCGCGCCGCTTCGTCCAGCACCGCTCGCGGCGACTGGAGGCCGATTTGCCCCTGAGCGCTCGCCACGAGGGTACCGCTCAGCCACAGGACCGTCACCCACCTGTTTGCTACGGTTCGCATGGTCAACTGATTACTCGAGAATCAAGACCGCCGCCGGGTCGCCGTCGACGATGTACAGACGTCCGGACCCGTCGACGGCCAGGTCACGCGGGCGGCGTAACTCCGTGCCATCGCTAAGCACGGGGCCGACGCTATGTATCGCGGCCCCATCTGGACCGAACACATCGACCGTCTTGGCCTCCCGGTCGAGCACATAGACGTTGCCAAGCGAGTCCACTGCCAGCGCTTCGGATCGTCGCCAGTCATGAGAGACCCGTACTCCCTCCGCCGTCCCATCGAACCCGAAACGCAGCACATGATTCTGTTCGCCATCGAGAAGCCAGAGTCGCCCTCGGGCGTCGACGTCAAGATCGACAATGCTCTGGTCACGAATGCGATCGACAACCGTGGCCCGATAACGCCCGTCGCGGTCGAATCGCACGACCTGACGACGGTCGCGGTCGAGGATGACCCACTCACCAAGAGAGCTACGAGCCCCCGCCCGGAGGTCGTCGAGCCGGTCGACGCCCCCGCCATCCGTCACAGCGAACGTCACGGAGCCGGCAGCGTTTGCCGAACCTGGCCCAGAGGCGGGGCCGAACGGTCGCACAACCGCCCGACGGCTGAGAACATACGGCTCGCCGTCGATGCCCCACCAAGGCAAACGCAGGTCTTGCTCGGCGCTCCGGCCCACCAGTTCGCCGCTCGCGCTGAACAGCAGCGCCAGGTCAGCCCTGTCGTCGGCAACCAGCAATCGGCCGTCGCTGGACGCGGCCACGCCGATCGGCTCGCGGGCTTCCGTGGGCAACTGAAGCCGCCGCACCTGCGTCCAGGGAGTCATCCCCACGGCGGGACGCAACACCATGCGGTGGAGAAGACTCAGACGTCGGCGAGCGGCTCTGGAGGTACCCGTCAGGGCGTCCGAGGCTGTCTCCACCGAGGCGCGATCAACGACCCGCTGCAAGATCTCAGCGGCTTCGTTCCACCGGCCTTGATAAAGGAGGATGGTCGCGAGTTCGAACTGGGCCTCGGCGGTCTGGTCGCCGAGCGGCTCGTCCTCGATGATTGCGAGAAACTCCGCCGCGGCGAGGTCCAGGTCGCCCAAGAGCACGGCGACGTGGCCACGCCGCATCCGGGCCTCCCGCCGCCATCTCGCCTCGGGATATCGACTCCGCTCGAAACGTGCCACCGCGTTGCCGAACGTATTCCAGGCTTCACGAAGGTCGTCCGGCCCAGTGGCCGCCGCGAGCTGCATGACGCCGTCCAATACGTAGGCGCCGGCCGCGCTGGGAGCATCGCCGTAGTCCTCACGGAGGCGCGTCACGGCCTCGACCGCCAGCTCGACCGCCCCTGTCGCCAAACGCTCTTCCGCAACTCGAAGCAGCGCGACCGGCGCTTGCTCATCGTCTGGAAACTGGCTCACGACCTGGTCGTAGAAGCCAAGCGCCGCCTCCATGTCACCTCGACGCTCACTCTGGACTGCCTGATCCATGAGTTCGAGCGGATCCTGAGCGTTGACGGGGCCGGTGGCGCCGAGACAGAGCAACGAGACGACGAGTGCGGTCTGGACGACCCGGTCCGGCTGGATGACGACGTTCACGATTCTTCGCCCAGCGGCGCTCAGGGCTCGCGAGCCCCCACCCGCCTGTCTTCTGTAATCTGTATCGATTCCGTGTGCTGTTTACCCGACGGCCACTCGAACAGAAAGCGATGTGGACCAATCGCGACCTTCACCGTGGCCCCCCCGGTCGGGATCGCCTCGAAATCGTCGATTTGAACCGTCGCGTTCCCCGGGCGGTCGAACACCGTCACCTCTGCGGTACGAGGCAGAGCAGGCAGCGTGGACACCTCGCCTTCTACCAGCGAGACGGCATACTCGTGCGACCAGTAGATCTCTGGTGCAGTGATCGTGACCGTATAACTTCCCGCGGGCAGGTTCAAACTTGGGCTCGTCGAGGCGCGGGCCCGGCGGGGGTTTCCTCTGCCTGTCGGCTGGGCCACCACGATGACCGGGACGGCGGTCGTCCCGCGCAGACGGGCCTGCCGAACGATCCGATCCAACGGAAAAAGGAGCAACGTCTCGTCATCGACGGCGGGGTCGACCAACCTCGTCTCAGAAGGCTCGAATCCTTCGAGCTCCACGGTTATCTCATAAGACTGACCCGGGAGCAGGTCGACGTCAAAAGGGGTGGACGGCGCGATTTCCAGACCGTCCTGAAGCACACGAGCCCCGGGCGGTTCGCTCCTGACTTCGTACCGAACCGGCACGACGGGCACCGCGACGTCCGGTACCCAGGAGCCGGACAGGTCCGCCCCCAGGGTGATGGTGGTCGAGGCGACCACCGCATCCTCCCGACGCAGGTCGAGACGCACAACCTGCCCCTCTTCTCCCGCGAGTGGAACGTCTCCGGGTGTCGTCAAACCGATCGGTCTGTCGTTGAGCCAGACCGCCAACGCCTGGCCCGGCGGATTCGAATCGACCGCCATCGCCGCCTCGATCAGCGACGGACCAAATACGCCCGACGTCCACGCCATCCACGTGGACGCGATGGCGAGCACGAGTCCAGCGGTGATGCCGATGGCGATGGCGCCCGACCGTCTTGGTCGCGCAACGACCTCCGGCTGTCGCAGACCCGTGGCCAACGTGGTCTCGTCCAGGGACGAATTCAGATCCAGGTCCTCGCCACCCGCAACGGCCGCCTTCAACGCGCTCGCGAAATCCTGGCAGCTGGAAAACCGTTCGCCAGGATTCTTCGAGAGGGCGCGCATCACCACGCGACTCACCCCGGCGGGGAGGCGCGGGTCCAGGACCGACGGACTTGGGGGGTCGACCTGCGATATTTGGTACATGACGGCGGTCATGCTTTCGCCGGTGAATGGCCGCTGACCGGTCAACAACCGGTAGACGACGACGCCCAACGAAAACTGGTCGGACGCGCCTGTCACCGTCTTTCCCAGTGCCTGCTCGGGCGACATGAACGACGGGGTTCCGATTAGGGCCCCGCCCTTGGTCAGCGTGCCCGACTGGAACTTGGCGACCCCGAAATCGGCGAGCTTGAAGCGACCGTCACTCGCGGCCATGATATTCGCCGGCTTGACGTCCCGGTGGACGACATCTTGACTGTGCGCATAGTCGAGGGCCGACGCGATCTGGTCGGCCAGATCCGCGACCTGCTCTGTCGAGAATTCGACACCGGACCCGAGCTGTTCCTCGACGTTCTTGCCCTCGACGAACTCCATCGCCATGAAGACTTCGTCGTTCTCTTGCCCGACGTCGTACACGGTCACGATGCCAGGGTGCGACAGCGTGCCCGCGGCGCGGAACTCACGTTCGAACCGGCGTTGAAACTCGGCCGTGTCTTCGTCCGTCGACCCCGCAGCCACGTGGACGACCTTGATGGCGACCTGACGGGAAATAACGGGGTCTTCGGCGCAATACACGATGCCCATGGTCCCGCGCCCAAGCAGCCCCTTCACCGTGTACCGACCAAACTGGAGGGGTTCACCCATAGTGATTTAGGGTCCTATCGTATCGTAGGTTCTGTCCACATGGTCGGCAGGGTGGAAATTCGCGCCCCCGCTGGAGTGCGGGTCGTTTGCCATCTGGGCGGCCCAACGACCGCTCGGCCGACGCGCGTATGCCCTCAACACCGTGGAGTAAGATCTGCCCGATGCTCGTGAATCTCGCCTATGGCCGCACCGGTCTTCCGGTCGACTTCCCGGACGATCGGACGACCGTCATACAGCCAACCTTCGTCGGCGGCCTGCCGGATCAGCAAGGGGCGATCCGCGAGGCACTGGAGCACCCGACCGGCACGGCGCGACTGCGCGACCTCGTCCGGACCGACCAGACCGTAGCCATCTCCGTGTGTGACATCACGCGGCCCATGCCGAGCGCGACCCTGCTCCCCGTCGTACTCGAGGCGCTGGCGCACGTTCCCACGGCGCAGATCGCGATCATGGTTGCCAGCGGCACCCACCGGGCCACCACCCGGGAGGAGTTGATCGAGATGTTCGGCGCGGAGATCGTGGACCGCAACCGGATCGTCATCCACGACGCGTTCGACGAGTCGGAGTTGGTGTCGCTGGGCGAGGTGGAGGGCGGCATCCCGGTCTGGCTGAACCGGAATTGGGTCGAAGCCGACGTCCGGATCACGACCGGGTTTGTCGAACCCCACTTCTTTGCCGGATTCAGCGGCGGGCCCAAGCTGGTCGCCCCGGGGCTGGCCGGGTTCGAGACGATCATGCGTCTGCACGACGCGGAGATGATCGGTCACCCGCAGGCCCGCTGGGGGGTGGTTGAAGGCAACCCGATACACGACGCGGTGCGGCGCATCGCCGCCCGGTCCGGTGTCGACTTCAGTATCGATGTGGCGATCAACCGCGACCGAGACATCACACACGTCGCGGCTGGCGAACTGTTTGCCGTCCATCGCGCGGTGCGCACGGTCGTCAAGCGCACGGCGATGCAGCGGTTCACACGACCGTTCGATGTCGTGGTGACGACCAACAGCGGCTATCCGCTGGACCAGAACCTGTATCAGTCGATCAAGGGCATGTCGGCCGCGGCCCAGGTGGTCAAACCGAATGGAGTCATCGTGTGCGCGTCCGAGTGTGCCGATGGCTACCCGGATCATGGCGAATTTCTAGACATCTTGACGCAGCGCCATACCGCGGATGCGCTCCTGGAGATGATCCACGAACCGGGCCACAACCGGCACGACCAGTGGGAAGTGCAGATGCAAGCGCAGATCCAACAGCGCGCCGAGGTGCTGCTGAAGACCGATGGGCTGACCGATGACCAGGTCCGCTCGGCTCATCTGACGCCGATCCACGACGTGGCCGCGGCGACCCGGGAGGCGCTGGCGCGCTCGGGCCCAGACGCGCAAGTGTGCGTGTTGCCGGAGGGCCCGCAGACCATTCCCTATCTCGCGGACCACGCATGAGAGTTCGCACCGCCTGGCTTGCCCTCACCTTCGCCACGTGGACGACGGCCTGCGTCGATTCGGCTCCACCCCGCGTCGAGCCACAGCGTGTCGACGCCCTCTTCGCCGAACAGATTCAGACCGGCCAACCGGGGTGTGCGGTCGGCATCGCTCGGGGCGACAATGTCCTCTTTCGCCGCGGCTACGGGATGGCGACTCTGGACCACGGAGTAGCGATCACGCCGGAGACGGTGTTCGATGTCGGCTCGGTGACCAAGCAGGTGACGGCGTCGAGCATCATGTTGCTCGCACTCGACGGCGCCCTCTCGGCGAACGACGACATCCGGACCTATCTGCCGGAACTGCCCGACTACGGCGCGGTCATGACGATTCGACATCTGCTGCATCACACCAGCGGCATCCGTGACTACCTGAATCTGATGGCCTTGGGCGGCCGCGAGTTCTACGCACCAATCAGCCATCAGGACATCGTGGAGCTGATGGCACGCCAGCGCGCGTTGAACGCGGTGCCGGGCGCGCGCTACCGCTACAGCAACACTGGGTACATGTTGCTCGCGACCATCGTGGAACGAGTGTCCGGACAGACGTTCGGCACCTTCGCGCGTGAGCGGATCTTCGAACCGCTTGGCATGACCCGAAGCTTCTTGTACGAGAACGCCGAGCAGGTCGTGTCCGACCGGGCGACCGGGTACGCACCGGGCGATGCCGGTCAGTTCCGCATGGTGCACAACTACAGCTTCGCCACCGCGGGCGACGGCCAGCTGTACACCACCGTCGGTGACCTCCTGCGATGGAGCCAGGCGCTGGCCACCGACGCGGTGGCCGGTCCGGAGTTCACGCGACTGATGCTGGAGAGAGGCGTCCTTGGGAACGGCGAACCGCTGGACTACGCCGCAGGCCTGGCGATTGGCGAGTATCGCGGACTCGGCACCATCGGGCACGGCGGCAGCACCTGGGGGTTCCGCGCGCAGGTGATGCGGTTTCCCGACGACGGCGTCACCATCGCCGTCCTGTGCAACCGCGAAGATGCGAACCCGCGCGCGCTGGTCGACGGGGTGGCCGACCTGTATCTCGATGACCAACTGGGACCACGGCCGGAACCGAGACCACGGCGGGCGCGGGAGGTGTCGCGGACAGAACCACCACCGGTCGTCGGCGACCTCGCCGACTTCGCTGGCGACTTCTACAGCGAGGAACTCGACGCGACCTATCACGTTCGGGTTGAGGACGACACGGTGCGGCTCCGGATCGAGCGATGGCCGCCGCTGGCGCTGGTGTCGACCGGAGACGACACGTTCGTCGCCATCGACGTGCCGGCGTGGACCGGCCCCAGACGCGCCGACCTGGCGTTCACCCGAGACGGCGACGGGACGGTGGATGGCTTCGCGTTATCGGCCGGAGCGGCGCGCGATATACGGTTCGTACGACGCTCACGCCCAACCGACGACCGAC
>JAPYUM010000115.1 GCA_029940535.1 Vicinamibacterales bacterium
CTGGTGGGCGGTACAGGACTCGAACCTGTGACACCCGGCGTGTAAAGCCGGTGCTCTACCGGCTGAGCTAACCGCCCGGCTCACAACTCCTGTACGACCCGCGCACCAAACGCTGCATTATACGTGCACGGGCGGGACCCAGGTCAATCGCCGGTCACAATCTTCACCGCGAGCAGCGCCAACGCCGCCACCACCCCCAGCACGGCCTGCGGCTCACCATTACGGCGGGCGCGGTCGAACGAGAACCGCCGTGTCGTCGGGGTCGCGATGCCGCCGGCGTATCGGTCGTACGCGTTCCCGAACTTCGCCCGCAGTGTGGCCTCCTCCAGACGCGCGGCGACCGAAAGCCACACGCCCAGATACAACACCACGAGCGCCACCACCAGCGGCTGACGCGAGGCTACCGCAAAACCGAGACCTAGCAACGAGGACCCGACATAGAGCGGATGTCGCGAAAAACGATAGGGGCCGGAGTTGGTCACCTCGAGCCCTTTCTCGAGATGCCCTGAGGCCCAGCATCGAACCGTCTCTCCCGCGAGGCCGACGACGCCACCTACCCCCAGCGACACCCAGGACGGGCGAGCGAACCAAAATGCGGCGACCGCCACGACAAACCCGGCTGTGACACGAACGCGAGCCACCCGGATGAGCCACGGTGACACCCGTACCGGGGTATGGTCGGCGGCCGGACCCCTCTCGATCGGCGCCGCCGGTTTCGATGGCGTCATGTTCCGAGTCGCTCTCTGATCGCGGTCGTCACATCATCGACGGTCGCCTCCCCGAGACACCATCCCGCCAGGCGACATCGCCGCCGGTAACGACACCGGCACCTCGAGAACCGCGAAACGGTGACATCCTCCCGCGACCACGGCCCGTTGCGATCCGGGTCGGTGGGGCCATAGAGGCCGACGACCGGCGTGCCGAGGGCCGCCGCCAGATGCGCGGGGCCCGTGTCACCAGCCACCATCAGCCGGGCTTGCCGCAGCATGCTGGCCAGGGTCGGGATGGTCGTGGGCGGGCTCAGTTCGGCGGCGCCGCCCGCGCCATCGACGACGGCTCGTGCCAGTGCCTCGTCGCCGGGTCCCCAGGCGACCACCGCGTGTAGTCCGAGGGTGTCGCGCAGCCAACGAGCCACCGCCGAGAAACGTTGCGGCGGCCACCGCTTGTTGGGCCAGCCAGCGCCGGGATTCAGCACCACGAACCCGGTGTTCGATGCCTCGGCGGACACGGTCTCGACCGATTCTGGAAGCGGCGCGTCCAAGGGGAAACTGATTCGCGACACGTCCGACCCGAGCGCGCCGGCGAGGGACAGATTCTTGTGAATGACGTGCGCGGCCGGATCCGCCGGCTGGTGGCGCTCGGTGTAAAAGACACCGGCCCACCGCTCGCGTAGCTGCGCGGAACTGAAACCGAGCACCCGAGTGGCACCGCTGAGCCTCGCGACCACGGACGACTTCAGGAGCCCCTGGGCATCGATTGCCACGTCGTATCGCTCGCGGGCCAGGACACGACGTAATGCGGTCAGACGCGCGACCAGGGCGGCAGACGTGGTGCGCAGGACGATGCGGCGGTCGAGAATCGGGACCAGGTCGAGCACGTCCCGGTATCGCTCGTCAACGACCCAGTCCATCCGGGCCTCCGGGAACCGGGCCCGCAGGGCCGCTGCCATCGGCAGCGCGTGGATGATGTCGCCAAGCGCGCCAAGCCGAACGATGAGAATCGCGCGCATCGTCGACTAGCCGGGCTGCTCACGAATACGGGCAATGACGTCGTGGGTCGAGTGGTCCTTCTCGTCGCCGATGATGACGGTCCGCCCGCCATAGGCGAGCACAACACCGCGTTCCGGCACCGTCTCCACCGTGTAGTCGCACCCTTTGCAATGCACCTCGGGGCGCAGCGTCGTCAGCAGTCGCTCGACCGTCAGGTCGGGAAACACCACGACATAGTCCACGACCCGGAATGCGGCGATGAGATCCGCGCGGTCGGCGGCGGCCTGCACGGGGCGTCCCGCTCCTTTGAGCGCGGCGACTGACGCGTCGTCATTGATCGCCACAATGAGCCGGTCGGCTTGGGCCGCCGCGCCGGTCAGATACCGCACATGCCCGACGTGCAGGACGTCGAAACAACCGTTCGCAAACGCGCAGGTGAGACCGACCGCCCGGTCGGCCCGCACGCGGGCAATGAGTTCCGCCTCCGACACGACCGATGCACCGGGCGTCGTCATCGCCATCACGCGCCTTGTCCCGATGCAAGATCCGTCGCGACGGCCTGCTGCAACTCGTCGGCACTCAGCGTCGCCGTGCCCCGTTTCATCACCACGAGGCCACCGGCGTAGTTGGCCAGCAGTGCCGCCTCGAAGGCCGAGGCGCCCACGCTGAGCGCCATTGCCATTGTCGCAATCACCGTATCGCCGGCGCCGGTCACGTCGGCCACCTCATCCGTCCCGTAGATGGAGATGTGCTGAGTCGGCCGGCCCGGCTCGAACAGCGCCATCCCGCGACTGCCCCGCGTCACCAGCATGGCCCGCATCTGAGTGCGCTTCAGGAGCTCGCGCCCCGCCCGCTCCAGCGCGTGGGTATCGTCTCCCACGGTGACGCCGAGCGTCTGCTCCACCTCTGATTCGTTCGGCGCGGCGATCGTCAACCGGCGGTATTTCAGCAGCGCGTATCGGGAGTCGATGAGGATCGGTGCGGCCGGACGCCGTCCCCGCCGCGGGAGTCGACGCTTCACTGCGGCCACCAGAGATGGCGTGACCAGACCCGCGCCATAGTCCGACACGATGACCGCATCGCAGCCAGCCACGGCCGCCACCGCCGCCTCAGTGACCTGCGCCCGGATTTCGCGGGTGACAGGCCGGCTATCGCGGTCAATCCGGACGACCTGCTGGCGCGCCGAATGGACGCCACCGGCCAGAATGCGGGTCTTGGTGGGCGTGTGATAGCCGGCCGGCCTGACCAGTCCGGTCCTGACCACCTGCCGTGGGAAGCGCCGAGCCAGCCGCCGCCCGGTCTCATCGGCCCCGAGCAGACCGACAAGGCACGCCACACCCCCAAGCGCCGCGACGTTGTGGGCGGCGTTCCCCGCGCCACCAGGTGTCACCTCGGTCGAGTCATATTTGAGAATGAGCACCGGCGCTTCTCGCGACACCCGATCGATCCCTCCGTAGATGAACTCGTCTGCGATGAGATCCCCGACCACGGCGATGCGGGGGCGACCGAACGATTCGATCAGGCGGGTCAGCCGAACCAGCAACTTGTGATCGCCAGGCGCGGGGTGCACGGACGCGGGAATCATTGGGTACCTTCAGAGATTGGATGTTGCAGAATCCGCACGGTGGCGGCCATGAGATCGTCCACGACGATCGCGTCCGCGGGCGGGTCGGGTCGAGCCGCCTGCGTGACCCCGTATCCGGTACGAACGAGGATACCGGTCGCGCCGATCTCAGCCGCCGTCGCCATGTCGCTCCACTTGTCACCGACCATGTAGGACCGGGCCAGGTCGAGATCCAGGTCAGCCGCGGCCTGCCGCAGCATCCCAGCCGCCGGCTTCCGGCAGTCACAAGTCTGACGGTAGGCGCCACGGGCAGCGTGCGGGTCGTGAGGGCAGTAGTAGATTCGCTCGATCACGGCCCCCCCGGCCTCGAATCGCCGCTGGAGCCACTCGTGCAGTTCGACGACGAACCGCTCGTCCACGAAACCGGCGGCCACCCCGCCCTGGTTCGTCACCACCACGACCGGGAAACCGGCCTGATTCAGCAACCGGACAGCGTCGATGGCAAAGGGAAACAGCGTGAGTCGCTCACGCCGGTCCAGATGACCGACATCCTCGTTGATGGTCCCGTCACGATCCAGGAACACGGCCGGTCTCATGCGTCAGCGTCCTGGCTCGAAGTCAACGAGGGTGACATTTGTCTCGCCACCGCCTCAAACACTCGGTCTTCGGAAATACGAGTCATGCAGCGGTGGTCGATAGGGCAGTCTCGGAAGAAACACGGCCGGCACCAGACATCGTGGGTCAGCACCTCGTGGTGCCCCACGGGCGCAGTCAACCCCTCATCGGTCGGACCAAAGACCGCCGTGACGGGCACCCTCAGCGCCGCCGCCAGATGCATGGGGCCCGAGTCACTGGAGACGAACGCCTGGCAGGACGCGAGGAGACCGATGAGCTGAGCCAGATCGGTGCGACCGATCAGGTTCACGACCGACGCGCCTCCTCTGCTCGTCCCCGGCGACGCGAGCGAGGATTCTATCGCATAGCCCGCATCGCGGTCGTGTCCGCTCCCGACCAGCACGACGACGGCCCCGGACTGCTCCGCCAGTCGTGCCGCGACCCCCGCATAGCGCTCCGGACGCCACCGTTTGGCGTACCCATAGGCGGCGCCCGGGGCCATCCCGACCAGCGGTCGGTCGGCGGCCACACCGGTCGCGTCGAGCAGACGCCGAGCCGACGCCAACATCTCGGGAGGAGACTGAAGCTGGGGCTCGGACCCGACGGGGTCGATGTCGAGGCCGCGAACAAGCGCCAGATACTCGTCAACCTGGTGGATCCGAGATGTCGGCCGGGCGACCGCGCGGGTCAGCAGCCGGCCACGCCAGCGTCCGGCGAACCCCCACCGTTCCGGGATGCCGGCCCGTCTGGCGACCCAGGCGGCGCCGAACGAATTCGGAAGCAGCACGGCCAGATCGAACCGGCCCTCGCGAAGCTGCGCCACGTCGGCGCGGCGTGCGCGTCCGCCGCGAAGGTCTCGGCGCATTGACACGACCTGGTCTACGCCGGCCACGGCCGCCAGAAGCGGGCTGAACGCCCGCGGCCCGGCCAGGGCAAACTCGGCCTCGGCGAAGTGAGCCCGCAACGCCGCGAACACCGGCAGCGCCATCACGATGTCGCCGAGCCAGTTCGGCGTTCGGACGAGGACGCGCATGGGACTCAGCGCTTCCCCTCGGAGGTTTGCAGACGCGGGTCCGCCGATGGGGCGTCCACCGTGCTCGTATCGGCGTCCACCCGCCACCGTCGATGCATCCAGAGCCACAATTCGGGATATCGACGCACATACTGTTCCAGTACATCCGTGCACCGCTGGGTCAGCACGCGGACCGCATCGGGGTCGTCCAGGTCCGGCGCCACGATCGGGGTCTCGTACACCAACCGGTAACGCCCCCCCGGCAGCGGCAACGCGAACACCGGCATGATGGGCGCCCCGGTGCGCAGCGCCAGTTTGGCGATCGCCGACGTCGTGGAGGCCGGACGGTTGAAAAAATTGATCGTCACCGCGCTTCTATCCTGCAGATGTTGGTCGATCAGCATGCCGACCGATTCGCCCTGGCGGAGCCCGCGCAACAGACGTCGTACGGCGCCCTGGCGCCCGATGACGCGCGTGCCCACGCGTGTGCGGAGCCGTTGGATCATCACTTCGAGATGCGGGTTGTCGAGGGTGCGCGCCACCATCAGGATCGGTTCGTGACGGACGGCGTGCACCATGATCTGCATTTCCCAGAACCCGAAGTGACCGCAGAAATAGATCACACCGCGCCGGGCGTCAACGGCCCGCTGCATGCGATCCTCCCCCTCGAACTCGATCCGCTCGAGCATCTGTTCGACGCTCATCGCGTCGAACCGGAGGAGGTCGAACACGTGTCGTCCGAGGTGCGTGAACGCACCCCGGACGATCGATCGGCACGCCTCGTCCGAGCGCGAGGGGAACGCGGCTCGCACGTTGGCCAACGCGATGGTGCGCCTCCGTCGGTCCAGCCGATGGAACAGCCGGCTTGCCCCGTCCGCGAGATACATGACCCATGACCGCGGCAATACACGAGCCACTGTCCGGACCGTCAGTACGGCCAGATACTCGAACCGATGCCGGATCGGGTGACGACGGCGCACGATCGACTGCGTGTCGTGGGGCTCACTCATGCGGCGGCGCTCCGCTCGGCCGCGAGCCGTTCGGCGAGAAATGCTCGAAACGTGTCGGCCGGCTCCACCTCGAGCGCCAGCGCGACGGTGGCGACCGGGAGCACCAGCGGGAGCAGTGACTCCAGCCGCACCCCGTCTTTCTCGGTCGTCAGAATCACCTCAGCACCAACTGACCGGGCCGCCTCCTGCAGCCGTGCGCAGTCGCGGGACGAATACGGATGATGATCACGAAAGGCCCGTGTGCCGCGCAGCACGAAGCCCGCATCGCGGAGATCGTCGAAGAACCGTTGGGGCCGAGCGATCCCGGCCACGGCGAACACCGGCGTCCCGGGTGCGACCTCGCCCGGTTTGACCCGCGGGGCCCGGACCAGGGCGGCGCCCAGCCGCCGCCGCGCGCCGAAACAACGTGACACCTCCAGCCGGTCGGCGACCGCGCCCCGCTGCTCCTCAGTGGCCCCCACGACCACCACGGCATCCGCGCATCGGGCCGTCGACAACCGCTCCCGCAGTGGTCCGGCCGGTAGCACGGCCGCCTCGAGATCACTCGGCGAAACGACCAACAGGTCGGTGCCCCGAGCGAGCGGCAAATGCTGAAACCCGTCGTCCAGCAAATGGACCGTGGCGCCCAAGTGCACCTCCGCCAGGCGACCGGCGAGATACCGATCGGGAGAGACGACGACGGAAACGCCGTCGAGTGACCGAGCCAGCATCCACGGTTCGTCGCCGGCGGTAGTCAACCGACCAACGATGCGACCGGCCTCCCGTACGACCACCACCCCGTCGACCGCATCGTCGCGCCCATAGCCGCGGCTCAATACCGCGGGTCGCTCGCCCATGGCCAGCAGGAGCCGAGCCAGGTGTGCCGTCAACGGTGTCTTCCCGCTGCCACCCACGCGCAGCCCACCCACACTGATCACGGGCCGATGTAACCGTCGACGCGCCTCGGGGCGGCACGCATACCAGCGCCGCCGTCGCCAGGCCGCAGCGCCATACAGGCGGCTGAGCGTGCGACGCATTATCGAGTCCCGAACGGCCGTACGGCCCCGGCATCGACACCGCCCGTAAGGGGCAAGAGGGAGGCGACGGCTTCCAAGGTTCGTTCCGTGGCACCGCGGTTCGCGTCCACGAGGGCGCGAGCCGCCGCTCCCAAAGCGGCACGCTGCACCGGGTCTCCCAGCAGTTCGGCGAGCACCGGTTCGAGGGCGTCGGCAGAGTCGATCTGCCTGGCGGCTCGATTCATCAAGAACAACTCCGCAATCTCGGCGAAGTTCTGCATGTGCGGACCGAACACCACCGGCTTCCCCCAGACCGCGGGCTCGAGGAGGTTGTGCCCGCCTGTGGGCACCAGGCTACCGCCGAGAAACACGACGGTCGCGATTTGCATCAGGGTCGCCAGCTCGCCAATGGTATCGAGTACCACCACCGCCGCCCAGGGCTCCCGATCCACCGAAAGGGTGCTCCGCGTCACCGTATCCAACCCCCGGCGTCTCGCCAGTGCGACAACCTCGGAGGACCGCTCCGGGTGTCGGGGCGCCAGCACCAGCAGCGCGTCCACATCTCGTTGCCGGAGACACGCGAAGGCATCCAGCACCGCCAACTCCTCCCCGGGATGCGTGCTCGCGGCCACGATGACGGTGCGACCGACCGTGATTCGGAAGACGCGCATCACACTCTGCCGCATCCAGGGCGCCCCGGTTGCCGGCACCGGCAGCGTGTCGAACTTCAGGTTCCCGGTGACCATGACCCGGTCCTCCGGGACGCCGAGTTCGACCAGCCGTCGGCCCGACTCCTCGCTCTGCGCACAACACAGCGACAGGTTCGCCAACACTCGTCGGAAGAGCGGTCGGACGAGCCGATATCGCGGGTACGACCGGTTCGAGACGCGTCCGTTGACCAGCAACGTACGGACACCGCGTCGCGCGCACTGGGCGAGCAGGTTCGGCCAGAGTTCCGTATCGACCATCACGAGCAGGGCCGGGCGCACCTGCTCGAGCACTCTCCTCACCACGGGGGCCAGATCGACCGGAAAGTAGAACACGCCGTCGAGCGTCTCGACCGACGCGGCGACCGCACGCCCGGTCTGCGTCGTGGTCGACAACAGGAGGCGATGTTCGGGATATCGTTCCCTGAGTGCCGGAATCAGTGCTCGCGTGGCCAGCACCTCCCCGACCGACACAGCATGAATCCAGATGGACGGCGCACGGTCCGGGTTGAGCGTGATCGGCAGCCGACCCCATCGTTCCGACAGCGTGCCCACATACTTCCCGTGACGCGCCGCCTGATACAGCAGTCGCGGAGCGAGCGCCACGGCGTAGCCGATGATGGCCAGACTGTAGAGAAAATACATCAATGGACGGTCGTCCGAGTATACGGTACGCACGGGTTTGACCGCGACCAGCCAGCCTCAATAGAATAGAACGTTTGTTGACGGGCTCGTGGCTCGCCAAGGTGGCTCTCGCTTGACTGGGCCGGCCGCGTGGCGGTTCCCTCATGCCCGATGCGACGAAGGCCGCACGCCACGACACCCCGCCCTTGGACGGACCAACAACCGGAGGAAGACGCGTGGCAACTCGAGTAGGGATCAACGGATTCGGCCGTATCGGCCGGAACATCATGCGGGCGGCGCGAGGCGAGAACCAGATCGAGATCGTCGCGGTCAACGACATCACCGATACGGGTACTCTGGCCCACCTCCTCAAATACGACTCGGTGCTCGGTAACCTGAGCGACGAGGTCACCGTCGATGGCGACGGTATTCGAATGGGCGATCACCGCTTTGGCGTGACATCCGAGCGCGATCCAGCCAACCTCCCGTGGGGCGACTTGCAGGTCGATGTGGTGTTGGAGTCGACCGGTATCTTCACGAAGCGGGACGACGCGGCCAAGCATCTCGCGGCCGGCGCCAAGCGGGTCATCATCACCGCCCCGGCCAAGCAGCCGGACTTGACGGTCGTACTCGGCGTCAACGACGAGAAGTACGACCCCGCCCGGCACAAGATCATCTCGAACGCCTCCTGCACCACGAACTGCCTGGCCCCGGTGGCCAAGGTGCTCAACCAGGAGTTTGGTCTCAGGCGTGGCTGGATGACCACGGTGCACTCCTACACCAACGACCAGAAGCTACTCGACCTGCCACACCCGGATCTCAGGCGGGCCCGGTCGGCGGGTCTCTCCATGATCCCGACCACGACCGGTGCGGCCGTCGCGGTCGGCGAAGTGTTGCCCGAGCTGAAGGGCAAATTGGACGGCATCTCGATCCGGGTCCCGACCCCGAACGTATCGGTGGTCGACCTCGTCGCCCAGGTGAATACCGCGACCACCGGCGACGCCGTCAACGCAGCGTTCAGCGCCGCCGCCAACGGCGCGTTGAAGGGCATCCTGCATGTATCCACCGACCCGCTGGTCTCCATCGACTTCAAGGGCAATTCCCACTCGTCGATCGTCGACGCGGCCTACACGAGTGTGATGGACGGCGACTTCGTGAAAATCCTGTCCTGGTACGACAACGAGTGGGGCTACTCCTCTCGCTGTGTCGATTTGGTCAAGTTCCTCGCCGACAAAGGGCTCTAGCCCGATGCGAAGAACGTCCGAGGAAGTTTTTTGACGCCTCGACTGTGACCAAGAAGACTATCCACGAGCTGGATCTCAAGGGTCGGCGACTGTTCGTTCGCGTCGATTTCAACGTGCCGATCCGCGGGGGCGTGGTCGGGGACGACACGCGGATCCGCGCGGCGCTCCCCACCTTGACCTACGCGCTGGACCGGGGCGCCACGCTGGTCCTTGGTTCGCACCTCGGTCGTCCGAACGGCGCCGTCAACCCGGAGCTCAGCCTGCGTCCGGTGGCGGACCGACTGGCCGAGTTGCTCGAACGCCGCGTGGTGTTCGCAGAAGACTGCATCGGAGACGCCGTCACCCGTGCGATGGGCCAGGTGGGTGCGCGGGGAGTGGTACTGCTCGAGAATCTCCGGTTTCACGCGGGAGAAGAGGCCAACGACCGGGTGTTCGCCAAGGCGCTCGCCGCGCCCGCGGACTGTTACGTCAACGACGCGTTTGGCGCGGCGCATCGTGCGCATGCGTCGACGGCCGGTATCGTCAACCATCTGCCCGACGCGGCGGCCGGCCTGCTGATGGCCAAGGAACTGCGCTATCTCGGCGGTCTCCTCCAATCGCCGTCCCGCCCCTTCGTGGCGATCCTCGGCGGTGCCAAGGTCTCCGGCAAGATGGAGGTCATCGAGAATCTTCTGGGGCGGGTGGACACGCTGCTGATCGGTGGCGCCATGGCCTATACGTTTTTCAAGGCCCAGGGCCTCGCCGTGGGACGCTCGCTGGTCGAAGACACCCTCATGGACGCCACCCGAACCATCGAGCGGACGGCGACCGAGCGGGGTGTGCGTCTCGAATTGCCGTCTGACCACGTGGTTACCCTCCGTCTGGAGGCAGACTCGCCGCACGACACGCTGGCCGTCGACGACCCGACCATCGGCGATAGACTCGGCGTGGACATTGGCCCGGAGACAGCGCGGCGATACGCCGACATCATTGGCTCGGCCAAGACCATCGTCTGGAACGGCCCCATGGGTGTGTTTGAGATCGACGCATTCGCGCCGGGGACCATGGCCATCGCCAACGCCGTAGCCGGCAGCGGCGCCCGATCCATCGTGGGTGGCGGAGACTCGGTGGCCGCCGTTGGCCGGGCCGGGGTCGGGGACCAGATCACCCACATCTCAACCGGGGGCGGGGCATCACTCGAACTGCTTGGCGGCCGGCGTCTCCCGGGCCTCGACGTGCTGCCCGACGCCGGCGAGGGAACCGACTGATGCGCACACCGTTTGTCGCCGCCAACTGGAAGATGCACAAGACCGTCCGAGAAGCGGCCGACTACGCGCGCAGCTTCTTGCCACTCGTCGACACCGTGTCAGATGTCGAGATCGTGCTGGCGCCGTCGTTCCTGGCGCTGCCGGCGCTCGCCGAGGCCACGGCAGACAGTCGCATCGGTGTGGCCGCCCAGAACGTCAGCGCGGAACCGCAGGGCGCGTTCACCGGCGAAGTCAGCCTCGGGATGCTGCACGCCGTCGGCGTCACTCAGGTCATCATCGGACACTCCGAGCGTCGCCAGCTCTACGGCGAAACTGACGCGGGCGTCAACGCCAAGAGCCGGGCCGCGATCGACGCCGGACTCACACCTATTGTCTGTGTCGGCGAGACACTGGACGAGCGGGAAGCCGACCGAACGTTCGACGTGCTTGACCGACAGGTGGGGGCAGGACTTGCCGGTCTGACTCCAGAGCAGGTGGCCGCGCTGGTCGTCGCCTACGAACCGGTGTGGGCGATCGGCACCGGCCGGGTCGCGACACCGTCCCAGGCAGATGGGGTACACCGGCACATCCGGCAGCATCTGAGATCGCAGTTCGGCGAGTCGGCCGCCTCGGCGTGCCGGGTCATCTACGGCGGGAGCGTCAAACCTGGCAACGCAGCCGAGCTGATGGCCTGCGCCGATGTCGACGGGGCGCTCGTCGGCGGCGCCAGCCTCGACCCGACCAGCTTCGCGGCGATCGTCACGGCCAGCCGACCGTCAACTCGGTAACACGTTATAATCTGAAGATCATGTTGAACATCCTGCTGACGGCGCTGTATGTGGTCGTGTGTCTGTTCCTGGTGGTCGTCGTCCTGATGCAACAGGGCAAGGGCGGCGACATCGCCGCCGCGTTCGGTGGCAGCGGCAGCCAGACTGCCTTCGGCGCGCGCGCGGGCGCCACCGTCTTGACCCGCGCTACTACGGTGCTGGGCGCCCTGTTCATGATCGGGTCCATGACGCTGGCCATCATGGGTCAGCGCGGCACCGGGTCGGTCCTCAGCGGCGTCGACGGTCCTGGATTCCAGCAGGCCGAACCGGCGACACTGCCGATCGACGTCGCCCCGGTCGAAACAACCGAACCAGTCGAACCAGCCGAGGACGCGACCCAAACCCCAGCCGAAGAGCCGGTCGACGCCCCGGCCGAGCCGCAGTAGCGGTCCCGGCCACATCGATCGTCACGACAGTCATACCATTGCGCGGAAGTGGCGGAACTGGCAGACGCACTAGCTTGAGGGGCTAGCGAGCCAATGGCTCATGGGGGTTCAAATCCCCCCT
>JAPYUM010000116.1 GCA_029940535.1 Vicinamibacterales bacterium
CGGGGCGGCGCCGTCGCTCCCGTTCTGGCGCGGCGAAGCGCCGGGGCGTACGACCGAGCTGTCCGAAGAGATCTCGAGCTTGCGGGAAGACATCGCGGAGGGGACGGACGCTGACAACATTCGCTGGTTGGCCGACGACTGTGGTCTCGATCGGGCTGGCGCCGAGCAGGCGACCGCATATGTACGTGCCGGTGTTGCTGGCCTGGGCGCGCTCCCGTCTGGTCACTGCGTGGTCGCGGAACGATTCTTCGATGAGGGTGGGGGCATGCAGCTCATTCTGCACGCTCCGTTCGGCGCTCGGATCAACCGGGCTTGGGGGCTCGCGCTTCGGAAACGCTTCTGCCGCTCGTTCAACTTCGAGCTCCAGGCGGCGGCCACCGACAACGGGATCGTGATCTCGCTGGCCGAGCAGCACAGCTTTCCGCTCGACGTGATCTTCCAATTTCTGAAGGTCGATACCGTTGAGGACGTGTTGACGCAGGCGATGTTGCCCTCGCCGCTGTTCAGCGCCAGATGGCGCTGGAACGGCTCTCGCGCCCTCGCCGTGCCACGGTTCGTCGGGGGGCGCAAAGTGCCGCCGTCGATTCAGCGAATGCGCTCCGACGACCTGCTGGCGTCGGTGTTCCCCGACCAGGTGGCTTGCCAAGAGAACCTGACCGGCGAGATTCGTATTCCCGATCACCCGCTCGTCAATGAGACGATTCGTGACTGTCTCCACGAGGCGATGGACCTGGATGGACTGCGGGCGGTACTCGCCGGTATCGAGCAGGGTGGCATCGAGACCCGGGCCATCGACACCGCGGAACCGTCGCCCTTCTGCCACGAGATCCTGAACGCGAATCCCTACGCGTTTCTCGACGACGCGCCGCTCGAGGAGCGGCGCGCGCGCGCCGTACAGTTGCGACGCACGTTCGGGACCGACCCGAGCGAGCTCGGGGCACTGGACCCGGTTGCGATCGCCTCGGTGGCCGCAGAGTGCTGGCCCGTCGTGCGGGACGCGGACGAGTTGCACGATGCCCTGCTCACGCTGGTGGCCGCGCCGCCGCTGGCGGAGTGGGCGATGTGGTTCAGCTCGTTGGTCGCACAGCGGCGTGCCGGCACGCTGAGGGTGGGCGCGACCACCCTCAGCGTGGCGACCGAACGGCTCACGCTGGTCAAATGCCTGTATCCGGACGGAGACGTGGAGCCGCTCTTGCCGGAGCTGTCCCAGCCGCAACCGGCGGGGCCGGAGGCGGCCGCGACCGAACTCCTCCGAGGGTGGATGGAGTCGACTGGGCCCGACCGCTCGGCCGCGATGGCGCTCCGCCTGGCGGTGCCTCGTACCCTCGTGGACAGCGCGCTGGCCCGCCTCGAGGGTGAAGGGCAAGTGCTCCGCGGACGGTTCACCGACGCGGACCGAGACGGCGCTGCCGACATCGAGTGGTGCAACCGGCGGGTGCTCGCGCGCATTCACCGCTTGACGCTCGGGAAGCTCCGACGCGAGATCGAACCGGTCACGTCGGCCGACTTCGTGCGATTCCTCCACCGCTGGCAGCATCTCGCGCCCGGCACGGCGTTACACGGGGCAGATGGTCTGTTGCAGATTCTGAAGCAATTGCAGGGATACGAGATGTCGGGGGCCGCCCTGGAACGCGAGGTCCTGGCCCGGCGGGTCGCGCACTACGACCCGGAGATGCTGGACCGCTTGTGTCTGTCTGGTGAGGTGATGTGGGGCCGGTTGTCGCCGCATCCGGCGTTTGAATCGCCGACGGTGATGCCGGTTGACGCGACGTCGGCGTCCGGTGCGCGTCCCAAACGGGTGCGTCCCACCCGCACGGCTCCGGTTACGGTGTTTCTCCGGGAGGACGTGGACTGGTTGCTCACCTGCGCCGGTCCGGGCCACCCCGACCGCCACCCGTTCGCGTTGTCTCATCCGGCTCGCGAGATCCTTGACGCGTTGACCACCCGCGGTGCCTCGTTTCTGGCCGAGCTGGTTCGAGCCACTGGCCGTCTGGCGAGCGAGGTGGAGGACGGGCTGTGCGAACTGGTCGCGGCCGGGCTGGTCAGCGCCGACGGTTTCGACAACCTCCGGGCCCTCGTCGATCCGAAACGGCGTCGCGGCGAAGGCCGTGGACGCGCGGCGCGACCGCGACACGCCGCCGGCCGCTGGGCGCTACTCGTACCGACCGGGACTGCGAACCAGGAGTCGAGCCCTGACCCCGTCAAGGTTCCGCCCGTCGTCGTGACCACCGTCTCAACCAGTGCCCAGGGCACGGCCCCGAAGTCCCCGGTCTCACCGGGTCAGGCCCGCGACACCGCGGTGGCCAAGTTCGCGGCGCAACTCTTGACCCGTTGGGGCGTGGTGTTTCGCGATGTGGTGGCCCGGGAAACGTTGGCGCCGCCCTGGCGTGAGCTCCTGGGGACGCTCCGGCGGATGGAAGCCCGCGGCGAGATCCGGGGCGGTCGTTTCGTGGCCGGATTTGTCGGCGAGCAGTTCGCACGACCAGAGGCCGTTGACCTGTTGCGCGGCGTCCGTCGAAATGGCCCCGCGCCCGGGCCGCTGAGCGTGCCCGCGGCGGACCCCCTCAACCTGACCGGTATCGTGCTGCCCGGGCCGCGCATTAGTGCGCTGTCGGGCGGCCTCGCCGAACTGCTGCCCGCCGCCGCTCCGACCGCGGTCGGAGCGGACGCATCGGGTACCACCGCCCACACGGCATGACGTAGGACGCGCGGAGCGGGTGCGGTCGGGTTAGAGTGACACCATGATGATTGTGACTGTGGGCCGTGTCGTGTGTCGTGCCTCGTTGATGACCGGGGGGCTGGCGTTCCTCTCGGCCTGCACCTCGGAGACCGCGCCGGCGCCATCGTCCATTCAGACCAATGTCGAGGTCCTGGCGTCGGACGCGTTCGAAGGGCGACTCACGGGGACCGACGGGATCCGGTTCGCGGCGAGCCACATCATTGCAGAGCTCGAAGCCTTTGGTGCTGAGCCGCTCCCCATGGCGGACGGCTACCGCCTGCCGTTCCAGTTCACCGGCAGTACCACCGATGGTGGCACGCGAGTCCGACTCGACGGGACGGATGGGCTCGAATGGAGCGATTCTGAATCGGTGCGGGCGCTGTCCTTCTCGGAGTCGTCGGAGGTGAGCGGTCCGGTGGTGTTCGCTGGCTACGGCCTCGTGGTGCCAGAGACCGATGGGTTCAGCTATGACAGCTACGCCACGCTGGACGTCACCGACAAGATCGTCGTCGCGCTCCGCTATTTTCCAGAGGACGCCGAGCAGGACCTTCGGTCCACCTTCTCCAGATACTCTTCACTGCGTTTCAAAGCGCAGGCGGCGCGCCAGCGCGGTGCCAGTGGGTTGCTGGTGGTGACGGGCCCCCGATCGCCCAATGCGGGGGCGCTGGTGCGTATGACCGGCGACACCGCGGTCGCTGATTCCGGGATCGCCGCGGCCAGCGTCAGTCTTTCCGTGGCGGACGCGTTGTTCGACTTGGTGCCCGACACGACGTTGGACGAGGCGCAGCGCGCGCTGGATTCCGGCAACCCGCACGTCAGCGGATTCGAGATTCCGGTCGACCTGACGCTGGACGCTCGCGTCGTGCGTGAGCGGCAGACCGGCCACAACGTGGTCGCCTACCTGCCGCCCACCGGCGACACGACGCTCGACCGACCGTATGTCGTGTTGGGCGCCCATTATGACCATCTGGGCCGCGGCGAAGATGGCAGCTCGTTGGCCAAAGCGGAGGAAGCGGGCGACATCCACAATGGCGCCGACGACAACGCGTCAGGGGTGGCGGCTGTGCTGGCCGCCGGCGCTGAGCTGGCGGCCCAGGATCGGGCTCGTGGAGTCGTCCTGGCGTTCTGGTCCGGCGAAGAGCTCGGACTGCTCGGGTCGGCGGACTTTGTCCAAACTGCACCGGTGCCGATCGACCAGATCGCGGCCTACGTGAACTTCGACATGGTGGGTCGCCTGCGCGATAACAAACTCAGTGTCCAGGCGCTCGGCAGCAGCAGCATCTGGTCTGATCTGGTGGACGAGGTCAATGCGTCGTTCGACTTCGAGCTACAGAAGGTCACCGACCCGTATCTGCCGACCGATGTCATGAGCTTCAACTTGGCGGAGGTGCCGAGCCTGGCGCTGTTCACTGGCAGTCACGAGGACTATCACCGGCCGACGGATGATCCGGAGACGGTCAATTTTGCCGACCTCGAGCGGATTGCGCGGTACGGCGCGGCGATCACCGCCCGCCTCGTCACCGCCCCGACACCACCAGATTTCGTCCGTGTGGAGCGAACCGGTCAGGAGGGCGGCCAGATGCAGATCCGCCTGTACACCGGCACCATTCCAGACTATGCCTCAGAGGTGGACGGACTCTTGTTGTCAGGGGTCATGGGCGGCGGTCCGGCCGAAACGGCCGGTCTGAGAGAAGGGGACATCATCGTCGAGCTGGCCGGCCAGTCGATCGCCAATATCTACGATTACACTTACGCGCTCGACCTGCTCAAGGTCGGTGAATCGACCCCGGTCGTGTTCACGCGCGACGGCGACCGGAGGGAAACGGAGCTCATTCCAGAGGTCAGACAGTAATCCACACCAGACGTGTGCAGCGTGCCGGGTCCAGGTGACGGCCCACGACGCGAGCGGGCGCGTCGTGGCATCCGGAGGCATGGTCCTGATAGTGTTGGAGGGTTGTCAACCTGGCGCGCGTCGCCTGCAGTGCGTATGCAATCCGCCAATCGTGTCGGGATGGTCCGATACGACTGAGACCATATCTCCTGTGTTCGAGTCTTATCCACATGATGTGTTGTGAACTGCGCGCTGGAGGTCGGTGGCGCCAAATTTCGTCGACGGTGGTGACGTCGCTCTGCCTTGCCGCGAGCGCCTCCGGCCAATCGACCGGTGTGTTGGTGGGGACCCTGCGGACGCTCGGCGGCGACGTCGTGGGCGACGCGGTGGTGACCGCCACGAGTGACGGGCGAGCCCGGGGTGCGCGGACCGACGACGAGGGAGAGTTCCGCTTCGAGGACCTGGTTCCCGGGGCGCACATCCTGACGACCGACCAGACGCCGCTGGTGGTCGATCCGGTGAGTCCGATCGATATCGTGGCTGGCATCACGATTCGTCGCGATCTGACGCTCGTGCCGCGGGACCGGGCGCGCGGCGGATGGCAGGCCGATCGCATGAAAGAGGGGAATCCCGGCCTGTCGGCGTCAGTCCTGGACACCCAGGCGGTGGCTGGCGGCCGTACCCCGCTGGTCCGCGTCGTCGAACGGGTGCCCGGGATGAGCGTGGGACGCGCGGGCGGCGTTGGTCAACCGACCACCCTGCGCGTGCGCGGCGCGGAGGTCAGCCGGCGTTTTTCTGTGACCGACGGCTTGCCGCTTGACGATCTTACGAACCGACTGCATCTTGGCGCTCCCGGGGAGACCGACATCGTCGAGGTGATCCGCGGCGCCGCCGCGAGTGCCCGCGGCACGGAGCTGGTGGGCTTGGCGCACATCGTGCGCCGCTCGGTGGACGAGACCAGTCCCTTTCTTGCGGTTGATGCGGAGGGGGGAGAGTTGGGCTGGCGGCGGCTCGGCGTGACGACGGCCGGCCGACGGGGCGACTACGACTGGCGCCTCGGCGCCGCGAACCTGGAAGCCGACAACGAACAACCGAACAGCCTGTATTCACAAACGGCTGTCGCCGGACGGTTTGGCATGCGGAAGGGCGACATCTCGACCCAGGTGATGTTTCGGGGCGAGACGAGCGAGTTGGGGCTCCCCGGCCAGACTCTGTTGGTGCCGGCCGATCTGGACGCGGGCGAGGACCGCACCCAGTGGACGGCTGGAGCGATTCTGCGGTTACACCGCGGCCCGACCAACAAACACGAACTCCGTCTCGTCGCGTCCCAGACAAATCGTCTTGCGTTGAATCCGCTCGACTCCGGATCGGTCCGACTGCAATCGGCCGAGGCGATAGCGCTGCAGGTCGAGATGCCAGATTTTGCGAGCACCGACGGGCTGCGAAACGATACCCAGGTGGCGCGTCTCACCTACGAATATACGTTTGTGCCGGACGAGTTTCACTTCATCACCTTTGGCGGCACTGTCGAAGGTCAGTCCGGGCGCTTTGGCCTGAGCGACACCTTCGACCACCAGCGGCTGAATTTCGCGCTCTTCGGAGAAGATCGTCTTCAAGCCTATGACAACCTCGAGGTGACGGCTGGCGGGCGCCTGATGCGTAACGGTCCGTTCGATATCTCCGCCCAGCCGCGGGTGTCGGCGACCTACGAGCTGGGGCGGGGATTCACTGCGCACGGGAGCGGTGGATTCGGCATCGGGACGCCAACCCTCGAACAACGATTCGGGGCGACGTTCGAGCGTCGCGGCACGGAGGAGCTGTTACAAACCGAGAGTGTCATCTTCGATGGCGGCGTCGGCGGGTCTTTGTGGCGGGGACGGGTCGGGGTCGACCTGACGGCGTTTCACCACGAGTACGACGATCTGATCGTCCTCGCGGATCTTGACGTGCCTGGCCTGAGATCGAATGAGACGTTCCGCCAGTTGACGTTGGCGGGGCGGGCGCAGCTGGACCTCGACGTCGCAGCCGGACTTCGCAGTCCGCTTATCGGCGTGGCCACCGACGTGCGAACCGGTTATGTCAACCTGCCCCGTAGCCGGACCTATGGGGTGGAAGCCACCGTGTCGATGGCGCCCATCCCCCAGGTAGAGGTGGAGGCGGTGTATTCGTACACCGACAGCCTCGTGACGACCGGTTTTGGTCCGATCAGGCCCGGACAGCCGCTGCCGGAGGTGCCGCGACACCAGGGGACCCTGACGGCCGACCTTCGTCTCGGCGTCGTCTCCGTGGGGGCCACTGTCCGCTATGTTGGCACGCGAACGGCCGGTGTCGATTTCGTGAGTCGTGTACTGGGTCTTGATGTGCTGGACAGTTACACCCGGTGGGACGCCCGGGGGCTGGTCCAGGTGAGTGACGGGTTCGCCGTCTCGGTGGTGGGTGAGAACCTGACGGACGAGGTGTATCAGGAAGTGCTTGGGTATCAGGCGTTGGGACGCCTGGTGCGAGCGGGCCTCCACGTCTCGTTTTGATCACCGGCTGCCCGGTCCGTGTGGTGTGGTGACGAAAGGAATTCGAGGATGTTCGGGAGACGTTACATTGCCGTGTTGCTGGTCGCCGCCTTCTCCGCCGTGGGGTGCGAAGAAGGAGTCCCGCTCGCGCCCACGGTGCCCCTGGGATTGGAGCTCTCTTCGGCGCCGGCAACTCTGACCGCCGTGCCCTCAACGGGGGTGACGGTAATGGTTGATGGCGTGGCAGTCGTATTGCCATGGAAGGTATCCTTTGCCCTGGTCATGAACGCGGGAGTCGACCATGAGCCGGTTGCGATCACCAGTGTGAACATTACCGTTCGACAAGCGGTGGGCGGCATTATCTCGACACCGGTCTTTCCGGCCCGCGAGGAAGTGTTCTTCGAGCAGCGGCCTCGGGACAATCGGATCGAGTCGGGTGGCGAAGGGGTCATCGAGTTCGACGTCTGGTATCTCCTGCCTAACGGTGGCGGAGAGGCGGTTGTCACCGTCAACGTGACCTTCTCGTCGGAGACCCGCGGGGTGTTTGTCGACTCGGTCGATATTCCTGTGGCTCCCTGACCTCACCTTATGGACGGCTCGTTGCCGCCACGGCGCTCACGCCCGGTGCATCTCGACCTCGGTGGTCGATCGTCAGCGACCAGTGGCCGGACCGTAAGCACGGCTGAAACCATTTCGGCTGTTGGTTACCGTGAATGAGCCGTCACGTCTGGCCGCGATGTGGGTCCAATACGCTTGGCCCAGGTGGACGCTCGCTTCGTCGTCGTTCGTGGTGGGCGGCGCGAAGTCTTGGAGATTGGCGATGAACGACGCCGGGCGGTTGGCCTCACCGACCCCGACCGCGTAGTGGTTCTGCCAAAGGTCCTCCAGGGTCTCGACGCGGGTCAGGCTGTCAAACGTCAGCGGACCGCCGCCCTTGCGTGGCCCGTTGTTCATGACTGCGACCCGGGGCTCGAGCGCCTGAACGAGCGCGTCGGACCCGGATGTGTCGGAGCCGTGATGGGACACCAGATACAGATCCACCGTGCCGACCTTGTTGTCTGGACACATGAGCGGCTCTTCCTTGTTCCAGGTCAGGTCTCCCATGATCACCGATCGGAACTGTCCGAAGCCGATGAATGCGCTCACCGATCGCTGGTCTTCGGCGTCCCCGTACCGGCTGAGAATGTCCTCACCATGCAACGTGAATTCCTCGCAGTGCGGATTGGGCCGGCCGGCGCCCGGTAGGGCGCTGGTCAGCACCGCCCCGTCCGCCGCGATGATTCGCACGTCGAGTCCGTCGATCGGCACCAGGTCGCCGGGGGCCATCGTACGATGCGTGGCGCCGCGTCTCAGGGTCACGTAGCGGTCGAAGGCAGCCCGAGGGCGCTCTCCCTCGTCCACCGTCGTGCCGTGGTCGAGGTAGTTCGCGATCGGCAGCCGGTCGGCCAATTGCGTCGCACCGCCCATATGGTCCGTGTGGAAGTGCGTGACGATGAGGTGGTCGATCCGAGTGACGCCAGCGTCCTGAGCCGCCGCGACAATCCTATCGGCGTCACGCCCCTCGAATCCGGGCCAGCCGGTGTCGACCAGCATCGACTCGCCGGACGGCGCGACGAAGAGCGTCGCCTCGCCACCCTCGACGTCGATGACGTAGATGTCGAGCGTGTCCCGGGTCTGGCTGCTCGAGGTGGCGGCCGACAGGACGGTGACCCACAGAAATACGGCCGAGGCGATACGCATGGCGCCCTCCCCGTGTGTGGTGCGAACCGGTAAGTACGTCAGTGCGCGCCGTCCGGTCGACTAGTTCCCGATCGGGTCCGACTGCGCGCCCGTCCGCACCGCCCAGAGGCGGTTGCGGGTGAGGAGATACATCACACCGTCACGCACGACCGGGGTGCTGTAGACCGAGGCGCCCATGTTGATCTCGCCCAGCAGTTCCATTTCTTTGCCGGCACGGAGCACCGCGATGTCGCCGTCCTCGTCGCCCAACATCACTTTCCCGTCGACGACAAACGGCGACCCCCAGACGGCGGCGAAGGCGTCGTAGGTCCAGAATTCCTCGCCAGTGTCTGGATCGAGCGCGTGCAGGAAGCCGGAGAGGCTCGAGATGTAGAGGACCCCGTCGGCGATGGCGGCCGTCGACATGGTTCGATAGAAATCCTCGCCGTCGCGGCTCCACACCTTGTGAGTGTCCGTCACATCGCCGGTGCCAGTGGCGTCAATGGCGTAGAAATGGCCGGGTGCTTCACCGTGCTCGGGGTCCTGTCCGACGCCCACATAGACCCGGTTGTTGTAGATGACCGGGGTGGCGAGGATGTTGTTACGGGTGCCCCGGCCGCCGAGAATCCACTCGGCGTCTCTCGGATTGCAGTCGAACGTCCACATCGTCTCGCCGGTCGCCGCGTTGAGACCGTAGATGATCCCGTTGGCGCCGGCGACGACAATCTGGCCGGTGCCATTGATCTCGGCATAGGCTGGATTGGTCCAGCTGCCATGCAAGATGCCCTCGCCGACGTCAGTGTTTTCCCAGATCAGCTCACCGGTGTTCTTGTCGAGCGCGATCATGTGAGGTGAAAATGGAGACGGGATGTTCACATGCCCCTCGTCGACACCGTTGCTCGTCACCGTGTAGAGCATGTCGCCGATGATCAGCGGTGACCCGGTGGCGAGGTTGTGAGGAAACACGTCCAGCTCGCCGATCATGTCGTAGGACCACAGGATGTCCCCGTCGGTCGGCCCGGTGCCGGTCTCGCCGGTGAACGGCCCGTCGTTGCCGTTGGCTAACCCGTTCGCGTCGAGGCAGACAACGTGCGCCTGGTTCGACACATACCAGACCCGGTCGCCGTCGACGAAGGCGGTCGAGCAGACACCCTGCAGCGGCCAGTCGTTGACCCGGCCGGCCGACAGCTTGTCGTGCACCATCTGCCAGACGAACTCACCGGTCGTGGCATCGAATGCCATCAGGACGCCCTTGTCGCCGTCGTAGTCCGGGTTGCGGACGCCTTCGTTGTTCGTGCCCACATACACCTTGCCGTTGCCCACCGTCGGCCCGCCGTAGGCTTGGGAGCCGACCGGTTGGGTCCACAGGATGTTGGCGCCGGTCTGCGGATCCCAGCTGTCCGGTACGCCGGTGGCGTCAGACACCATGTTGCGCGACGGCGTATTCCCGAACATGCCGGCCTCGCCTTGTGCTTCGGCGATGGTCGTGGTCCCCGTCGTGACGAGGCCAACTATCAAGAGCAAGATCACGCGCTGTCGAGTCATTCGTTCTCCACCACACTGACGTTGTCGAAGTAGATATTGATCGGCGAGTAGCCGATGATGCCGGGGCTGCCGGTCCGGTTCGGCAGCGGGTCTTCGGCTGTAATCGTCCAGTCCGCCGGTTCGGTTCCGTCGCGCTGCCATACCTTGCCGCGGACAATGCCGCGGTCACCCTCGATGTCGACCCGTAGCTTCAGTCGATACCAGGTGTCCGGTTCCCACGGAAAGTCGACCTCTTCCTTGATTCGAAGTTCTGCTGCCCACGACTGAATCTGCACCTTCTGCCGATTGCCCTGCAGGTCCATCGTGTACCCGCTGTTGATCAGGCCGATGTCGGGACGCCGCCGTCCTTGCTGGGTCGAGAACACGTCGACCTGCACGGTGTAGCCTGACATGTCAGCCGGACCCATATAGATGGCGTGTCGGTGGATGCCGGTGCGCGAAGCCCCCTTGCGGAAGACCTGATTGCCGCCCAGATCTTCGACCGCGAGACTGCCGCCGCCGCCAATCCAGAAGGGAGGGCGTCCGCTTTCGAAGTTCTCCGACCAGGGGAGCGGCGCGAACACGCGCACCTGAGCGACGGCGGTCAGCCCGCCGAGAGTGGCGGTCACCGTGCCGGCCTGGTTCGCGGCTCGCGCGTCGGTGGTCAGGACGCCCTGAGCCGATACGCTTCCGCCAGCCAGGCTGTCGACCCCCCAGGTGGCCTGTTGCACGCCGAGAAAACGACCGCCCGCGTCATACGCTCGGACCTCGAACGCGACCGTGTCGCCGGCCGACGCAATGACCTCGGCCGGAGTCACCTGGAGCACCGAGGGGGTGCTGGTCGCGGCCACTTCGCCACCCAGGTCCGGTGCGGTGCCTGCCCGGGCCACGAAGCTCTCGCTGGTGTTCCCGATGCAGTAGATGCCCGCCTCCGATGTCACATACAACCGGCCGTATCCGACCGCGAACGATCCGTAGATCTCGGCCGCTCGGTTCTCCTCCGGCACCATCAGCTCGTCATGGTCGAGCTCGGTCGCACCGGTGGGGCCCGGTTGCAGAATGGTGACGTTGCCGTTGGTCTCCGTGATGAAGAGCTTGCCATCGGCCCATACCGGCGAGGCCTTGCCGACGGTTCCGACGCTTTGGTCCCACTGCACCGCGCCGCTGGCCGCGTCGAGCGCAAACAGGTTCGCGGAGTTGTCGATCACGTAGACACGGCCGTCGTGCACCAGCGGCGACGAGAATCCGACGCCCATCTCATCCGCGCGCCAGCGCTCGTGGGTCGCGGTCACGTCGCCGGTGCCAGTAGCATCGATGGCCACCACCCGGCCCATGGTGGCGGTATCAACGTTCTCCTCGCTGTGCGCCACGTAGACGGTCTCACCATCGAGCACGGGAGACACGTTGATCCCTCGCTTGCTGAGGTGAAACTCCCAGACTTTCTCGCCCGTCCTGGCCTTCAGCGCGTACAGATGGCCATCCGCGTTGCCGTCGATCCAGAGACGTTGGCCGTTGATCACGCCGACGACTCCCACGGACTGAGTGTTCATGTCGGCGACGGTCCCGCCGGGCGTCGATGTCCAGCGGACCTCACCGG
>JAPYUM010000117.1 GCA_029940535.1 Vicinamibacterales bacterium
CTAGCCACAGGTCTCGTTGTGGCGCACGGCTTCAGCCGTGCGATCGCAGGCCTGAAGGCCTGCGCCACAGGGTCTCACACCGGTTTCCTACCCGAAGCTTCCTGCCACAAGCGCGTGAGGAGCTGGCAAGGCGCAAGGAGGGAGCAGCCAGGCGAGCTGTGACCGACGCAGCAACACCGCCAGGCGGGCGCCTCGTCGGAAAACCCCTAGTGGGGGTAACCAGGGAGCCGGGGCTGCCCGGGCTGCCAATCGGGCACGCGAGCGAAGGCGTCTCGATTGGGCATCTGGATCTTCGGCAGACTCTCGGCGTCGAGGACCATGTCCTCCGGGATGACATCGTTGATGGAGAGCAGATACGCGGTCAGGGCGTAGACCTGATCCGCCGTGAGCGTCCCCTCTCGATTGAGCGGCATGCCCCGATTGATGTAGTCCCAGACCACCGTGGCGTATGGCGCGCGAATCGGGAGGATCCGCCCGAAGCCCCACGGGTGCTCTGGCTCGATGTCACGCTTGACCAGCCTGGGCCCGCTGCCCCCGCTCGCATCCGCTCCGTGGCAAGCCGCGCACTGTCTCCGGTAGACGAGCTGGCCCTCTTCAGAGGTGCCCCGCCCCGGCGGCAGCTCCTCTCCAGTGGGGCTGATGGAGATGTCCCAGGCACGGATGTCTTCGTCGGTCGGGGTGGTCCCAATACCGTAAGTGGGTCCCTGCGCCGCGGCGGTACCGGCCACCAGCGTTAGCAACGCGACAATTCCGACGACCTTAGATCGCATTGTGAACGCTCCCATCACTCGCGATCCGCCACGGCTGAATGGAGTTGTCCTGGCCGGTGACACCACGCGCGTTGAAGAATGCAGCGGCCTGGGCTCGCATCGGCTGAACCTGCCCGATCTCGTCCGTGCAGCGCGACAGGAGCTCGGTCTCTTGACCATCCCAATTCCACTGATAGCGGAACCGGGTGTGCGCCATGCGATGGGCCGTGCCCTGTATCTCAGCATCATTCCAGCGCCGGCCGCCGTCGGTCGAGACCTCCACTTTATCGACGGCGCCTCCACCGGACCAGGCCAGGCCGCTGATCTCATAGAATCCGCGGTCGGGCAGCTGCTGTCCCGCCGATGGAAAGGTGATGACCGACTTCGGTCCGATCTGATAGCCCAGCGCCGCAGCATTGGGGTCCCGCGTCAGATGACCGAAATCGTTGTAGGTCATGTAGTACCGATCCACGACCTTGATGCGCCGGAGATACTTCGAGTTGAAGATGCCTTCGAAGCCGGGTACCAGCAGCCGTAGCGGAAACCCGTTCTGGGGACGCACCGCCTCGCCGTTCATGCCGTAGGCCACCAGACAGTCGTCCATGGCCTTTTCCATCGGGATGCTGGAAGCGCCCTTTACCTCTTCCACCCCTTCCGCGACGATCCACTTCCCCGCATCCTTCACGCCCGCTTCCTTGAGCAGCGTGGACAGGAGCACACCGGTCCACTCGGCGCAGCTGGTCATCCCGTGCGACTCCTGGACCGTTTTGTGCTGGGTCCTCGAACGGTTGCCCGCGCACTCGACGAAATGGGGGCGGGTCACGGACGGGAGACGCCTCAGGTCCTCCATGGTGAAGACCAGCGGACGGTCCACCAGCCCGTGGAACATCAGCCGATGCTCGCGGGGGTCGATGTCCGGCACGAACGAGCCACGGGTGGTCCCAATGAAGTGGAGCGAAGACGGCGTGATCATCCCCACCGAATCTTGCAGCGGAGACGCAATGTGAAACAACTTCCCGAAGGCGTCGGGTGAAGCCTGACTGCCTGGCGGGTGCGCAATCCGGGCCGAGGTCACATGATGGGAGCGCAAGCCGTAGGCGACCAGGTCGTCGGTGCCCTTGATATAGGTGTCCGGGTTGGGGAGTTGGCCGAACGCGGGCTCTGTCGCTCCCAGGGTCAAACCACCGGCCAACGCGGCGCCGCCTTTTAGGAATCCCCGTCGATCAGGTCGTGTCGAACCCATTGGCCTCTCCTTCTGCAAGTGACGTTGCCCGCAGCTCGTTTCGCGATGGTCAAAAGTATACGGGAATCGCGAAGACCAATCGAGCCCGGGCCACAGGGCCTCACCCGTTTCCTGTCCGACGCTTCACGCGCCGCGTAACGGGCTGCCACGGAACTCAAGAGCTGGCCAGTGGGGTGTGAGTGCGCGCTGGATCGCCGGAAGTACGCGGTCGATTCGGCTGGTATCACCGGGCGTGGCCGTCTCTGACGCGGGCCGACCGTCTGCGAGTTGACGGACGGTGGCGGTGAGACACTCGCCGAGCGCCGTCATGTCGTAGCCACCCTCGGTCACGGCAGCGAGGCGCCCAGCGCAACAGGTATCGGCCAGCCGTTGCACGTGGGCAGTCAGTGACGCGAACCCCTCGGTCGACACCTGCATCCCGCCCAACGGGTCGCGCGTGTGCGCATCGTATCCGGCCGACAAGAGGATGACCTGCGGGTCAAAGGCGGTTACCACCGGCACCACTAGCGCACGCATCGCCTGATCGTAGTCGGCATCCCCCGCCCCAGCCTCGAGCGGCACGTTCACCGTAAACCCGGTCCCGTCATCGCGACCTGTCTCGGTCACGGCTCCGGTCCCCGGATAGAACGGGTACTGATGCAGCGATACGTAGAGCACGCTGGGGTCGTCGTAGAACATCCACTGGGTGCCGTTCCCATGGTGCACGTCGTAGTCGATCACAGCGACACGATCACACCCGGCGGCCCGCGCCGCCGCCGCCGCCACGGCGACGTTGTTGAACAGACAGAACCCCATCGCCCGGCCGGCCTCCGCATGGTGTCCGGGAGGGCGAACCAACGCCATCGCCGGCGCACCCGTCGCGAGTGTGTGCTCGACCGCCATGAGGGTGGCCCCGGCCGCCTCGAGCGCGACCTCGTAAGACTCCGTGGACGTGTAGGTATCCGCATCGAGACGCAGTCGCTGTCCGGCGGTGGCGGCGATCTTGTCGATGTGGTCGGTCTGATGGACACGCGCCAACTCGTCCCGAGTGGCCCGACGGGGCGCCCTCACGTCCCCTCCGCTCCGGGCCCACCGCCCACTGACCTCCGTCATGACTTCAGCCCGCGCCACTTGCTCGGGGTGGCCCTCCGGGGTCTGGTGCTCTACGAATCGCTCGCTGCTGACAAGAATCATGCTGCGCCTATCACGCGGTCAGGAGACAAGAAGCGCCGTGGCGCGGTCCGCCAGGGTACCGAGGATCCGCTCCAGCGCCTGTTGGTGTTCGGCCACGACGCCGTCTCCGGCGGGGTCGGGGACGTGGAACGGTTCGCCGATCGCGATCGCGGCCCGCGAGAACGGTCGCGGTACTTGTGTGCGATCCCAGCTCCGCGCCGTCCAGTATCGATCGGCTTCGATGTGGAACGGCAGAATCGGATTCCCGGTCGCGCCGGCAAGCCAGACCGCCCCGGGTTGGACACGCCGGGCCGGCCCCCGTGGGCCGTCGACCGTGAACGCAGCCGGCCGGCCCGCCGCGACGTCACGCTTGAGTTGCACCAACGCGCGACGGGCGCCACGCGAGGTGGAACCCCGTGCCGTGCCGTAGCCGAAGCGGCCAATGATCCGCGCGATCCATTCGCCGTCGAAGTTCTGACTGGTCATGACCACGATATCGCGGTCGCGCCAGAAATAGGTGGCGGCCAAGATGCGCCCATGCCAGAAGGCGAAGATCGGTTGCTGATGCGCGGCCACAATCGCATCGTGGTGCTCCGCACCTTCCACCCGCCACCGCAACGTGCGGCACAGCGCCCCGATCACCGGCGCGCCGAGGCCGGCGATGACCGCCGCCTGGCTCCGCTGCCATCGGGTGAGCGCCTCGCCCCCCATGTGCTACATCCCTTCGTATTCGGGGCCGCCACCACCTTCCGGCGGTACCCAATCGATGATCTGGAAGGGGTCCATGATGTCGCACGTCTTGCAGTGGACGCAGTTCGAGGCGTTGATCTGGAGTCGACGCCCCGTGCCCGCACCGGTGTCGGTATCCCCGGGCACCATCTCGTAGACGTTGGCCGGGCAGAAACGCACACACGGGTTGCCGTACTCTACACGGCACCGGGTCCGACAGATATCGGTGTCCTGCACCAGCAGGTGCGCCGGCTGGTCCTCGTCGTGTCGGGTGCCGGAATAGTGCACGTTGGTTAGCTTGTCGAACGTCACCGTGCGGTCGGCCTTCACCGCGTTACTCGAGACGTCGGGGTCGCGGGTCTCGGTGCGGTAGTAGCGGGCCAACCGGGTCAATCGTTCGTGCCCGGGCTCGCTCGACAACCGTCCCCATGGTAGCGCCCCGCCTGTGAGCAACGAGAGTCCGGAAAACGCCAGACCGGCCAGCATACCCCCGCCGAACGACTGGTGCACGTTGCGCACCGGATAGAGCTCGCGTCGCACGCTGCCGGTGTTGATCAGTTCTTGATACGTCGCCAACCCGGCCGCGGAGACATCGCCGGCACGTAGCGCGTCGAAGGTGGTGTCAGCGGCGCAGATGCCGCTCTGCATCGCCAAATGGATACCTTTGAGACGCATCGAATTGAGGAACCCGGCCGCGTCACCGACAATGAGCGCTCCGTCCACATGACACCGGGGAATCGCATACCAGCCACCCTCCGGCAGCGCCTTGGCGCCGTACCGCACCATCTCGCCCCCGGTTAACAGCGCAGAGACCAGCGGGTGTTGCTTGAAACGCTGAAACGCCATGTGGGGGTCGAACAGCGGATCGCGATAGTCGAGTCCCACCACGAATCCGACCGCGAGCTTGCCCTCGGGCAGGGCGTAGATGAACCCGCCGCCGAACTCCTCGCTCCGCAGGGGGTACCCCATGGTATGGATAACCGTGCCGGAATCCAGACGGTCGGGCGGCACCTCCCACAACTCCTTGATCCCGATGGCGTAGGTCGGCGGAGACGGACCCTCCAGGTGAAGCTTCTGGACGAGCGTCTTGGTCAGGTTGCCGCGCACCCCGTCGGCAAAAATCGTGACGTTCGCCTTGATGTCGACCCCCGGCTCGAACGTGCCCTTCCGCTCCCCGTGCTTGTCGATGCCCCGGTCCCCGGTCCGCACGCCGATCACACGCTCGCCGTCGTAGAGCACCTCGGTCCCGGCGAATCCGGTAAAGATGTCGACCCCTTCGGCCTCCGCCTGCTCGGAGAGCCAGCGCGCGAAGCGATTCAACGAAATGATGTAGGCGCCGTGGTTCTGGAACGGGTCGAGTGGGGCGGGAATCGGTGGAAAACGCAACTGCGATCCCGCGGTGAGGTAGTAGATTCGGTCACCCCGAACCGGCGTGTCCAGCGGAGCCCCGCGCGCTTTCCAGTCCGGGAGGAGCTCGTCGAGCCCGGACGGATCGAGCACCGCGCCAGACAGCATATGCGAGCCGCTCTGGCGCGACTTCTCCAACACGGCGATAGCCAGCGGCTCGCCGCCAGCACGCTGCTGCCGCGTCGCGAGCCGGATTGCGGCGGAGAGCCCGGCCGGGCCGCCCCCGACAATCAGGACATCGACATCGAGGGTTTCTCGCTCCAGACCAGCCTCCTCTACGACTCAGTCTCGAGGGCGGCAATCAGTGCGGGCACGACCTCGAACAGGTCGCCCACGATGCCGAAATCGGCCACCTCAAAGATCGGGGCGTCGGCGTCCTTGTTGACCGCCACAATCGTGCGGGCGCCCTTCATTCCCACCAGATGCTGAATCGCCCCTGAGATTCCGAGCGCGAGATACAGCTTCGGCGACACCGTTTGGCCGGAGCTCCCAACCTGGCGATCCATCGGTAACCAGCCGGAATCGCAGATCGGCCGAGAGGCCGCAATCTCGGCCCCCAGCGCCGCGGCAAGCTGTTGGGCGAGCGCGATGTGTTCCTCGCCCTTGATTCCACGTCCGACCGCGACGATGCGCTCGGCCTGCGTGAGATCGACCGCCTGCTTCGCCTCCTGGAACGGTGGCTCCACGGTCTGCCGGATCGCCGAAGCGTCGAGCTCGAGCGGGTAGCTGCGGATGGCGGCCGGCGACGAGCCACGACTCACCGCATCGGGACGAAACGCGCCGATCTGGAAGCTGGCGAAGTGCGGGGCCGGACCTGTCGGGGCGACATCCGCCACAAACTTGCCTTGAAACATCGGCCGGACGAAGGTCAGCCGGTCCTCCCGCGTCTTCGTCGCGACGCAGTCGGTAATAAGTGACCGTCCAAGCCGGGCCGCCAGCCGGGGGGCGAACTCTCGCGTCTGATACGTGTGTGACAAGAGCACGTATTCCGGCGCTTCGGACGTCACGACCGCGGCGAAGGCGGTCACGAACCCGTCCGGGGTGTACGACGACAGGGCCGGGTGCTCCACCGTGAGCACCGCCTCGACGTCGGCGGCAGCCAGCTCGGCCGCGACGGCCTGCAGGTCGACGCCGGCCACGGCCACCTGCACCGGTTGACCCAGCTGCTGGGCGGCGACAATCGTCTCCCAGCTTGTCTTGTTCAGTACGCCGTCTCGTTGCTCCGCGATGACAAGAACCATTTAGATCACTCGCGCTTCTTCACGAAGGACCCGGACCAGTTCGTTGGCGGCCTCGCCCGGCGAACCCTCGATCAGCCGTGTCTGTTTGCCCTTCTCAGGGACGTACAACTCGAGAATTTCCTGGTAGGGCGTCAGGTCCGCAGATGGCTCGACCACCCGCACATCCTTTCTCTTGGCCGCCATGATGCCCTTCAACGTCGCGTACCGCAGCTGGTTGATTCCGCTCTGGATGGTCAGCAAGGCCGGTGTCGGCATCGACACCCACTGGAACCACCCGCCCTCGAGCTCACGTTTTACCCGGAGCGTCTGGTCAGCGACCTGAACCTCCATGATGATCGTCGCGTGGGGAATCTCCAGGAGCTCCGCCAACACGACCCCGGTCTGGGCGAACCCCTGGTCATCGGACTGGAGCCCCGTCAGCACCAGGTCGAACGCCTCCTCACGCATCGCCGAGGCGAGCGCCTCGGCCACCATCCCGGCGTCGGCCGTAGCCAGACGGTCGCTCTCGACCCGGATGGCCCGGTCCGCCCCACGAGCCAAGGCCTCGCGGATCACCTGGGCGACCCGCGCCGGCCCGGCCGAGCACACCACGACCTCCCCGCCGTGTTGCTCTTTCAGACGCAACGCCTCCTCGAGCGCGTAAGCGTCCGGCTCGTTCATTTCGAAACTGGCGTCGCGATCCTGCACCCAAGTCGCAGCATCATCGACGCGAAGAGGCCACTCGCGCGTGACCACCTGTTTCACACACACGGCAATCTTCATCCGCTCCTCATGGTGGATGGGCCGGCGCGCTCGACGCACGCCGCCCTGTTATCCGTCGTGGCGTTTGAACAGTAGCGACGCGTTCGTGCCGCCGAACCCAAACGAGTTGGACAGCACATACTCGATAGTGGCGGCCCGCTTGACATGGGGCACATAGTCCAGATCGCAGTCGGGATCGGGGTTTTCGAGATTGATGGTTGGCGGGATGACCTGGTCGCGAATCGCCAGCGATGCGATGCCGGCCTCGAGCCCCCCCGCCGCGCCCAGCAGGTGTCCGGTCATCGACTTGGTCGATGAAATAGCCAGCGTGCGGGCGTGGTCACCGAAACACCGCTTGAGCGCCAGCGTCTCGATCCGGTCGTTGAACGGCGTCGACGTGCCGTGCGCGTTGACGTAGTCCACCTGATCGACCGCGATACCGGCCTGCGCGATAGCCCCTTGCATGGCCCGCAGCGCCCCATTGCCGTCCTCGGGAGGCGCCGTCACGTGGTGGGCATCTCCCGTCATTCCGTAGCCGACCAGTTCGGAGTAGATCTGGGCGCCACGGGCCAGCGCCAGATCACGCGCTTCCAGCACGACGACCCCCGCGCCCTCACCGATGACAAACCCGTCCCGTTCCCGGTCAAACGGACGACTCGCGCGGGTCGGCTCATCGTTCCGCGTGGACAACGCCCGCATCGCGGCGAAACCGCCAACCCCCATCGGCGTAATGGCCGCCTCGGAGCCCCCCGCCACCATGACGTCGGCGACTCCGCGACGGATGGTCTCGAAGGCGTCACCCACGGCATGGGCCGAGGCAGAACACGCTGTGCACGTGGCCGAATTCGGGCCCTTGGCCCCCAAGCGGATGGACACGTGCCCGGCGGCCAGGTTGATAATCGCGGCCGGGATGAAGAAGGGCGAGATCTTGCGCGGCCCGCCTTTCAGCAGCGCCTTGTGTTCGCGTTCAATCGTGCTGAACCCGCCGATGCCGGACGCGAGGTAGACGCCGACCCGCGGCGCGATCTCCGGCGTCACTTCCAGACCAGCGTCGGCCCGGGCGAATTCAGCCGCAGCAATCGCATACTGAATAAAGACGTCCATCTTCTTGACGTCTTTCTTCTGAACGAAATCGAGCGGGTCGAAGCCACGCACCTCACCCGCAATCTGCGACGCGAATCCCTCAGGATCGAATCGGGTAATCGCACGAATACCGCTCTGGCCAGCGCACAGCGCTTCCCACGTCGGCACCGTACCAATCCCGAGCGACGACACGAGGCCGACCCCCGTGACCACAACCCGCCTACTCACAGTCACTCCCAGTGGAGAGCCGCCGCCTACTTCTTCGAGTGCGACTCGATGTAGTTAACGGCCTCTTTGACACGGGTGATCTTCTCCGCATCGTCGTCAGGAATCTCGAGACCGAACTCTTCTTCGAACGCCATCACAAGCTCCACCGTGTCGAGCGAGTCCGCGCCCAGATCGTCCACGAAGGACGCGTCCGAGGTGACTTCTTCCTCGTCGACCCCAAGTTGCTCCACGATGATGCTCTTTACCTTCTCAGCAACCGCCATTCAACTCCTCCTACATGTACATGCCACCGTTCACCGACAAGACGTGCCCCGTAATATACGCTGCTTCATCCGAGGCCAGAAAGCCAATCGCCCCGGCGACGTCATCAGGCGACCCGAGTCGCCCCAGCGGAATGTGCGAGACCATCGCCGCCTGGGCCGATTCACCCAGATCCGCGGTCATGTCGGTGTCAATCATTCCCGGCGCGACCACGTTGACGGTGATACCGCGGCTCGCGACCTCCCGCGCCAAGGTCTTCGAAAACCCGATCATGCCAGCCTTGGTCGCCGCATAGTTCGCCTGTCCGGCATTCCCCATCTGGCCGACCACCGAGCCGACGCTGATGATACGCCCTCCCCGTTGCTTCAACATGGGGCGCAACACGGCGCGGGAGCAGGTGAACACGGCGGTGAGGTTCGTCGCGATGACGATATCCCAGTCTGACTGGGACATCCGCATGGCGAGTTGATCGCGTACGATTCCCGCATTGTTCACCAGCACGTCGATCCGACCATACTCGTCGAGCGCGGCTCGGACCATGTCGGCAACCTGGTCGCCGACCGTCACGTCCACGCTGAGCGGGATGGCCGTGCCACCAGCCTCGCGTATCTCGGCCACTACGGCATCGGCATGGTCGGCGCGCGCCGCCGCCACCACCGCCGCCCCGGCCGCCCCGAACCGGAGGGCCACGGCTCGCCCTATCCCGCGGGATGCGCCAGTGATGATCGCGACTCGATCTCGTAGATTACTCATGCTCGCGGTGACACAACACCCCCGCTCCGTCGGGGAACAACGCGCTTGTCTCCACGGGGCTCTCCTCCGTGGTCCCGATCACATACCGAACAGCTGTGCACTGAAAGTCACATGGGTCAGGCGGGATACGGCAGCGCCTGGATGTTCACGTTACCCGACCAGGGACGACACCGCCTCGTCAACGCTCTTCGGATCCGACACCGACACCACCGTCGCGCTCCGGTCGATTCGCCGAATGAGTCCGCTCAACACCGAGCCGGAACCTACTTCAACATACGTGTCGACGCCGTCGGATGCAAGACGCCGGACCACTTGCTCCCATCGAACCGGAGCCGTGACCTGTCTCACAAGCGCCTCGATGGCACTCGCGGCGTCCCGCTTCGGCTCGGCATCCACGTTGGCGACGACGGGCACCACCGGGTCCGACACCACCAGCGAACGGAGTTCCGGAGCCAGCCGCTCCTCCGCCGGCCGCATCAGCGCACAGTGAAATGGGGCGCTGACCGCCAGCGGGACGACCCGCCGCGCTCCCAGTTCTTTGGCCCGCGCGCCGGCCCGCTGCACGGCCTCACGATTGCCGGCAATCACGATTTGGCCCGGCGCATTGAGATTGGCCGGACTCACGACCTCCCCGTCCGCCACCTCCACGCACGCCTCCGCGAGCGTCGCCTCGTCCAGACCAATGACGGCTGCCATCGCCCCCTCACCCACCGGGACCGCCTGCTGCATGTAGCGCCCCCGATTGCGGACCGTCCGCACCACATCGCTGAACGCCAGCGTGCCCGCCGCCACGTGGGCCGAGTATTCGCCCAAACTGTGCCCCGCCAGAAACGCTGGCGTCAGGCCTCGCACCTTCAGCGCGCGCGTCGTCGCGGTCGCGACCGTGACCAGCGCCGGTTGCGTGTACTCCGTCAGGGTCAGCTGCTCGACTGGTCCCTCGAAACAGAGCGTGCTGAGCTTCATGCCCAGCGCCGCATCCGCCTGCTCGAACGTCTCACGCGACTCGGGGAACTGAGCCGCCATGGCGTGGCCCATCCCGACATACTGAGACCCCTGGCCGGGAAACACGAACGCGATCATGCAGCTCCTGGAACGTTGCGCACGCCGACGATGGCCGGCGCGGTTGCGCTATCTGGTGGTCATCGGCGGCCGGAGCCCCTTTGCCGCGCCAGACGCGATGTGGAGGCTACGCTTCCTTGATAGCGCGAACCTGCCGACCCCGGTAATACCCGCAATGGGGACACACCTGATGGGATGGTTTCCGCTCGTGGCATTGTGCACATATCCCGAGCGAGATCGGGTCGAGACTCTGGTGTGTACGCCGTTTCGCGGTACGCGACTTGGAGTGCCGTCGTTTGGGATTGGCCATGACTACGTCCTCTCGTGCCCCTGACACCTAACGCCAGACGGGGCATCGGCCACGCTCCATGTCGCGAGCCTGACCGGACAACCGTCGTTCTGGACTGCGGCAGGTGTCACCGATTCAACAAATTTTTCAACCCCGCCAACCTCGGGTCTTCCCAGGTGTTCGTACACTGACACGTGGTGGTGTTGCGGTTACCGCCGCAGACGGCACAGAGCCCGAAGCAATCCTCACGACACAGCGGTTTCATCGGAAGGGTGAGCTGAAACTGCTCGCGCATCAGCTGACCAAGATCGATCTGCTCGTCGCGATAGAACGCCGTGCTCACATCCGCTTCCTCGATCCGAACATCGCCGTCGCCGACGTCCTCTGACTCCGGCACATACAACATGTCGATGTTCACGCTGACCGGCCAGTCGAATCGTTCGAGACAGCGACTGCAGCCAAGGTCGAGCATCGCATCGAGTCGGCCGACCAACCGAACTGTGCTCTCGTCCTTGCGCACATCCAAGTCAAGCGTGACCTCACCGGTCACCTCGTACTCGTCCCCGTCCTCCGACCCGAGCGACGCAGACGAGACCGTACGGCGAACCCGCTGCCGTGTTTCCTGAATCTCGTGAAGGTCGAGGTTCATTGCCGCTCCCGCAGCCGTCACACGCCACGGGTCATCAGACTCCCCGTGGACCGCCCTCGGGGCCAGAGCCAAACTACGATTATAGCATCTGGTGTCGTACACCAAAAAAACGGAATGCTCGCGGAGGCGAGCATCCCGTTCTGAGTCTCGGCTCGGGTTGGGGTCCGAGCTTTGTACCCGAGATGTTACTGGAGCGGGTTCGCGCCGGCCGGGGCGCCGTTCTGCGTCACGGCGACCGC
>JAPYUM010000022.1:0-44925 GCA_029940535.1 Vicinamibacterales bacterium
CCTCTGGTACGCATTGGCAACCCTCGACAACGAGGACAGCTACATTCCGCCAGACAAGGTGGCCATTCTGGGCGATGCGGTGACCGCCGCGTGCGATGCGATCGACGGCATCGAGGACGGTGTGCTCGACGACCCGCGCCAGTGTCAGTTCGATCCCGACACCCTGACCTGCGCGGCCGGACAAGACGAAAGCACCTGCTTCACGTCGGCCCAGGCCCAGGCTGTCAAAGACATCTGGAGCGGGCCCACAAATAGCGCCGGTGACGTGCTGTACCCCGGACTGGTCCCCGGGGGAGAAGCGGGTCGAGGTGGCTGGTCGAGCTGGGTGACCGGACAACAGGCATACGCAGGCACGCACTTCATGGCGGCCGAAGACTTCATGCGCAACATGGTGTTCGATGATCCCGAGTGGGACTTCCGCACCTGGGACTACGACCGCGACCTGCCAGTCGCCCTCGCCAAGACCGGCGAGGCGCTGGACGCCGACGACCCCGACCTGCGCCCCCTGCGGGACCGCGGTGGCAAACTGCTGGTGTATCACGGGTGGAGCGACCCGGACATTTCCCCGATCGGCACCATCGACTACTACGAAGAGGTCATGTCGCTGATTGGCGACGGGGCGAGCTCGGACGAGGCGCTGACCGCCACGAAGGAGTTCTTCCGGCTGTTCATGGTGCCTGGCATGGGTCACTGCCGGGGCGGTCCGGGACCCGATTCGTTCGACGCGCTGACCGCGATGGAACGGTGGGTCGAACAGGGCGTAGCGCCGGACCAGATGGTCGCGTCGAAGATGGCCGACGGTGAGGTGGTGCGCACCCGCCCGCTGTGCACCTATCCCCAGGTCGCCGAGTGGAACGGCACCGGCAGCACGGACGACGCCGCGAACTTCTCGTGTGTGATGCCCGGGTAAGGACAATGACCGACCAGTCGGGAAGTTCACGGAAAGCGGCTACAGGGCACTAGTGGCTCGACTGGTTCTGACCTCACCCATGGCGAAGGTCGCCTCGCCGGAGCTGGTCCAACGGCTGGAGCGGGCCCTCCGGCTGTTTCCGGAACTTGGTGATGGCCCGGTCACGGTTGGGGTGACCGCCAGCCGGTGGCTGGACGGATTGGCCTACCCGAGCGAGCGGCTCATCCGTTTGAACCCCTACCGGCGTCGGATGGTGACCTACTTCACCATCGGGCACGAACTGACGCATCTGCTCCAGCCGCCCGGCATGGCCTTGCTCCCCAGCGGCGAAGTGCAGTGTGACATCTGGACCCTGGCCAGGGATCCGCTGTTTCTGGACGAGAAGCCGTGCTATCTGCAGGTGGACTGCGATGGTCGATCATGGCGGCGACACGCCCACGCCGTGCGGGCTCTCTGCCGCCAGGCGATTGACGAGCGGTCACGGAACCGGCGGTATATCGTCTGGCTCCGTGGGCAGCTCACCGAGTACTTCAGCCGTCCGGCGCCTCACCAACCGAGCCTCTTCGGTACGCTAACCTCGACGCCGCCCTAGATTTTCCGACGAGGACCTTTTCTAGCACCCCGCGCGCAAGGCTCGGATGTGTTCCGGGCCGGTGCCGCAGCAGCCCCCGACAAGTTGGGCGCCATCGTTGATCCACCCTTGCGCCTCGCGGGCCAGATCGTCCGGTGAGATCACATCCACGAAGTTCCAGTTCGGCTGCGCGAAGTATCCCGATTCGGGGTACACACCGATCGGGCCTGGCCAGCGCTGGCGGACCATGACGAGCGCCTCCGACACTGCATCGATCTCGGTGTGCATGATGTTCACGAGATCCGGTCCCAGCGGTACCAGCAGATCGAGGATGTCAGCGAGTGGAACCTCCGGCCCACGCTCGGAGAATCGCACAAGGCGGCCGTCGACCCGGCGACAACTGACGCCGAGCCACACCGGCAACCCGGTTTCGAGCGCCGCCCGCATGGCGAGCGGGGCATGCACCGTGTCCTCCAGCATCTCGAGGGCGATGAGGTCGACGCCACTGTCAGCCAAGAGATGGGCCGATTCGCGGTACACGGCCAACTCCTCCTCAGGTGGCGGATAGGCCTGCCGGTCGAACCCCGGCGGGGTCGGTGACAGCGAACCGGCGATGGCGACCCGGCTATTGGTGGCGGCGCGAGCTTCCTGTGCCAGCGCGACGGCCAGACGGTGCGCCTGTTCCACTTGGGCGCCAAGGCCGGCGCCGCCGAGCATCTGGCGGGTGCTGCCGAATGTATTCGTGATGATGACGTCGGCCCCAGCCCGAATGTAATCCTCGTGCACCGTGCGGACGACGTCCGGGTGGCTCAGCACCGCGGCGCCGCTCCAGACCACCTCGTCCATGGGCACGCCGAGCCGCTGGAGTTCGGTACCCATCCCGCCGTCAATGACGAGCACGCCACCGGCGGCGAGCGTTGTTTGCCAGGGGGCGGACATGGTTCAGACAATGCGTATCAACGCGTCCAGCACAGGGTCGGGTCGCTCGGACAACAGCGCGTGCCCGGCCCCTGGCAAGACGACGGTGGCGACGGTGGGAATCTCGTCCGCGAGCGCGCGCGTCGCCCGCACCGGCGTCAGGGCGTCGCGCTCTCCCAAGACCAGCAGCGTCGGACAGGCGACCTGCGTCGCGTGTTCCAGACCCTTTGTGTACTGGTTGCAGGCGCTCAGGTCGGTGTGCACGACATCCGGACCCGACTCCTCCATCAGCCGCAACCCGCACCCCAGCATCCACAAACCCGGGGTCGGGTTGCCCCCCAGATGCGCCGTCGAGCTATGTCCCCACAGGGTCAACATGTCGAGGGCGGTATGGTCGTTGGCGGCTGAGGTCTCGAGCAGTGCGTCGCTGACGGGCATCGGCACCGCGGTGGCCACCATCGCCAACGACCGCACGCGGTCTGGATGTTGCGCGGCCACGGCCAGTGCCACCAGGGAGCCCATGCTGTGGCCCACCAGGGCCGCACGGGCCAGTCCGGTCGCGTTCAACACCTCGACGACCCACGCCGCCATCTTTTCGATGGACGACAGGCACGGCCCCGCCGACCGACCGTGCCCAGGCAGGTCGACGGACAACACGTTGAACCCCTTGCGCACGAAATGGCGCGTCGGCAATACCCAGATCGTGTGATTCTGTCCAACCCCGTGGACGAACACGACCGACTCACACGCAGCGTCGATCTCCCGACCGCCGGTTCCAATGTAGGCCGATCGGCCATCAATGAGACACTGCACGCGCTAGTCCTTTTGCCCCTTCTGTGACGCTCGCAGACCACGGTCGAGGTCGTCGATCAGGTCGCCGGCGTCTTCGAGTCCGACGGAGATCCGGACCAGTCCCTCAGAAATACCGGCGGCCTCCAGCGCGGCGGCGTCCATGCGGTGATGCGTCGTGCTGGCGGGATGGATCACCAACGACTTCGCATCGCCGACATTGGCCAGGTGTGAGAACACCTCGAGTTTCTCGATGAACCGTTGCCCCGCGGCGCGCCCCCCTTTGACCCCGAAACTGAACACCGCCCCGCAGCCGTTAGGGAGCAACCGTTGTGCCAACGCGTATCCCGGATGACTCGGCAGTTCGGGGTACGCGACCCACTCGACCGCATCGTGCTCGTCAAGATGGGCCACCACTTGACGCGTGTTGGCCACATGACGGTCCATCCGAATCGGGAGTGTTTCCATCCCCTGCAGGATGAGAAAAGCCGTGTTGGCGCTCATGCAGGCCCCGAAGTCACGACTGCCTTCTTTGCGCGCGCGGGTGATGAATGCTGCGGGTCCGAACTCTTCGACGAAGTCGAGATCGTGGAATCCGGCGTAGGGCTCGGTGAGAGTCGGAAACTTGCCCGACGCTTCCCAGTCGAATCGGCCGCTGTCCACCAGCAGTCCGCCAATGACCACGCCGTGGCCACTGAGGAACTTGGTCGCCGAATGCACGATCAGGTCAGCCCCCAACTCAAACGGCTTCGACAGATAGGGTGTCGTGAATGTGGCATCCACCAATAGCGGCAGGCCCGCCTCGTGCGCCACGTCGGCGACCCGCGGAATGTCCAGCACATCGAGACCCGGGTTCCCCAGGGTCTCTCCGAACACGAGCCGTGTCGTCGGTCGGATGGCGGCACGGATCGCATCGATATCGTTGGGACCGACAAAGGTCGTGTCGATGCCAAAGCGCGGCAACGTGTAGGCGAGCAGATTGTGGGTGCCGCCGTAGATGGAGTGCGACGAGACGATGTGTGACCCGGCCCCCATGAGGGTGGCGACGGCCAGATGGGTGGCCGCCTGACCACTGGCGGTGGCGATGGCGCCCACCCCACCTTCCAGCGCCGCGATACGCTCCTCCAGCACCGCGTTCGTGGGGTTCGAAATGCGGGAGTAGACGTGGCCGGCGCGCTCGATGTTGAAGATGGACGCCGCGTGGTCGGTGTCGCGAAACGCGAACGCTGCGGTTTGATAGATCGGTGTCGCCCGAGCCCCGGTCGCGGCATCGGGTCGTTGACCCGCGTGCAGTGACAACGTATCGAAACTGAAGGTCTTGGGCTTCTTCATGGGGCACTCGAGGTCAGTCTTGTGCCAGGCCGCGTCGTGGAGCCAACCCCGATAACCGCGGCGCTACGGATACCCGACATGGGGGCCGATCATACCAGTCCGACCACGACGAGACAGACTGACGGCCCAAGCGTCCGAATGATTCCTCAAGTCGTTGACAAATAGAGCCTTATCTGTTTATCGAACGACTCGAAGTATCAGCGTCACGGAGGTCGACCACGACACCGACCCCGTTCCGGACGAGTGCACGTGGGCTCGGCACACAATTCTGTGAGGCCGTGCTACTGTGCCTCGTCGCTCTCAGTCATGACCGCCGCCTTGCTGACCCCTCACACCTGGACCCGCATAGCCGTAGCACAGGTGTTGCTGTTCGGCGCGCTGGTGGCGTATTGGTATTACCAGATCGAGTTCAACTACGTGAATACCGTGGACTTCCTCGACCAATCCGGTCGGATGTCCTGGGCCCAGATGGCGGACGGCGTGTTGTCAGGGACAACCGAGTTTCGGCCCGGCCAGGCGTTCGCGGTCAAACTCGTTTCTGATCTCTTCGGCCCATCGCGGCTCGTGTTCGCCACTCTGGAGCTGGGCATGTTATTGCTCGTCGCCTGGCTGTTTTTCCGGCTGCTGCTCCCGCGCAGCGAAGCGACCTGGTTTGGGTTCACGGTCGGGTTCTGCTGCTTGTTCGGCTTGCACACCACTCGGGACGTCTTCGTGACTGCGCTGCCGCTGGGACACGCCAACTTGGTGGTGACCATCCTCCTCCTGAGCTCACTGGTGCTGCTACGTCACGGACCGTCAGTGGGCGTGGATGTGTCGGCGTTCCTGCTGTCGCTCGTGGCCATCTTTCATATTGAGGCCGGCGTCATCGTGCCCGCGGTGTGGCTGGTGGCAGGCGCGGTTCACCGGACGCGAGTGGTTGTTCCATGCGTACAACGTGATTGCGACGCTGCTGACGGTGCTATTGTCAGAGCCGAGAGCCGGGGTGTTCTACGCGGGCGACGCCCTCGTCAACGGCACGCCGGTCAAGGCCTGGCAGCTCCTCAACTGGTTGACGTCGGCGGCATCAACGGCGCTGATCGGCTGGGCGGCCATCGGCTGGTGGCGCACCCGGAACGCGGACGGACGGACGATGATTCTGCTCGGTGTCGTGGTGCTGGCATTGAACTCCGCTCTTGGCTACCTCTATACGCGTGATCGGATTCCCGCACCGGCCGGGGTGTACTACGCTCTCCTGTTGGGCGCCGCCGCCACCGCCGCCTGGCAGCGGCGGTCTGAGATTCAGTCGGCGGGCACGCGGATGGTGCTCACCGCGGCGCTCGTCCTCCTGGCGACGGGATGGGTGCATCGGGTCGCCGGCACCGTGCTCTGGACCCGGGACATGGCGTGGTCGGTCCGGGACGAGTGGACCGACCGGTATGACCGGCTAGTGGAACCGTCCGATGACCCGGCGAGAAACGCGTTGCGAGAAGAACTCCGCCAGCGCGCGGTCAGACGTGAGCTACCAGATCCGGCCAACGACCCGGAGTGGATGCGCGAGTACTTCGAGCGGAAGCACTAGTGGCCTGCCCCGCATGGCTGACATCGTTCTCGTGAATCCGCGGTTCGACGCGTCCTACTGGGGACTCGAACACGCGCTCCCTTTCTTCGGGAAGCGGGCCGACGTTCCCGTGGCGTGTCTGCCGCTGCTGGCGCGCTGACACCCGATGACCATGAGGTCACGCTGGTCGACGAAAACGTCGAGACGATCGATTTCGCGCGACTGGCGCGCGCCGATATCGTGGGCGTCACGGGCATGAGCGTGCAACGCGCTCGTATGAAGACGCTGCTCGAGCGCCTCGCCGACCGCGACGTGTGCGTGGTGGTGGGGGGGCCCTGGATCACGGTCAAGGAAGACGACTTCGACGGTCTCGCCGACGTCGTGTTCATTGGCGAATCGGAGGAGACCTGGCCGCGGTTCCTGCGTGAGTGGCAAGAAGGCTCGCACCACCGGCGCTACGAACAGGCCGAGCCAACCGACATGACGCGGGTGCCTACCCCGCGCTTCGATCGACTGAAGATGGAGCACTACCTGCTCGGCAGTGTGCAGTTCAGTCGGGGGTGTCCGTTCGAGTGCGAGTTTTGCGACATCATCGTGATCTTCGGCCGGCGCCCTCGCCTGAAGACATCCCGCCAGGTCATCCAGGAGTTGGAGGCGGTTCGGGCCCAGGGGGTCGCTGCGGTCTTCGTCGTCGACGACAATCTGATCGGGAACAAGAAGGCGATCAAGGGCATCTTGCGCGACGTGATCCAGTGGCAACGAGCGGAAGGCTACCCGCTGACGTTCTTCACTGAAGCCTCCATCGATCTGGCCGAGGACGACGAGCTGATGCGATTGATGACGGAGGCCAATTTCGTCACGGTGTTCATTGGCGTCGAGAGCCCCAATGAAGCGTCGCTGCGTGAAACCAAGAAGTTTCAAGATGTCCGCAAGGGCTCGCTGACCGACAAGGTTCACACAATTCAAAATGCCGGGCTCGAGGTGTGGTTCGGCATGATCGTCGGGTTCGACCACGACGACGACTCGATCCTTGCGTCCCAGCGACGGTTCCTCCGCGAGTCACGCATTCAGCACGCGATGATCGGGATGCTGGTCGCTATTCCGAAAACCCCTTTGTATGACCGGCTGGCGAACGAGGGACGGCTCGATGACTCTGACAACCCTGCCTGCGGCACCAACGTGATACCGCTCCGGTTGAGCCGTGAAGAACTACGGGACGGATACGTGCGGTTGATGCAGGACCTGTATGAACCGGAGGCCTACTTTGACAGCCTGGATGGTTTGTATCTCGACGACGGCTTTCACTACGCGCTTCCGCGCGGACGCTACTGGCGGCGACATCCCGTGAACTGGCTCAAGGCGCAAACGACCAGCCTTATTCGCTTCCTGTATTTGTATCGACGGCTTACGCACGATATTCCGGACAGCCGACTTCGTCAGTGTTATCGCACCCGGTTGCGTGGGCCGGTGCGGCGCCGACCCGACCCGGACATGCTGTTGGTCTACGCCATCAAGTGTGGCATGCACTATCACCACCACACCATGGCGGCGCGGATGGCCCGTCGGGAGACCGATGTCGTCAACTCGTTTTGATGACGCCCGACGGGATGTCCGCACGTAACGCGACACAATCACCCGGTCCGCGAGGAGTCAAATCATGTCCGTTCTCGTATTGGTGGAATTCCAGGTCAAGCCGGAATACGTCGACAACGTGCTGAATTTCGTGAGGACCATCCTCCCTGACACCAGAGCGTTTGATGGCTGCGATGGGGTCACCATGCAGAGGAACCAGGACGACGCCAACACCATGTTGTTCGTCGAGCGTTGGAATTCGCGCCAGCACTACGAGAAGTACTTGGCCTGGCGCACGGAGAAGGGCGACCTGGACACACTGGTGGGATGGATCGAGGGGGCACCAAACATCCGCTACTTCGACAATGCTGGTGTCTGACCCACCATGATCCGCCCCCGCGGTCGCCATCTCGCAGCGGGGCAAGTGGACCGTCTAGGTACTACTGCGGAATAGCGTACCCGCGCACCGTCGGTTCTTGGTCGGCGACGCTATCCACGACCGCCTGCGTCACCACGTTCGTGAAACGCTGGCGAATGTTGAGCGGGCCGTGGCCCCGGAGCTGGATGAACATTAAGCCGACCAGGTCCTCGGCGGGGTCGCCCCAGTAGAGAGTGCCGAAGGCGCCGCCCCATCCGTAGCTGCCGGGGGACAGGGTGTCCAACGACTTGGTCGGGTCGACTAACACGCCGAACCCCAGACCGAACCCGTAGCCGTCGCCCCGAATGTAGACGCTCTTGTCGTCGGTATGATTGCTGATCATCAGGTCGACCGTCATCCGACCCAGCAACCGGACTCCATCGAGCTCGCCGCCGTTGGCAATCATCTGAGCGAACCGGAAATAGTCGGCCGCGGTGCTGTTGAGACCGGACACCCCGGGGAAATAGGTGGTGGGCTCACTGAACTCGGGCGCACGTGACAACGCGGAGCCGCCGTCCGCCGTCGGACGATACATGGCGGCGACCCGATCGACCCTGTCCCGCGGCACGTTGTAAAACGTGTCCGGCATACCGAGCGGCTCGAAGATTCGCTCCTTCAGGTAGGTGTCGATGCTCACGCCTGAAATCTTCTCGACGAGGACGGCGACGTAGTCGGTTGACGAGCCATACTGCCAGTGGTCGCCTGGGTGGAAGGCGGCCGGAATCCTCGCCGCGCGCGCCACCCGCTCGCCGAGCGTCGCGAATGGCTCGCCGTCGTTGGTGACCCAGCGGCGATCCTCTTCGGACAAGCCGGCGCCATTCGGGTTCAGCGTGAGGCCTGAAGTATGGGTGAGCACGTGACGGATGGTGATGGGGCGAGCCTCCGTTACGCGGCGCTGACGGGGCCCATCGTTTTCTCGAACCATGTGGTCCGCATACTCGAGAATCCAGTCCGAGATCGGATCATCGAGCCGGAAGCGCCCCTCTTCGAACAGCATCATGAGCGCCGTGGACACGATCGGCTTGGTCATCGACGCCAGGGCGAAGATCGAGTCGGTGGTCATCGGGATGTTCTCCTCCCGATACTTCGACCCCACCGCCGAGTAATGCACCACCTTGCCCCGTCGCGCTACCAGGGTGACCGCGCCAGCAATCTTGTTGTCGTCGATGAATCGCTGGAAGTAGTCGTCAATTCGCTGCAACCGCTCGGACGACATGCCGACCGATTCCGGGGTCACTGTCGGCAGGTCTTCGGCCGCTCGAAGTTGCCAGGTCGACACGGACAACGCGACCGCCATACACAGACTGCCGGCCACCAGCCGCCCACGGCTCCAGCTTCTCTTCATCTTCGTCATCGCCCTGATCTCCTTGGGACCGCATGTGCGCTACAAAACCCGCGTCTCCGGGCACTGCGATTCGCGAATCATCGTTTCCGGGACACTAGCAGGAACGGCCGAACTGGACAACACCGTCGAGGTTCGTCGGGTCTGACCGGATCAACCACCGGGGGTCAGGCGGATGAGGCTGACCTCGTCACGTAGCAGCAGGTCGTCGCCGAGGAGCACGGGCACCGCCCAGGTCTCACTCTCGGCCACCTGATAGCTGTGTTCGATGTCGAACGTCGCACCATCTCGACGGGCCACCGTCAGCTCCGCACCGTTGGTCAGGAAGATGAGATGGTCTCGAGTCAGGAGCGCCGCCGCGTGCTCGCCCTCGCGCCCTTCACTGGACCAAGCGATGGCCCCGCTGGTCACATCGAGCGCCACGAACTGATCACGTCGTTTCGAGGACAGACCGTAGAACAATCCGTCGGCCAGGACCGGTGTGCTCATATTCAAGGTGACGTCGGGATTCACCCAGGCTTCTGTCCAGCGCCAGCCGTCGGCGTCCTCGTGAACGCGATAGGCGTGCGTTCCCTGCCTATTCCCGGGCATGAGCAGCGCCGTGCCGGTCCAGACCGGGGTCACAATATTCTCGTGCCACTCGTCGGGGAACGGAATGGACCACAGCTCGGCACCGGTGCCCGCGTCGAGTCCGACGATCGACTGCTCCGTGGTCGTGACGAGGTGGCCGTCCCCCCGATCTCGATCAACGCCGGCGACGCGTAGCCGGGCCCCGGCCCCTCCCAGGTCCACCGGATGTCTCCGTCGACCGGGTCGAGGGCGACAACGCGGCCGCCGTGCACGTCGCTCCCGACCTGCAGCACGACCAGACCGTTGGCGAGGACGGGAGACGCGGCCGTACCGCAGAACAGTACCGACGAATCGAAGATGTCAGAGAAATCGTGCCGCCACAAGGCGGTCCCATCGTCGGCCGACCAGGCCGCGACAATACCGGACACGCCGACCGTGAACAGTCGACCATCCGCGAACAGTGGGGTCGCGTTCGACCCCTTGGCCATGGTGACGGCATAGGGGTTCTTCTCGAAGGCAGCATCGTAGGACTGCCGCCAGATGACGGACCCGTCGCCGAGGTCGACGGCCGTGACCACTTCCCGAGGGTCCTGTCGGCTGATCGTGAACGCGTGACCGTTCGCCATGATCGGCGACGCGTAGCCCTCTCCGATTTCAAGCGTCCACGACGGTTCGAATGACGTCGGCCACGCGGCCGGCGTCGCGCGCGGAGGCACCACGCCGTCTCGGGTCGGACCACGCCACCGCGGCCAGTCCTGGGCGGACACGCGGACAGGTGCCGTGGACGAGAGCAGGAAGGCGGCCACCAGCACAACAAGTCTGCGGTTCATGGCGTCTCCAGGGGTGTCGTCACGGCAACTTCAAGCATTGAATCAGGGCGCGAGCGGCGCCAGCGGGATCACGCCGACCAGCGAGAAGGACCATCGGCTGGCGTCGTCGAGATAACGCTGGCCTCCGATGACGTCGCCGGCCTTGGGGAGCCCGGTTGCGACATAGTCGAGCGACCCTTCCACCTCAAAATGGTGCAGCCAGTTGTCCTCGCTAAGCCGGCTGAACGGGAGAAACGCGGTGTCGAGCTCGAAATTGAGCTTGTGCGTGTAGACACTGGCCGCGTCCGGGGTCTCGCCGGGGCTAATCTTGTCGACGATGTCGAAATGGCTCTCGACCCAGCCGCCGGTTTGTTCCGGTTCGAGCAGTGACAGGTTGAGCTCGAGCTCGACCTCGATGCCGTTGTCCCGAATGGCACGCTGGCCGTCCTCGACCGCGACCCCGGTGAACGGATTGACGTCGGTGTCACCGAACGGAACGAATATCGTTTCTACGGTGAACCCGACCCGCGGGATCTCGGTCGGGATGCCGACCGCGAGAATCAACTCGAAGACCGATTCGCGCTCCTGCCGACCGGTGGCGACGACCTCGCTGCCCTCGAGTTGTTCGATTCTGGCGACCCCGAACAGATGCTCGATCGTGACAGTGGGCTCGATTTTCACGTCTGGCACGCACAGAAACGCGCAGCGCGGCTGGGCGGCGAGCGGCTCTGGACACAGGACCGAACACGCCACGATGCCAACGACCGCCGCGAGCGGTCTCCTGGAGGATGAGCCCACCATCATCGAACAGACGCTATCATTCGTGAACGACGATGCACAGACGACTATCTCTGGCGGCGGCCGTTTTCACCCTGTTGCTGTCGACCGCGTGCCTGGGCCGACCGGAGTCCGACGGCGATCTGGCGGACGCCACCTACACCGGGTCCGAATCGTGCCAGGGGTGTCACGCCGACATCCATGCGCGGTGGGAGAACACCTTGATGGCCAAGGTGCTGCAAGACCCCCGCGAGCAGCCCGACGCGATCCTGGGTGACTTCGGGGCGAATGATCCGCTGGTGACCTTTACCCCGGACGACGTGGTGTTCACCTACGGCAGCAAGTGGAAGCAGCGGTACTACACGCAGATCGGCGACGACTACTTCATCTTTCCTGCGCAGTGGGATGTGCAGAATCGCCAGTGGCGCCGGTACAACCCGCAACCGGGTCGCGACTGGTGGGCCGACCATTATCCGGTGGACCAGATGCAGCGACCGACCGGCCCGCTATGCGACGGCTGCCACTCGGTGAACTACGACCTCGCCAGCAAGACCCCGACGGAATGGAATGTCGGGTGCGAGTCGTGCCACGGTCCCGGCAGCCTCCACAACATCGACCAGGCCGCGGCCAGCATCGTCAATCCGGCCCGGCTCGACCCGGTGCGGGCGGACGACACCTGCATTCAGTGCCATTCACAAGGGCAGCCACTCGAGAATCCGATCAACGGGCAGTACTACGATTGGCCGGTCGGCTACCGGCCGGGCGAACGGCTCAGTGAATACTGGGAACTCGACGGACCCGAGCTGGGCGAGGAGACATTCACACACTGGCCCGACGGCTCAGCCCACAAGAACCGGATGCAGGGCAACGACTACGTCCAGAGCCAGATGTCGGTGAAGGGCGTGACCTGCTACGGCTGCCACGACGTGCATGGCACCGAGCACAACGCCGACCTCATCGCCCCCGGCAACGAGGTCTGTCTCGAGTGCCACGGTCCCCAGCTACAGGCGGGACCACGCGGGTCGGTGGCGTATCACACGCAACACGATCCCGACGGCGAGGGCGGCGTGTGCGTGGCCTGCCACATGCCTGAGATTGCGCGCACCGTCGGCAACATCAACGTCCGCAGTCATACGTTCAAGTTCATCTCACCCGCCGTGACGGATCGCTACGGCATTCCCAACCCGTGTACGACCTGTCACGACGACGAAACGACCGAGTGGGCGCTCGACGCCTTGGAGACGTGGCCCGACGTGTCGCCCTGGCGCGTCTCGCAGTAGCCGACCATGATCGGGCTGGCCGACTGGGCTCCCAACCCACACGCGCTCATCGTGCACCTGCCGATCGGGCTGCTGGTCACGGCGGTCGTCGTCGACGTCCTCGCCGTCGTCCGGAAGGACCGAACCACGCTCCGGTTGGTCTCGACCGGACTCCACGTCAGTGGCACCGTGCTGCTCCTCGTCGCCTACCTCACCGGCCGCGACGCGGCGCCCGAGGTGTTTACCCCGGGATTGGCGCTGGCCGTGGTGACTCGGCACTGGGACCAGGCGCTGTGGTGTGTGTGGTATTTCGGGCTGGCCACGGCCGGCCGGGTGGGGCTTCAGCTACGGTACGGTCGGCTTGGACGAAGCACCGCCGCGGGCCTCGCGGTGGTTGGGGTTGGCGGGGTCCTGCTACTGGCCACGGCGGCCGAGCTAGGGGGACGGCTGGTGTACGAGTACGGCGTCGGGGTGGCGGCGCCGGTCGACGCCGGGCGGTGATGGAGCCACGTCGACGGGGGCGGGTCTGAAGTCCTGCGGCTACGGGCGGGCGTGAATGGTTCTGAGGCGTTCCAGGTCGATGTCGGTCAGGGGGAGCCACTCCAGGGTGTCGTCGGCGGCGGCGATGGACGAACAGGGGCCGCACATGAGCGTGAAGCTGGCCCGGTGGTGCGTGAGCCCCAACGTGTGGCCCAGTTCATGGGCGATGACGTTGCGCAGGACGCGCGTGTCTCCAGGCCGACGAGGCTCCGGGGCGCGGATCGTGACGAAGTAGTCAGGTGATCCGACCAGCGGCCACGCGAACGGCAGCAGCGGCTGGCGCGAAAGCAGAAGCACCACGTCTCCGCCGACGGCGCGCAGTTCGGGCGGTGGCTGCGGCCCGGACGCCCCTTTCGGAATCCGTCCGCCACGCTGCGCCACGAACCGGGCGAACGTCTCGATGGCTCGCACGCCCGGGGCGGCGACCACGACCGACTTTTCACGCAGTCTGATATCGACTCCGACCTCAGTCAGCGTCCGGTTCCAGAACTCGAGCGCGGCGCGGGTCAGTTCTACGCGCGGGTCGTCTGCACTGGGCGCCAAGATGATCACGTCTCGGGTGACCCCGGTCTGCCCCGCAGCGGGGACCGCGACTAGCACGGTCACAGTGGCGGCGAGGCCGCGCAGGAACCGGGTCGTGAAAGTCATGGATTGTCGGTGGTCGCCCCGGAGCCCGCGCGTCTCCACGCGCCACCCGCGGCGGTGGGGCTCACAGCCGTCCGGCGGGGCTGAAGCGCGGCGGCTACGTTGGACTGAACTCAGATTCTGAACAAGTATCGCAGCTTTGTGAAGACCGCCCGGTTCGTGCGGCGCAGATCGCTGGTGAAGAAGAGCCGCTCGTCGAACCCGTCACCATCGGGATCCCCTTCGATCCGGTCTTCCTGCCGATAGTGGTCGTCGTAGCCTAGGAAGAACACGGTTCCGGCGTTGATGCGATAGGTGAAGAGGAGATTGAAGTCGAGGTCCTTGTCGAACGTGTTGTACTCAGTGATGTTGCGCATCAACAACCGGTCGGTGAACGTCAGGATGCTCTGGGCTCGGTAGATCTTCACGTCGAACACCTGGAGATCGCCATTGCTCGGGTCCGTCAGTCGACTGGTATTCACGCCTATCTGCGAACTCAGTCGCGCCAGTGGTCGGATCGTCACATTCAGACGCGCGCTTCGTCCGTCGCCCAGAAACGGATTATCGGCGTCGAAGAAGATCTGGTCGCCCTGAGAGTAGTTGGCACGGATGGACAGGGCCCGGCTCGTGTTGACGCCGCCGTTGACTGAGTACTCTGTCTTGTGGAAGTCGACCCCTCCGAACCGCTCCAGGTCGCGACGCAGGTTGGCGCTGAACGACAGATTCCGCGCGAAGTTGAAGCTGAGGCCGAGACGCCGGTCCTCGTCCTGGAGCAGGCCGTCGAAATCGTAGTTCCGGCTGTAGCTGAGTCGCGGTCCCCAATTGATGATCCAGCTTTCTGGCCACCAGCGATACCCGATGTTGCCGATGGCCTGGCGCTGATCCCTGCGACGGACGAACCCGACGTCAGTGCGGAAATCGGGCGTGATCTCGAAGGCGGCGGCGAAGAAGCTCAGGTTCCGCCCGGTATTGCTGATGCTGGCATCGTAGACATGGCCGGAGCGTTCCACGCCCTCCAGGTCGCGGTGCTGGGACCCGATCATGCGGAAGTTGGTTGACAACGATCGTGAGAGCCGGAAGCTGCCGTCGATGCCGCCCAGCTTGCTGCTCGCGTCGAGAAACTCGCGGTCGGTAAAGACCGCGCCGATGTGCGACTCGGAATAGACGTCGTACTTGACCCGCCCGATGAAGTTCTGCGCCGTCTCCCCGAACAGGGGGTCCGAAATGTCGTCGAGGTTGCCAGGCGCTTCGTCCTCGGCGGTCAGCACGCCGACCGAGAAACGACCGGCCTTCCCGGTCAGCTTCGCGCCCCAGGTCGGGTCGACGATCGTGCGCGTGTGCACGAAGGTCACTGGCCCCGGAAAGTCGAAGATTTCTGCCCCCTCGACGAAGAACGGTCGCAACTCGCTGAAGAAGAGTGGGAACCGCTGATTGACCTCGATCTGGGGTCGGTCAGATTCGATCTGCGAGAAATCAGGATTGAACGTCACGTCCACGGTCAGATTGGAGGTCAACCCGTACTTGATGTTCAGGCCGGCCTGCGGGTCGGTGTCTTGACTGACGAACCCGCCGGTCGACGTATCCAGCGAGCCGAACTTGATGGCGGTGAACGTGGGCAGGAACTCCAAGTTACGGCTGGTGGAGAAGTCCGTCATCCCCTCCATCAACCCCATCTGGCGGTGGAACCCCGCCACATCACGAGACATCGGCGCCCACACCGCGTTTTCCTCGTTCTTCCCTTTGATCTCCCGAATGATCTGGAGCCCCCACCGGTGTCGTTCACCCGCGGCACGCTGCGGGTACCGGAGGCTCTTCAACGGGATCGCCATTTCGGCCGTGAAGCCGTCCGCGACGATTTCAGTGGCACTGTAGAAGAGCGCGTCCCACGACCGGTCCGGGACCGGGATCGGTCCGCCCCTGCGGTTACCGCTCGCATTCACGATCCCGTCGCCCTGGACGTTGAACGCGTTCAGGTCGAAATCGTAGGCACGCTGCTGCGCGAGGAACGTGTCGAGGTAGACGGTGATCAGATCGTCCTGAAACGACGTGTCGCGGTCGACGCGGTTGGCGCGCATCACGCCGGGATCTGCGTAGTGCAGGTAGAACCCAAAGTAGACGTGCTCGCTGTCGTAGGTGATGTAGACCTCGGTCGCTTCGGTCGCTTGGGCCCCTTCAAGCGGCGCCTGTTGGGTGAATTCGGTCAGGGTCGCGGCGCTTTGCCACGCGAGGTCATCGAGACGACCGTCGATGTCCGGCGCCGCCTCGGTCCGCGTCGGTCGCACGGTCGGGCGTCCGGCGATTAGCCCCAGCCCGTCGGTGGTCTGCCCGGCCGTAAGGGTCTGGCTCGCCGCGGGGTCAACGGCGAGGGCGGCGGAGCCGAGAGACTGGGCCGAGGCGACGGACCCGACTAGACCGGTGAGCATCCCCAGTGCCAGCCGAAACGAGACGTGTCGAGAAAACGTGGAGGGCTGATTCAACGTCATGGGTGATCGAGACAAATCCGCCGGTACAAGAAACGGGGACGGAAGCCGATGTCCCGTCCCCAGTGCTGTGTCCCTTGACACACCGGCAGAACGCTGAATGCTACCAGAAATGCACACCGAGACGATCCTCGACCTTGAGCGGCACGGTGTTCGGCACCTCCAGCGTGAGATCGAGCCGACCATTCGTGTCGTCGGTGTGCACCTCGACCACGATGTCGGTCCCGACACGTTCGACCGTCACGGTGACCCGCTCAAGGTCTTCCTGGGTTGGCGCGCACGCCGTCCCCGACGAGCCGGCCACGCCAAATACGACCGCCACCGCTGCGGGCATCCACTTCATGGTGTTCCTCCTGCCCCCTTGATACGGGCGCAGAGCACCGGTTGTTCGGATGTCTTGTCGCCGCGCACGGGAGTCTCCGGACGCGGGGCCGGAGTGGGGCTTTGGGGCCCCCGCGAGGGTCCGCGTGGGGTTCGGGGCGCAGCCCCGTCTAAGTACTAAAAGAGGCGCGTCTGGTTGAGGGGCCACCATCGAAGCTGCACGCGTCCAATGATGTACTTTTCGGGGACCTGCCCCCAGTTGCGGCTGTCGGAGCTCTGGTTCCGATGGTCACCCATCACGAAGTAGTACGAGTCCCGCACGACCTCGGGACCGAAGTTTTCGTGACTCCGGTAGACCGCGGGAACGAACGCATCCGGCTGGAGCGCTTCGTTGACATAGAGGCGGCCATCTTCGATCCGGACGGTGTCGCGCTCGTCCGCAACGATCCGTTTCACGTAGGTCGTCTCTGGATCACGAGGATAGCGCAGCATGACGATGTCGCCGGGTTGGGGCTTGCCAAAGAATCTGTAGGCCGCCTTGTTGACGATGAGCTTGTCCTGGTGCTGCAGGGTCGGCTCCATGCTCCGCCCCTCGACCCGAGCGACCTGAAATCCAAAAGTAATGATGAGGGTCGTGTACACGGCGACCCACGAGAAGGTCGTAGCCGCACCGAGCAGTTCATGCCTCACCCGCCGCAACAGGTGCGCACGCTGGCCGCTGTGGTCGTCAGACAGCCCAGGCGGACGTTCATCCCCTCGGCGTTCCTCGTCAGTCGCGGGTGTTTCTGGTTCGACCATGGTCATGTCTCGACTCTAACTCACCTGCCCCTCAGATGAGACCTCAATCCGATCGGCGTCGGCGCCCGTAGTAGTGGGCAGTTCGAGTTTTTCGACTCGTTGCGTGGCCCGGGTGGCCACAAGAAAGCGGCGTCCGCACCGCCGGGAGATGTCGCATGCGCAGATCACGACTCGTCACGTTTGTCATCGTTCTGGCCGGGCTCTGGGTGCTGGGACCTCAGGCGTCCAGCCATCGGGAGGCCCCCCTGATCGCCAGCGACCCGCTGGCGGACAACACGGACGTGTATGCGTTCGTGGATCCGAACGAACCTGGACTGGTCACGTTTATCGCCAACTTCATTCCGCTGGAGTTCCCCAGCTCCGGCCCGAACTTTCACCGGTTCGACGACAACGTGCTGTATGAGGTGATGGTCGACAACAACGGCGACGCGGTCGAGGACATCACGTTTCAGTTCAACTTCCAGACCACGGTATGGAGACGGGTGTGGCTGATTCCAATCCGTACGATGGCACGGCGTTCGGCACGATCGATCTCTGGACGTTTGACCACTACCACGCGAGCACGTACGGCTACTATCTCGAGGCGCTGGTCGTCTTTGGGCGACTGACGGGCCGCGATCCACGGTCGCTGGGTGACCATGAGTGCTCCGCTTTTGAACCGGGGCTGTCGCGTCAGCAGACCACCGCCCTCCAGCAGGTGGCGTTCGACACACTGGCGAATGAGGGAGGGCTGACGCCGTCGGTGGCGCCTCGTCGGCCACCTCGGATGCCGCGGGGGTGCCGGGATCTTCTCGCGTCCCGAACCGAATGACGAGCAGACGCGACGCCGCATCCTCGAATTCGGCCGGCGGAATCAGTACATGACGAACGCGAACAACTGCTGGCCAGCGGCGACGAGCACGTGTTGGCGGCCGTCAATGAGGTAGGTCTGCGGGGCGTTCGAAATGTTGCCGATGCGCGTGTTCCACAACAGGTCGCCGTCCGCGGCGTCGAACGCCACGAAGTTACCGCTGCCGTCGCCGGTGAAGACGAGGCCGCCGGCCGTGGTCAGCACGCCAGCGCCGCCGCCGCCACCGACGGGCCACGCATGGCGCCAGGTGGTCTCACCCGTGCGGTAGTCGATCGCCGATAGCGCGTTGCCACCGGACCCGACCGTCACCCGGTCCTTCCCGCCCAGCCCCATCGACCCGCGGGGGTCCGGATCGGTCAGATAGAGCATGTTGAACCCGTTGTTCTCCTGTGTGTAGAACAACCCGGTGTCCGGGCTGAACGCGGGTGGCTGCCAGTTGGCAACACCTCCCTCCACCGGTGACACGAGCGACCCGGGAATGATCGCTTCCTTGGCCGGATGCGGATTGGGCGATCCACTCTCACGAATGTGGCTGGCCCAGTTGGACGTGGCGCCGTAGCGCGTCGTCACGAGGTGCTCGCCAGTCACCCGGTCAATGGTGAAAAAATAGCCGTTGCGCGCCGCGGTCGAGACCAGCTTGCGCGGCACGCCGTCAATAACCCCATCGATCAAGATCGGGGTCTGGGCAGAATCCCAGTCATGGGTATCGTGTGGCGAGGTCTGGAAGTACCAGGCCATCTCACCGGTATCGACGTCAACCGCGATCAACGTGCAGGTGAAGAGGTTGTCACCACGCCGCGCCACGCCGGTGTACCCGGGAGTCGGGTTGCCGGTGCCGAAGATGTAGTAGTTGGTCTCGGGATCGTAGGAACCGGGCACCCACACCTGTCCACCCCCGTGCATCGCGGCGTCGAGACTGGGCCAGGTTTCGATGCCGGCGTCCTGCTCGGTCATCGGGACCGTGTAGAACTTCCACTGCAACTCGCCGGTGGCCGGGTCGAACGATTGGAGGAAGCCGGGTGCGTCGAGGTCGTTGCCGGTGCCGACCAACAGGTGGTCACCCACTACGATCGGCGCCATGGTCGAAAAATACTGTTCTTCGAAGCTGGCGATCTCGGTGTGCCAGCGCTCTTCACCGGTCGTGGCGTCGAGCGAGACCAGATAATTGTCGACCGTCTCGAAGATGACCGAGTCGCGCCAGACCGCGACACCGCGATTGCCGATGTGCGGACCGCCGCGTGTCTTCCAGAAATAGTGCCAGCGCTCGCCACCGTCGCGCACGTCCAGTGCCCACACGTGGTCGGGCGCCGTCACATACAGGAGGTCGCCAACCTGGAGGATGGAGCCTTTGATACGCTGCGAGCCGATGGTGAAGTCGCCGGTGCCTTCGCCACCGATGAAGTCGGGCGCGTTGTTACCCTCGAGCGCCGGCATACCCGAGTCCAGCGTTCTGGTCCATGCCAGCGTCAGTTGCTGGACGTTGTCCGTCGTTACCTGGGCCAGCTTGCTGTACCGACGCCCGCTGTAGTCGCCCGAATAGGTCGGCCATGAGTCTTCCAGCGGCGCCACCAGCGATGCCGGATCGAGACCGCCCGGTTGAGCGGATGACGCGATGGGGGCGAGCAGCAACGCAGCCGCCATTGCCGTCACACAACGAGGGGGCTTCGGTCGATGTGTCGCGATGGCGGCGGTCATTGCAGAGTCACCAGATAGGCCGTGACGTTGTGAATGTCGGCGTCACCGTACAGCGGGAGCATCTCACGGTGAGCGGCCATCGGGTCATCCACCTCCACCCGTGGCGTGTCGCCACGGCGAGTGAACGACCGGTGACGTCCATCGTCCTCGGTCAACACGACAAGAAAGTCGTTGAGTCGCTCGAGGGTGCCGGACACCGGCTCGCCGGACGGCTGGGTCACCGTGACCGTTGTCGGCGGTCGCTCGGCGTTGCGCGCGCCACCTCTGACCCAGGTGTCCTGCAGTTCCTTCGGGCTCTCAACCCGGGCCCCGATGCCTTGCAAGTCGCCCGTTGGCGAATGACACGACGCACACCGGTCCGCGAAGTAGGTCTGGCCCGCCGTCGCATCGCCCACCAGGATGTCGAGTTCGATCTCTTCCCCGGGCGGCGGCCCGCCCTGACGCGAGGCGGTGCCGAGGATGTCGTGGATGTACTCGACCACTGCGTCCAGATCCGCGTCAGACAGGTTCTGGGGCGGCATGCTGGAACCGCCCGCCCCGGACTGGCCGTCTCGGATCACGGGTCCCATGAGGTCCCCGCCGTCGTCCTTCAGCACGAGCTGCGAGCGCAGCAGATTCGGGCCGCCGAGGTCGCCGCCGCGCAGGTCAAGCCCGTGGCACGCGCGACAGCTGATGCCATACACCGCCTGGCCACGCGCGATCACTTCAGGGTCGCCCGGCTCACGTTGCAACGCCGGATACAAGCGCTGGTCCCGCGTTTGGGGGGGCTGAGCCGCAGCCAGCCCGGCCGCCGGGCGCGCGCCCAGCCCTGAGACGTTGGTAACCAGCAGCCCGACCGCCACCGTCAGGGCGCCGACCCCCCGCACGACTCGTGACGTCACCGCACCCTGCAACATGACTGACAGACCAGTGTCCTTAGCGCTCGGCGGAACGCTCGGACATCAGGATGTTCGACATCGCGTAGTTGCCCTCGTGGCACGCGTACTCGTAGATGATGTAGTCGTCGAGCCGGGGCATCGGACGAACCGCGGTCCAGGGCGCCGTGTAGACGGTGGCATCTTCGATGGTGAATTCCGTTTCGATCCGATTCTCGGCCACTCGGCGGAAGCGCTCGACCGCCTTGGTATGACGCGACGACGGGAACCGATGCACGGTCTGGTCGCTGTAGTTCGCCGTCTCGATCACCAGGGTGTCCCCGTCCCAGTGCGCGCGCGAGTCCCCATTCCACTGCCGAATATCATCGTCGAGCTGCGGACGCCCGTCGAGCGGAATGATCCGCACGTCGTGGATGTTCTCCATCCGGATGGCGACGTGGGTCGGGGTCTGCAGAATCTGGATGCTGTTGTTGTATCCCGTCGAGATCGGCGGCACGCCGTGGTAGGTGATGCAGCGGTCCCAATTCGTGCGATCGACCCAGGAGTCGGCTGGATGCGCCCGCGCGTACTCCCGCTGCTCGGTCTGCCGCTGCTGGGTCTCGGCCGTCACCGGAAGCCGCCCGTCGGGCGGGTCGACGATCAGTGAGGTCCGCATGTCCGAGCTCACCTCACCCCGGTCGAACCACAGGGCGTTGTAGGACCCGACGCTACCTGGGGCGTCCGGCGTGTCGAGCGTCACGGCGTAGTTCCGCTGCGCCGCTTCCTCGGGCGTGAAGAACTCCTTGTCGGACATCGACGTAGGTCGCTGCAACGGCGTCAGCGACGCATACGACCAGGTACCCTGGAGGTCTGGGTCGCCCCACGGCGTCGTGAGCGGACCGTCCTGACCGGCGACGGACGCCGGCAACAACATCACCACCGCGGTCAACGCGCCGAGCACCGCAATTGTTCGCTTCTGCATCTGGAATCTCCCCGCCGAACCGCGACGCGGTGGCCCCAACCATGGAACCGGGTCGCGCTCCGTCGCTACTGACTCTCGTTGTAGATGTTCTGGACAAGCGTCGTCACGCCTTGTGGCGGCGCTTGAAAGTCGCTGAACCGGTCAGGCTTGACGTAGGCGTTGACCACCTGTTCGACGGTCTGGCCCGTCGCCATCCCCTGTTTCGCTTTCGCGAGCACGTCGTTGAAGAAGTCACTGAAGTTCACGAAGTCGTCCCACGACACGGTCACCGTATGGTGACCGGCAATCACGGTGTCGACGTTGTTGATGCCGTCCACTGCCCGCATCAGCGTGGACCCGAACTCGACCGCGCTGCCGTTCCCGTTGGCCACGTCGATGAACGGCAAACTCATCCGTTGAAACATGTCGCCGGTGTGCACGGTGCGCGCGGCCGGGAACACCACGAAGGTATCGCCGTCAGTATGGCCGCGACCAAAGTGATACAGGTCGACCCGGTCTTCGCCGTCGAACAGAGACTTGCGGCCCGCAAAGGTGGTCGTGGGCAGATACTTGGCGTTCGGCCCTTTGAACGCATCGCAGTTCGTGACCGGCTGGCAGATGGCGCGGGCCATCTGCGCGCGCGTGTTCTCGTGGGCCACGAATTCTACGGTGTCGGGGAACTCCGTGTTGCTCCCGCTGTGGTCGTAGTGGGTATGCGTGTTGATGATGGTGGTCACCGGCTTGTCGGTCACGGTGGCGACCAGGTCGAGAATATCCTGACCGTAGCCTTCGAGCTTGGTATCGACCAGCACCACCCCGAACGCCGTCACGAAGGCGACGGTGTTGCCACCGGTCAGCATGCTCTGCTCGGCCGGAGGGGGTGGGTTGCTGAGGAGATACAGGTTGTCCGCAACCTCCTGGATCCCGTGTATCTCCGGCCGTGGCTGTCGCGCCTCGTAGGTGGCCGCGGTCAGGACCACGCCCAGGAGCGTCAAGATCACCAGACTGGCACTGCGCTTCATACGGCCCTCCACGAGCAGATCAGGTCAGAATGTGTGATTGTAGCATCGCGACCAGGCTGGAGCGACGGCGCTTGGTGTCGTGTGTTTCCGACGTGTACAGTGGGCCGAGACCCACGGAGGCTTGAGAAGCGACACCGACGATAGTCGGCGGCACTGCTGACCGTTTTCTTGCTGCACGCGTGCGGTGGCAACGACAGCCCGACGGCGCCGACAGGCGGCACGAGCCCTACCCCGACACCCAAACGAACCAGACGAGAACGTACACCAATCCCCTGGGTATGGCCTCTCCGACAGTCACGGACACAAGCGCCTTCGCCACCTGTCCCTAGGTGTTCCTGACGAGGCGCCAGCCTGGACGGCGTTGCTTCCTCGGCCACAGCCCGTCTGGCTGGGTGTTTCCTCAGACGGAGCTACGCCCCGAACCCCACGCCGGACCAAGGTGAATAGCGTCGGACATCAGTTCGAGAGCAACTGTGCGGTGAGCCAGTCGAGCAGTTGCGGCTCGAGGTCCGGGTTCTTACCGAACATCGGGAGCCCGTGCTCCGTGCCGGGGTAGATCTTCGCGGTCGAGTCCGGGTGCTTGGAGCCGCCCACGGCTCCTCGGAGGGCGTCGGCAACGCCCTCGGTCACCGGATCGTCCTCAGCCGCCGCGCCGAACACCGCCAACCCAGGGGTGTCGGCCATGTTCTTGACGGCTGCCTCACTGGGTGGGCTCGAGAGCAGCATCAGGACCTTGACCCCGTCTTTTCGGGCCGCCAGGTCGGCGTTGATCATCCCCCCGCAGCTCGCTCCACCCACTCCCATCCGCGACCCGTCGACGCCGGATTGGGACGCCAGGTAGTCGAAGGCCATGTCGGCGTCGCCGGCTGATTTCTGCATGAACGTCGGGAAGCCGGCGGACATGCCCTCGCCGCCGCTGTCGCCGAATCCGCGCAGGTCGAGCGTGAGCACATGCACGCCCGCCTTCACGAGGGCGGAGGTGACCCCGGTCCACGAGGTGCGATCCATGTTGCACTGATGAATGAGTAGCATCCCAGGACCCGGACGTCCGGGAGAGGTATAGGTCGCCTTCAGGTTCACGCCGTCGGCGGCTTTGAGGTCCACATCCGACTGGGCGAGGACCGGAGACGACAGAACGGTCGCCGCGAGCGCCGCGACGAGGCAAGTGGTGATGGTTCTCATGAATTCTCTCCTTTTCGTCCCAGGCCGGAATGGCCTGCCTTTCCTCCGGCCAGAGTCCGCGGATCAACAGCGAGCGATGGTGGCTGGTGACACGATTCCCGTCGCCGCCAACCGGGAGTGAGTCGAGCCGCCCGCACACGCGAGCGCGCGCAGGGTCGGGCTGGCGATCAGCGGGTCCGGTCCGGTCGGCTCCGCGCGTAGCTGCAGGTGTGCGAACAAACGGCGTGCCTCACCCTCGGGCCGAAGTCCGACATCCGGGTCCCGCACCGCCGGCATGATCTTCAGGCTGACGGTGCCACGAACGTTGCCACCGATCGTAAGAATCCGACCACGGGCGTCGTCCAGCGCGACCACCACATCGCAGTGTGTCCGAGCCCCCTCGCCCATCTGTCGGCGCCGTTCCGCCAGCGTGCGGTAGGCCGGGCGACGACCGCTGCACAGCAGGTCACCGGGCAGGACCGGCGCATCGCCGATGTCGTGGGCCGTGAACGCGGCCGCTGCGCTGCCATCCCTGGCGCGGATCGCCTGATCGATGTAGGTGTGATGCGCGACCGCACGTCGGAACCGGTTGGACTCGTTGAGGCCGCTTTCGCACATCACCCAGGACACGAACGCGGCCGACCAGGGGTATCGCCAGCGTGCACTGGACTCCGAACCGTCCCAGCGATCGTTCTGGTTCTCGATAATCCATCCACCCTCAGGGGTGATGGTCCAGTAGCCGGCAATCGAATCGGCGACCCGCACATACTCGCTGGGGCTCAACCGAGACCAACGGCGGCGGCCACGCCGCACCGGTTGCTCGTCGAGACGGGTCTGGTCTACGACCGAAAACCCGAAGAACCCCCACTCCTGAGCCGCCACATCGACGATTCGCCGGCGCAACGGTTCATCCGCCCGGGGCCGGCAACCAGTGTCCCGGACTTTGAGGCCGCCCACCACGCCGTCTACCCTGGCCGATGGCGGCACCACGTCGAGCTGATCGCCACTCAGTCGTTCGAGATTCGACGACTGAGCCGTGGCCAACGTCGACACGAACAGCGCGCCAGCCAGCGCGAGGATTGGCAGTCTCATGATGGACCTGTGAATTCTATGCTCGATCTGGGGGCCCAGATCAAAAACCGCGCTACAGTTTCTCGGGTGAAGAGAACCTCGGCGGCTTGGGTCTGTGTCATCACGCTCGCCGCAACGAGCGCCCTGGCTCAGTCGGCCGCTTCAGGCCGCCGGTCTGCTCCAGTTCTGCCGGAGACGCCGTTTCGGTACGACGACGGCGACCTGCCCCAGCACTTCACCGAGGGCGGCGGACCGGAGAGCGTCGCGTCCTCGGACAACACGCCGGTCGACAACCCCACGACCGACACGGGGGCGACACTCGGACGGGTCCTGTTCTACGACACGCGGTTGTCGGCGAACGACTCCGTATCGTGCGGCACCTGTCACCAGCAGATCCACGGATTCTCCGACCCCCGCCGGTACAGCGTGGGGTTCGACGGCCAGACCACCCGCCGCCACTCGATGAGCCTCACCAACGCGCGGTACTACGCCCGGGCGCGGTTCTTCTGGGATGAGCGAGCCGAGACGCTCGAGTCACAGGTCCTGGCGCCCGTGCAGGACCCGGTCGAGATGGGCATGACGCTGGAGGGCCTGGAAACGAAACTCGGACAGGTCGACTACTATCCGCGGCTCTTCGCCCAGGCGTTCGGCAGCTCCACCATCACCGAGGACCGGGTGGCCCGGGCACTCGCGCAGTTCGTCCGAGCCCTGGTGTCGTCTCAATCGCCCTACGATCGGGCGCGCGCCGCCGGCCCGCCGGGTTCCGCCGCCTTCTCGGCGGCACTGCCCGAGCTGCCCCGCCTCGGTCACCGGCTGTTTGTCGGGGTGCCCGGCGAGGGGGTGCGCGGGGCCGGGTGCGCTCGGTGCCACATGAGTGACGCGCAGATCAGCCTGTCGCCGCGCAATATCGGTCTCGCCGGGATCGGCCCGGACGGTGACGGCGACCAGGGCGCCGGAGACGAACGCTTCAAGGCGCCGTCACTGCGCAACGTGGCCGTGCGGGCGCCCTACATGCACGACGGTCGCTTCAACACCCTGCGTGAGGTCATCGACCACTACAACGCGCAGGTCGAGGCCAATCCATTCCTCGACCTGACGTTGATGGACCGCCGGCTGGCCGTGACCGGCGGACCGGTCCGCCCCGTACGTCTCGAGCTGACCGAACAAGAGATCGACGCGCTGATCGCGTTTCTCGGCAGCCTCACCGACGACATCTTTCTGACCGACCCACGGTTCTCAGACCCCTTCATGTGATCGGCCCAGATCGAGCGGCCGGGCCAACCGATGTGTCTGGGAGTCTAAAGGTCAAGGTCCTACGCGGTAAAGCATGAGCCTCCTTCCACTGATCGCCTTGAAAGGCGACTGAAAGAAAACCGTAACCAGGAGCCGCACGCGGCGTCTGAAGCGACAGTGACTGTGCTCGCCGTCCTCGGGATCGGCCTGCTGCTGGCCTACGCCAATGGCGCGAACGACAACTACAAAGGCGTCGCCACGCTGCTGGGCAGGGGACGGCATCCTATCGTCGCGCGCTCCTCTGGGCCACGGTCACGACCGCGCTCGGGTCCCTGACGGCGCTTGTGCTGGCCCGTGGCCTTCTGGCCGCATTCGCCGGGAAGGGCCTGGTGCTGGTGGAGGTCGTGGCGGACCCCGTTTTCGCGACCGCGGCCGCGCTGGCGACGGGCCTGACGGTCCTGCTCGCCACCCGACTCGGGTTTCCTGTGTCCACAACCCATGCGCTCTTGGGCGGGTTGGTCGGTGCGGGACTCGTGGCCTCTCCGGTAGGCATCAACACTGCCACCCTGGCCACCGGGTTCCTCCTGCCGTTGCTGACGAGCCCGATCATGTCCATCGCACTGTCCGGAGGCCTGTATCCGACGCTGCGTGCCGGCCGGCGACGGCTGGGCATCACTCGCGAGACCTGTGTGTGTGGGTGACGCGGTCATCGGCGTGGGGCCCGGCGCACCTGGCCACACCGCCGCGCTCGAAGCGGTCACGCGGCCCACTACGCCAGCGCCGGTGCGGTGAGCTTCGCCCGGGGCCTGAACGACACCCCGAAGATCGCGGCGCTGCTCCTGGTGGGCGGCGCGGTCGCCCCAGGACTCGCGCTCGTCGCGGTGGGCATCGCCATGGCGACCGGGGGTCTGATCAGCGCCAAGCGTGTCGCCACCACGATGTGACCGACATGAACCCCGGGCAGGGATTCACCGCCAATGCCATAACGTCTGTGCTCGTCATCGGCGCCTCGACGTTGGGCCTGCCCGTGTCCACTACCCATGTCTCCTGCGGGGCGCAGTTTGGCATCGGCACCGTCACACGTCAGGCACACTGTCCGACACATTCTTCTTGCCTGGGTCGTCACCTTGCCGATGGCCGCCACGGCAGTTCTCCTCATGCAAGTCTTCGCCGGGTGATGAACCACCGCTCTCCCGCCGGGCCGCTCGCCCCGAGTTCGGACCTCTCACTCCAGCGTCAGTGACCGCCGCTCGCGAAACACCTTGATCTCCTAATGTGCCGGGAGGGGGAACGGCCGCCGGTGGCCAGTGGGACCCCCAGCCGTAGCCGCGAGTCGTCTAGACCCATCCGCCGTACAGCGGTGTCAAACTGGAGAAGGTCGTGCGCGATCGTCCCGCGATGGTGCTGTCGGAGGAGTGACCCCATGCTCGAAGTGACCCGTGTCACCAACTACTACGACGCGCTGGCGGCCGTGCGTGACGTCACGTTCACCGCGCGTCCCGGTGAAGTGCTCGGGTATCTCGGGCCCAACGGATCTGGCAAGTCGACCACCGTCAAGATGGTCACCGGACTCCTGACACCGTCATCGGGTGTGGTCACGTATCAGGGTCGCGACATCCAGGAAGAGCTGCTCGCCCACCGGAGACGCATCGGATACGTCCCGGAAGCCCCCGAACTCTACACCTATCTGACCGGGCCCGAGTACCTGACGCTGATCGGTCGACTTGCGGCAGATCGACGAAGCGGTGCTCGAGAAAAAGATCGAACGGTTCCTCCGGTTGTGGGGTATCTACGACGACCGCTACGCTTCACTGTCGGCGTATTCGAAAGGGATGAAGCAGAAGATCCTCATCTCGGCCGCGCTGCTGCACGATCCGGAGATCATCATCCTCGACGAGCCGTCGTCCGGCCTCGACGTCGGCTCCAGGCTGGTGCTGAAGCAGCTCATCAAGGAGCTGGCGTCCGGGCCGGTTGCTACTGATAGTCGGCGGCGGCGAGCGAGACGCGAATGACTTCCTCGTCGTTGCGCATCACGATGTGGCGATTCGCGAACGCGGGGTGGGCCCAGACGACACCGCGATCGCCCCACGTACCGCTGGCACCGCCGCGGGTGCGCGTGGCCGGGGCGATGAGCGACGTCCGATCGAGCTCGGTGTAACCCTCCGGTGTGAACCTGGCCAGAATCAGTTCGCCGGTCTCACCGACCACGATCACGCGATCATCGTGCTGTATGAAGAACGCCGTCCCCCACCGTTCCCCACCGATCAGCTCTGTCGTTTCCCACAGCCGCTCACCGGTGCGCGCGTCGAGACACCGCAGCTCGCCATAACTGCCGACGCCGTAGATGTAGTCACCGATGATCAGGGGTGTGGTGATCAACGAGTGCAGGCCGTCGGTCTCACCTGGCAACTCGCTGCGACTCTGCCCCCGCCACAACTCCTGCGCGCCGGGCCGGTCGCTGTCCAACCGGAGCATGAGCGTCCCGCGAAAAAAGTGGGTGACCATCAGATACGGACCCGCGGAGATCGGGGTGGAGACCGTCATGGTGCCGATCGGCCACTCGTGCTCCCAGTAGACGGCCCCGGTCTCCGGGTCGAGCGAGCTCACGCCCTGAGGATGCCAGAGCACGAGCTGCCGTACGCCACCGGACTCGTAGATCATCGGCGGGCTGTAGCCAGCCTCCGACACGAGCGGCAGCGCGCGCCAGACCTCGTCGCCAGTGTCGGTATCGAAGGCCACCACGAGCGCATCTGGCTCGCCGCCGACCACGACGACGAGCCGGTTGCCGTCGACCAGGGGCGAGTTACTGACTCCGTAGACCGGCACCGTGGCACCGTACTCCGCCACGGTGTCGACCTGCCAGACCACGTCACCGGTGGCCGTGTCGAGACACAACAGCATGCCGGCCGCGCCGACAATATAGATCTGGTCCCCGGATACCGTAGGTGTGGCGCGTGGCCCGGTGGCGAACGTCCGCATGAGGTTGCGATAGGTGGCGGGCCATTCGCGTGCCCAGAGAATGTCGCCCGTCTCTTCGTCGAGCGCGAGCATCCGCTCCGCGCCATCCATAGTCCGAGAGCCCGGATCCTCCTGGTAGTCGAGCACGAACACCCGTCCGCCGGCGACCACCGGCCCCGCGAAGCCGGGACGGACCGGGACACGCCAGGCCACCGTCAGCCCGTCGTCGGGGAACCGGTCGACGACACCGGTCTCGGTCCAGACGCCAAGCCGGTCTGGGCCTCGCCACTGCGGCCAGTCCTGCGCTTCGGCGTGCATCGCCAGCAGGGTCAGCGCGAGACCGCATGCCAACCAGCGACGCGGCGAGCGGGACGAGATTCGTGTTTCTGGCATCCGCCTCGTCAGGTCGTTATCGCGTATGCCGGACGAGGCACCTCGGGCCGACCGGGACACGGCACGACAGGCAGCAACCTACCGCACACGCGAACGGTGGCGCAACCCGCACCGTTCCTGCGACATAGCATCGATGGCTCCATCACACGGCCTGGCCTTGACCTCGGCCGGCAGACCGGGCATTCTCGACCCGACGTATTCAATCGGGCGGCAGTCCGCCCCTGGCGGGGAGGTCAAACCGGTGACGGGGGGGTCCCTCCGCCGGTCAAGACGGGAGTCTTGGTGATCGGGGTGGTCGGGCAATCGCCCTTCCCCGTCCAGCGGCACAGCAAAAACGAGACAAAACCATGCGCAAGATGCTCTCCATTCGACGCCCTGTGATCCCTTGTGCCGTTGCGGTTGCGGTTGTCGCGTGTCTGGGTGCGGCTCGCGCGACCGCTCAGTCGGGCGCCGCGAAGGGGGAGTGGGGTGTGTTCGGCGCGGACGCGGGTGCCACTCGCTACTCGCCGCTCGACCAGATTGATTCAGACAACGTCGGGGATCTCGAGGTGGCATGGCGATGGAGCGCACGGAACTATGGCACGCCCCCTCCGTCCGGCCGGACGCAGATCAGTCCCCTCGTGATCGACGGGGTGTTGTATACGACCATCGGGAACGAACGCAGCGTGGTTGCGATCGAGGCCGCAACGGGTGAGACCCTCTGGAACTGGCGGCCGGGCGATAACGAACGCCGGTGGGGCGACATCATCGAACCCGTGGCACGGAGCGCAGGGCGCGGCGTGAGCTATTGGACGGATGGGGCCGGAGATGCGCGCATCTTCGTTGTCACGCCAAGCTATCAGCTTGTCGCGCTCGATGCCCAGACGGGGGCTCGGGTGCTGCAATTTGGTGACGCTGGTGTCATCGACATGATGGATGACCTCCGCTGGGATGAACGGCCGGCTGCGCTGCGAGCGGGTAGGGTGGCCAACACCTCGCCGCCGGCGATTCTTGGGAATGCGATTGTGGCATCGATTTCACTGCATACCGGCAGCATACCGACAAGGGCCAATCGCCCGGGTATCCGCAATCCCAATGAGGTTTGGCCGATGAACATTCCTGGCGACGTGGTGGCCTACGACGCTCGTACCGGTCGGACGCTCTGGCGTTTCAATACGGTCCCGAAGGAGGGAGAGTTCGGCGTCGACACCTGGCTCAAGGCGGACGATTTACTCTGGGAGGTTCCGACCGGCACGCATCCCTGGGTCGAGGAACGCCCCGAACTACTCGATGCCTCCTGGAAATACACGGGGAACGTCGGACATTGGGCCCCCGTGACGGTAGACGAGGAACTCGGACTATTCTACGTAGCCACCGAAACCGCCACCAACGACTACTACGGTGGCTATCGGCCAGGAGACAACCTGTTCGCCAACTCGGTGTTGGCGCTCGACGCGGAGACCGGCGAACGGGTGTGGCATTTTCAGGTCACCCATCACGAACTCTGGGACTACGATTTCCCGACAGCCCCCATCCTCGTGGACATTGAGGTCGATGGCGTCCTGGTGAGGGCCTTGGTGCAACTCTCGAAGCAGGGATTTGCATACGTACTCGACCGTGCGACAGGCGAACCCGTCTGGCCGATCGAGGAACGGGCCGTGCCAGAGTCGGACGTTCCGGGAGAGTGGACGTCTCCTACACAGCCCTTTCCCACCAAGCCGCCGGCGTTTGAACGCCAAGGCGTGACTGAGGATGACCTCATCGACTTTACTCCGGAGCTTCGGGCCGAAGCACTGCGGATCGTAGAGAATTACCGGCTCGGGCCTCTCTATACTCCGCCGTCCTTGCAAGAGCCGGGCGTCAATCAAGGGACCCTCGCGCTCCCCAGCGCGGGTGGTGGCGTCAATTGGCCGGGTGGTGCGGTGGATCCCGGGCTGGGTATCCTTTTTGTACCGTCGAGTACGACCCCGTCGCTGTTCGGATTGATAGACGGCACTGAAGGGACCGGCGTGCGCTACCACATCTCCAGTCGTGCGGGTGTCCCGACCGTCCGTGACCTTCCTCTCATCAAACCTCCGTATGGCCGGATCACCGCAATCGATCTGACCGTGGGAGAGATCCTGTGGCAGATCCCGCACGGCGGCACGCCCGGCTATATCCAGGCACATCCGGACCTTCAGGGCGTGGACGTGCCGACGACGGGGAGCCCGACGAAAAGCTCCGGACTTCTTGTAACGTCTACCCTGCTGTTTGCGGGTGAGGGATCACGGGGCGAACCGGTTCTTCGTGCGTACAACAAGCGGACGGGTGACGTTGTCCATGAGATTCAGCTGCCGGGTGGCCCAACCACCGGGTTCCCGATCACCTACATGGCGGACGGCCAACAGCACATTGTCGTCGCGGCGTTGGATGAGGAGAACATCGCGGAGTTGGTCGCCTTCACCGTGCCATAGAAGCGGGACGGGGCGGGGACAGGACTGACCGGCAGGCGCAGCCCGGTCTCAAAAACGAAACAGTCGATTGATCTTCACCACGAATCCGCGATTCCGCAACGCGGTACCACCGCGCACCGGCATCAGCAGATCGGTATCGCGGTCCTCGGTGTACACCACGAACAACTCGCTGCCCGGCGAGTACTCCCAGCGCAGCCGGACGTTCGTACTGAAGATGTCCGCGCTCGAGTTGTATTGCAGGAGCCCACTGAAAAACATCCGCGGGCTGACGGTGTAGTTCACCCGGACGCGGCCCAGGTGGGTGGTGAAGTCGCCCTGCGGCAAATCCACCCAGTTGAGTGACGCACTCGGCTCGACCGAGAGCTGCGGCGTGACCTCGAGGCGGCCCTGACGGATAGCGACCACGGTGTGGTCGCCGCTCCAGAATTGGCCGTGGCGCACGGACACGGTCCCGCTCACCGGACGCTGCTGGCCGAACGCGTAGCTGAGACCGACATCGCGGAACCCGTACCCACCGATCGGCAGGAACACGCCCGGTGCAATCTGGAACGGCTCGACGAGGAGTTCGTAGTTGTCGGTCCCGTCAAGCCTGAGGCGATCGCTGTTCTCGAGCTGAATCTCGAACACGGCGTCTCGGGTCCGGGTCTCGAGCAGACGCGTATCGGCGGCCAGAATATAGTCGAGTGACGCTGACATGGTCAGTTGCCGGATCCAGTCGATCGATCTGGGTCGCGGGCTGAACCGACCGGAGGCCGACGACCGTCGCATGTTCCCGCGACGCACGAACCCGACCTCGGGCAAGAAATTGTCCTCGATGATCAGGTGACCCGCATCGAGGCCGTAGCGGTCGCCGGCGTAGTTCAGTTGCCCGAAGTAGCTGCCGTCTTGGCCATCTCGGCCCGTCGTCTGGGTGCGCGCCGCATACGCCAGCACGTTCAGGTTGTCGAAGAACGCGAAGCGCCCGTCGAGTCCGTAGACCTGGTTCGAGCCGTCGCCCGCGAGCGACACCGACCGGTTCGTGAAGATGCCACCGATGGTGCTGCGACGCAGCACATCACGCTTGACGCGCACCACGGTGAAATTGGTCGACTCCGCCCCGGCGCGGAACAGGTCGTCGGTCTGAATGTTCAGGGCCCCGACGTCGAAGGCGCCCACCTTCCCGGTCAACCGACCGCCGGCCTGGAGCGGCACGACGTCGGCCCCTTGCAGCCCGATACGCCGGCTGAAGAACAGCGTCGGAATTCCGGCACCTCGTGCGTTGGTCCCTCGCGCGAAATCGAAATTACCGCGCCCCTCGAGGAAGAATTCACGTTTCTCTGGGAAGAAGAGGTTGAACCGGGTCAGGTTGACCTGCTGTTCATCGACCTCGACCTGCGCGAAGTCTGTATTGAAGGTGACGTCCGCCGTGAGATTGCGAGTGATTCCGTACTTGACGTCCAGACCAACGTCGCCGTCCGACTCGTTGCGAGTCGGCGGGGTGGCGTTCACATCGGTCGTGACCCCGCCGATCGCATACGGTTTGATCTCGAGATTGAGGCTCTCGGAGGGCACCTCGAGCCCGACCAGGGAGCCGGCCCCCGACACTCGCCACAGCCCGGCGATGACGCTGTTCCCGCGCGCGGCCGAGATCGGCAGGGCGGTCAAATACGACGCTTCGGTACGGCGGCGGATGATGCGACGTAGCTGGATGCCCCAGAGCTGTTCTTCGGTGGGACGGTAACGCAGCGATTTGAACGGGATACGCATCTCCACCGTCCACCCGCCGTCGAACCGCCCGGTTCGAGAGTCCCAGATGGCGTTCCAGTCGGTGTTGACGCTGCCGCCCTCGTTCGTGATCGCGAAATCGGAAAACCCGCCGAGCGGGGTGACCAGAAACGCCAGGCCGTTCCGACGGTCGTAGAAGGCGTCGAGCATCACGGAGAACGAGTCGTTGTTGCGAAGCTGAATGACGTCGCGCCGCATCTCGTTCGCCACCCACTGCGACGTCGGGGCACGGTCATAGCACCGGGCGGAGATATAGATATTGTCGTCGTCGAAGAAGATCCAGGCTTCGGTGCGCTCACTCCCGGCGGCGCCCTCATCCGGCAGTTGCTGCACGAAGTCGGTGATGAACTGGACCGAGTCGTAGAACGGCTCGTCGAGTCGGCCGTCGAGCTCCAGCGGGTCGCTCACTCGTGTGGCACGGACCGTGGCCCGGCCGTCCGGGTCGCGGGCCACCACCTCGGGCGCGATCGGAGGCGCCGGGCCCTGCAGGCGGGAGGCCAACGTTTCGGACACCAGCTGAGGCGAGGCGGCGGTCGCCGACAGCAGCAGGCAGCACCCGGCCCCAACGAGGCGCATCGTAACGATGCGACCCCGCGACGCGGGGCGAGAACGTGGCCAAGGCATGCGAATCGAATGGGTGGTGACTGAATGTTGCCGGGACCGGCGACCGATACAGTGTTCTGTGATCGCCCGCGCGGTATGCCCGGGCGTCCAGATGCTACCGTCGCCGGTATAAACTTGTCGAACGCCAATCGGTGGGCCAGTTGGCCGCCACGCGAAACGAACCGACCGCCCCGTGCCACTGTGGCGTGGCAACGGCAGGAGTGTAGACGATGAGATTTGTGAACATGTCCCGGCCGGTGGTGCTCGGCCTGGTTCTAGCCGGCGCCACCGTGGCCACCGCTCCCCTCGCCGCCAACGACTGGCCGGAATGGCGCGGGGCGAACCGAGACGGCGTCTGGACCGAAACCGGGATCGTCGCTGACCTCCCCAACGAATTGAACGTGAAGTGGCGAATCCCCGTCAACGCCGGATTTTCAGGGGCGGCGGTGGCTGACGGCCGTGTCTTCATCACGGACTGGGCTGAAGATGCGGGTACCCGCACGATGGATGGCAGAGAGCGGGCCCTCGCGATTGACGAGGCCTCCGGCGAGGTCCTCTGGACCACGGAATGGCCCACCTCCTATCGCATGCTGATGATCTCGTACGCCATCGGTCCGCGCGCGACACCCACGGTCGATGGCGACCGCGTGTATGTCGTCGGAGCGGCCGGTGACCTGTTCTGCCTGAGTGTCGAGACCGGTGAGATCCTGTGGGAGAAGCACTACATCGACGACTACGACAGTTTCATTCCAACCTGGGGCGTCACCACTGCGCCGATCGTTGATGGAGACCGGCTGATTACGGTCGTCGGTGGAGAATCGGGCGGCCTCGTCATGGCGTTCAACAAGCAGACGGGCGAAGAAGTGTGGCGCTCGCTCGACGTCGTCGGCGAGATGGGCTACGGCCAGCCGATCATCATCGAGGCGGGCGGGACGCGACAGCTCATCGTGTGGCACGCCGGGGCCCTGGTCTCGCTCGACCCGGAGACCGGCGAACCGCATTGGGAAGAAGTGTGGGAGGCCGGTGCCGGGATGTCGGTGGCGACGCCGGTGCACAGCGGTAACTACCTGCTCGTGTCGCAGTTCTACAACGGGTCGCTCATGATGCAACTCGACCAGGATCGGCCGGACGCCGAACTGCTGTGGAAGGGCAAGAGCCGGAGCGAGATGCCGGACGAGACGGACGGGTTGCACTCGATGATCACCACGCCCTGGATTGAGGGAAACCACATCTACGGGGTCGGCAGCTACGGCGAGCTCCGCGGTCTGGACGCCCGGACAGGCGAACGTCTGTGGATGAGTGACGAGATGACCGCCCAGGCTCGCTGGGGCACCGCGTTCGCCGTCAAGCAGGGCGACCGGTATCTGGTCGTGAACGACGACGGCGTACTCATCAACGCCCGATTCACGCCGCAGGGATATGTCGAACAGGGCCGCGTGCACCTGCTCGACGCGACCGGCGATTCTGGATACGGACCAGGCAAGCGATTCGACCGGAAAGTAGGCTGGAGCCACCCGGCGTTTGCAAACGGACACATCATTCATCGGAACGACAACGAGATGATCCGCGTGTCGCTGCTGGCCGCTGACTACTAGTGGCCACCAACGGCGGCCGTTCGCGCCGCGATTTCGTGAAACAGATCGGCGTGGCGACGGGCGCAGCCGCCTTGGCGCCATCGGCGCAAGCGTTGGGCCAGTCGCCGGCCCCGGGACCGACGTTTCTGCAGGACACGCCTCGGTCCGTGTTCCCGACCCTGAACGGCCGGACCCGTGGGTGGTTACGCTTCCTCTGGGAGAAATCGACCACCGACGACGATTGGAGCTCGGCCGGCATCCCGCACCAGTGGTGGGACCGCTACTCGGCTCCGGTGGTTCTGAGTTACGGCCGGTTCGACCTGTCGTTCTCCTCCTATGCGCTGCTGTTGATGGCGGACCAGACGCCCGCTTGGCGCGAGGCGTATACGGAGATCGCGGACGGCCTGGCCAGTCGCTATCCGACCTATTGGGGCGCCATCGACTGGCTCACCCAGATTGGCGACGACCCGAAACGGGCGAACTATCCACCACGGGTCATGGGTGCGATCCCCGACCGATTGAAGGGGAACTACAACCGATTCGGATGGACCGCAAACGGCGTCGAGCCGTGGGGTCTGCAACGGGACCCGATCGGCGCTGACGGGTATCTCTTCTTTCGGGGTTGGTTCACGCTGCTCCTGTCGATCTACAAGTACGTCTCCGGCGACGACAAGTACACGCGGCCGTTCCCCGTGACCGGCTATGGCGACGAGGTCTTCGAGTGGGACCACCATCGAATCGCCGCGCAGATGGAGCGCCAGTACCAGGAGCACCCGGAGGGGCCGCAGTGCGAGAACACCAAGATCTGGTTCTACTGCAACGCGGCCGGTGGTCTCGGGATGTATCTCTACGACCGGGTGTTCGGCCGCGACACACACCGGGCGTTCGAGAACTTCTTGGAGTATTCACGCGACAACTACATGGGGGTGGGCAGCGACGGCTCACTGGAGTGGGTCACCAACTACTACGATCCGGTCGTGAACCACAAGTTGAATGGCGGGCCGGCGGCGGGTATTGCCACGGCGTTCATGGTGCTGCCGCAGAATCGCGAAGTGGCGACCACGCTCTATGACGCGGCCGCCAACGCGCTGGGATGGAGAAACGCCCAGACTCCGATTCGCGCCAACGCCACCGGACTGCTGCTGGCCCGGGCGCTGGGTGACCACACGGCGGTCGCGCGGCTGCGGGCGGCGGCTGAACAGGCCTACGAACCTCGATACTTTGGTGACCACGACGAGAAGTTCGGTTGGTTCTTCGGGTTGAACGAGGCGTATCCGCGCGGACAACAGAGCGCCACCATGATGGTGTCTGAAGTCGGCGAAGATGGCGCCTGGCTGCGGGCGTTCGAGACCCCGCACCTGGACAAGTTCGAGGCCCCGACCGTCGAAGGCGTCGACTTCCCATCGCTCGGGCTCTACCAGGCGTGGAACGACACCGACAGCGGCACGCTCCACGTTGGCACCTACCCCACGTCACCGGACCGGCAGGGCGTGCAAACGAGCTGGCGTGTGACCAATCTGCCGAACGCTGGTGAGGTCTACGTCCTGTGCGACGGTCAACCGTTCGACCGTTTCCAGGTCACCGGAAACGGCACGATTGAGCTCGACACGACCATCGACACCCAGCAGTACCAGATCTTCACCGGATACCGGGGTCCGGGTGGGCGGCCCGTGGCCCGCCGGGAAGTGCCACGTGCCGTAGGCACCGCGGCCGCCATGGTCGCGCAACCGGCAAGCGGAGATGCAACGGCCGTGCGCCGCGCCACCAGCGCGTTCGCGCCAGGCGGCGGCCCCGGCTGTCCGTGCTGCGCCTGATCACACCTCGAGTACCACGTCTCCGTCGAACCGGTAGCTCACGCCGGTTGACGGCGGGCGGCGGCCAGGTACGCCGTCGGGACCACGAACATGTTGAGGACCGTGGACGAGACGAGCCCGCAGACGATCACGAGGGCGAGCGGGGCCTGAATCTCGCTGCCCGGTTCACCGAACGCCAAGGCCACCGGCACCAACGCCAGCCCGGTCGACAGGGCGGTCATCAGGATCGGCACGATCCGGTTGACCGCCCCCCGCACGACCGCCTCTCGCAGGTCGCTCACGCCCTCCACGTGCCGCAGGTGTCGGATGTGCGTGACGAGCATGATGCCGTTGCGCGTGGCGATACCGAAGAGCGAGATGAACCCGATGAGGCTGGCGATCGACAAGATGCCGCCGCCGAGGAAGACGCCGACCACCCCGCCGATCAACGCCAGCGGCAAGTTGATCATCACAATCGCGGCGTCGCGCGTCGATCGCAGGGCGCTCAGCAGAATGAGAAAGATGCCGCCCACGGCGGCCAGACCAAGTCCCAGGAGCACGCGCGACGCCTCGGCCTCCGCTTCGAACTGTCCGCCGTATTCGATCCGATAACCGTCCGGCAGCGTCACCCCCGCCTGCACCCGCGTTTGGATGTCAGACACCACGCTGCCAAGGTCCCGGCCCGCGACGTTGCTGGTGACCACGAGGCGGCGCTGGACGTTTTCGCGGCCAATGAAATTCGGGCCGCGGTCTTCGACGATGTCGGCCACGCTGCCGAGCGGAATGCGTACGCCCGACGGCGTGTCGATGAGCGTCTCCCACATGGCATCGAGGTCGGCCATGTCGTTGGGCGCGTAGCGGACGACCAGCGGCACCGCCACCTCTTGGTCGATCACCTGACCGACTTCGCGCCCGTGCAAGGCGGTCTCCAGCGTCAGCGCTGCCTCACCGGCGGGCAGACCGTGCCGGGCCAGAGCGGCCCGGTCGAACCGCACGCGCACGGTCGGAATATCGGCTTGCGGCTCCAGTGCGAGGTCGACCACGCCCGGGGTGCCCTGGAGCGCGGTCACCGCCTGTTCGCCAAGTGACCGGAGCACCGCCAGGTCGTCGCCAAAAATCTTGACCGCGACGTTGGCCCGCGACCCGGACAGCATGTGGTCGATGCGATGGGAAATCGGCTGCCCGATAGTGATGTTCGTGCCAGGCACAAGGGACAGACGCTCGCGGATCTCGTCGAGCACCAGGTCGCGCGGTCGGCCACCAGCCTCGAGCCGCACGTCGATTTCGGCCGACTCGACGCCTTGCACGTGCTCGTCGAGCTCGGCCCGGCCGGTGCGTCGCGCGGTCGCCATCACCTCGGGCACTTCGAGCAACAGCCGCTCGATGGCGCTGCCGAGCGCGCTGGACTCGGCCAGGCTGGTCCCGGGCAATGTCACGGCGCTGATGACCAGGGCGCCTTCGTTGAACGCCGGCAGGAAGGCGCGCCCCATCAGCGGCGTCGTGGCCACCGCGGCCACGAACAAGAGCCCGGCTCCCGCCATGACCACGCGGGGGTGACGCAACGCGGACGGCAACAGACGCGTGTACCCGCGGCGGACGGCACTCGCGAGGGCCGGCTCCCGCCCGTCGATCGCGCCCCGACCCCTGGGCAGCAGGTAGTAGCAGAGGACCGGGGTGAGGGTCAGTGCGACCACCAGCGATGCGAGCAACGCAATGAGGTACGCCAGGCCGAGCGGCTGCAGCAGCCGGCCTTCCACGCCGACGAGGAAGAAGAGCGGCGCCATGGCGAGGACGACGATGAGCGTGGCGAACACGATGGATGCGCGAATCTCCCGGCTTGCGTCATACACGACCTCGACCGTCGGTCGCCGCTCCGCCGGAGCGAGGCGACTGTTTTCACGCAACCGTCGGCCGACATTCTCGACGTCAACGATCGCGTCGTCGACGAGTGCCCCCACCGCGATCGCCATCCCCCCCAGCGTCATGCTGTTGATCGACAGCCCGAAGAAACGGAGACCGACCACCGCGGCCAGGAGCGAGAGCGGGATCGCCAGCAGGGTGATGGCGCTCGCGCGCAGGTTGGCGAGGAAGAGCAAGGTAATGATGATGACCAGGACCGTGCCGTCTCGCAGCCCGCCCGTGAGGTTTGCGAATGCCAACTCGATGAAGTCCGACTGACGAAACAAACGGGAGTCGAGCCGCATGCCAGTCGGCAGACCCGCTTGAATCTCGTCGAGCACGGACTCCAATTCGCGGGTGAGCGCCAACGTGTTCACCTGCGGCTGTCGCTGGATACCCAGAATGACGGCCGGCTCACCGTTGTGTGAACCATCGCCCCGCTTGAGTGCGGCGCCGATCTGGACATCGGCGACGTCCTGGATCCTGATCGGCCCGGTGCCACGGACCGCGAGGACGGTCGCGCCGATGTCGGCCACGCCCGCCAGTCGTCCCACGCCCTGGATCAGATATTCCTGGCCACCCGCCTGCCTGAATCCGGCGGAGGTGTTCCGGTTGTCGTGTCGCAGCGCGTCCTCCACCGCGGTGAGCGACAGCCCGTAGTCAGACAGCCGGTCGGAATCGACGAGCACCTCGAATTGCCGGCGATCGCCGCCGATGACGGTCACCTGTGAGACCCCGGGAGTAGACAACAGGCGACGGCGAACCACGATATCGGCGGTCGTGCGCACCTCGATCGGAGAATGCGCGTCAGACTCCAGCGCCACGAACATGATCTCGCCCATGATCGACGAGAGCGGCGCCAGCGCCGGCGGCTCGACCGCATCGGGCAACGTGCCCACGACCGAGGCCAGTTTCTCGGTGACCGTCTGCCGCGCCCGGTAGATGTCTTCTCCCCAGTCGAAGTCCACCCAGACCACCGCGATACCGACCGCGGTCGCCGACCGCACCCGACGGACCCCCGATGCGCCGTTCACCGCCGCTTCGATCGGGAGGGTCACCAGCGCCTCCATGTCGGTCGGGGCCATCCCGTGACCTTCGACGAGTATCGTGACCGTGGGCGCCGTCAGGTCGGGCAAGACATCGACCGGCATCCGGAGCGACACCGCGACGCCCCACCCCAGAAAGGCGACCGTCACGCCCAGCACGACCAGGCGGTTCCGTAGCGACCAGAGGATGACGGAGTCCAGCATGGGGTCCCTAGTGGGTGTGACCGTGGGCCGGCACCTGTGGAGAGAGCGCGGCGAGGCGGATGAGCGGCGCGCCCCGGGTGACGACGCGTTCGCCGGCGACCAGGTCACCCAGAATCTGCACGTGGCCCGCTTCGCGGTTCCCGAGCCGGACGGGTCGCCGCTCGAAGCTCTCACCGCCAACCTGCACGAACACCACGGGCTGACCGGCATCGTCAACCAGCGCGCTCTCGGGGACGGTGACCGCCTCGGTCGTCGCCGAGACGAACACGCGCAGGGTCACCGCCTGGCCGATCGCCAGTTGCGGATCCGGATCTGACAACTCATAGATGATCGGCACCGTGCGGGTGTCGACGTCCAACACCCGACCCACGGCCACGAGATGCTCGAGCGGGACGGTCGCACCGCCCCCCGGCATCTTGAGTTCGGCGCCAGCCAGGTCGCCAACACGCGGAAGCTCCGCCTCCGGCAGCGCGCCGACGACGTGGACGCGGTCGAGCGCGACCAACCCGAACAGCCGAGCGCCTTCCTCGACGCTGGCCCCGGGTGTCGCGGCGCTCTCCGCGACGACGCCGCTCATCGGAGCCCGGACCACAAATCGGGTGTCTTCGGCGCCGTCACCTTCGCCGCTCCGCGTGGAGTCGAGCTGGTCCAGGTGCGCTTCGGCCGCGGTCACCCGGGCCGTGGCGGTCTGCTCCGCCACCCGGGTCTCCAGGCGGCGACGCGTCGGCAATGCCCCGGCCTCGACCAGGCGGTCGGCCCGGGCTCGTGCGGCGGCGGCCAACTCGAGGGCGTCCCGTGCCTCGGCCACCGCGAGCTCGAGCGCGGGACGGTCTTCGCCGTGTCCGCTCCGCGGGATGATCTCGGCCAGCGTCTCACCCCGGTTCACGAACGAGCCGACCGGGCGCGCCTGGACGTCCGTCGCCAGGCGGCCCGCCACCGGCGTCGTGACGTCCGCCTGACCCCCAGTCCGTGGCTCGATCTCGGCCGGCACTTCCAGGCTGGCCGCCATCGACCGAGCTTCTACGAGCGTGGTCGCGAAATCGAGCGCCCACTGCTGTTCCTTGAGGAAGGGGATGGCACCGTCTTCCTCTTCGTCAGTCATCGGTTGGTTGGCCGCGTCGGAGGCGGTCAACACGACGACGGTACCCAGATCGTGGCGGTCCTGTACAGCCGCGGCGTCCAGTACCAGCTCGAGGCCGAATCGGCCCGCGCGGGTCGGGGTGACGTCGATTCCGAAGATGCCCGGTCGACCTGGGGCATCGACTGTGAACTCGGTAAACGCAGCATCGCGGCCGGGGTCACCGGGGCCCACCTCGGTCAGTCGCACCGTGGCTCGACCCTCTCTGAGTGGCTCGAACGTCTTCAGGTCGGTGAAGTGGATGGCAAAGCGGCTGGTTGCGTCTTCGACCAGCGGAGGAAACTCGACAAACAGTTCACTTTGCTCGGTCCAGCGGCTCACGACCACCGGCGGCACATCGAGGGCGGGGTCTGGCTCTACCGGGGGTGGTGTGACCTCTTGGCAGGACCCCAGCCCAAGGCCGGCGAGAAGGCAGGGAAGCACGACGAGCGTCTTCATATTCATGGCGTCACCTGTCGGCCGAGGGCGCGGTCCAGCGCAATCGCGCCACGCCGGGCCGCGGCCGACAGCGCGATCTGCCGTAGCCGAGCCTGGAGTGTGATTCGATGCGCGTCGAGCAACTCGAGAATGCCGTATTCGCCTTCTTCGTAGGCGGCGGTCGCAATGGCAACCAACTCGGTGGCGCGGCCGACAGAGTCGGCCTTATACCGGTCGGCAAGCTCCTGGTATTGGATGGCCGTGGCTCGTGCCGCGTCCACATCTGCGGTGATCTGTCCCGCCAGCACCTCCCGTTGGGCCGCCGCGCGCGCGCGCCCGGCATCAGCACGCGTCAATTGTGAGTCGCCGCGGCTGAAGATCGGGACGTTGACAGCGGCCGTTACCGCGTAGCCGGTGTCGCTCGATCCGGCCGTCCGGACCCGCTTGATTCCGCCGGCGAGCGAGGCACTCGGCAGGCGCAGCCGCTCGGCCGCCCGGCGCTCCGCATCCCAGCGAGCCTCAGCGAGCCTCAACGCCCGATAGTCGGCTCGCTGACCCACCGCGGCCGCTGCGGTCGTCCCGGGCAGCGCTCGAGGTTGATCGAGGCTCCCGGCCGCCGACAGAGTGGCCGCGGCGGTCCCGGGACGGAAAAATGAGGCGAGCCGGGTCCGAGCCACGTCCCGCGCGATTTGTGTCGCGGCCAGATCCGCTTCGACCTCCGCCACCTCACGCTCCACGCGGAGACGGTCGAAACGGGACCCTTCGCCCTGTGCCTCGCGCGTCACCAGGACGGAAGCCAGGGCCGCCAATTCGCGCATCCCGCTCTCGAGCGCACTGGACCGCTCCTGGGCGACGAGCAGGTCCGTGAACACCAACCGCAGGTCGGACTCGACCGCACGTATCGACGCGTCGGCGCCCGCCTCCGCCACGTCCACCTGCCGGTCAGCCACCGCGTGGAGCAGGCGGCGCCGTCCGCGCCACGGGAGCTCCTGACTCACGAGCAAGAAGTCGTCAGCGGTGAGACCCGCGTCTTCCCGTGTATAGCTGACGGTGGGATTGGTCCGGAGGGTCCGGAGCCGCGCATCGGCTTCCACCTCGCGCACCTGTAACCGGAGCGCGCGCACCTCCGGATACTCGGCGCGCATACGCTGAAGCGCGTCTTGCTCGGTGAGCGGCTGCGCCGACAGACTCACGCCGGACACCAACCAGGCGCCGGCCCACAACACCACACGTCGAGACATGTCCTCTCCTCGCGACCCGTGACGCAGGTCGTTTTTCCTGAAGGCGGACGTACAGAAAGCGGCAGAACGGTCGGACTAACGATACGGCGGGGCGCGAGGCGCGCCGCGGAACAACGGCGGCGGGTCTGGCGGCGGTCGGGTGGCGGAAGGACCCAAGCCGGTGATGGACGGTGGCGGTGGCGGTTCCATGGACATCGCCACCATCGGGTCGAGACCAGCCGGCGCCTGGGGACACTCGCGCGCCGAGGCGGTCGACACGACGTCAGCCGGATGGGCCGGGTTCGTGACACCCGCGTCCGGGCCGGACCCTGCAGCGGTGCCGCGCAGATGGGCATGGACGCCCGTCGTCTGGTGGTGTGGATGGGTGCCGGCGGCGGCGTGGGCGTGGTCCCCGATGTCCCCGGGCCCATGACCGACTGGGGAGGCGTCGGGGTGCACGGCAGCGTGCAGGTGCCCGAACGGCGCGGTAACGCCCGACGACATGACGGCAGCCGCCAGCAGCACGAACGCCACGCGCTGGAACATACCCCTATCCTGACGAGGGCACTGGTGACTGTCAACCGGCGGGTGCGACGACCTGAGACAAGAGCGCTGGCACAGCCGAAGACGGAATGCACGCGAGACTCGGGCAGAACAAGCGGCTGGAGCGAGGGCCTTGCGCCCGGCGTATCCGTCGTCCCGCCCCGACATGACCCAACGACGTCCGACCGTCAGTCGGGCAGCGCGAACGTCACCTGCATGTTGCTCCCGATTGGGGCCTCGAGTTCCGGGATGGGCGTCAGATGCTGGCCGTGACAGTCCGGCCCGTCCAGAAGCCCCGGCCGGACTCGGGGTGTCGCCGGCCCAGATCAACGTGGTGCTCGATGGTCCGAGGAACTCCAGGCACGTCTGCCCACCCGGTAGTCGCGCCCAAGAGCGCGGTCTGGCGTGGCAAGGCTGAAGCCTTTCCCCATGTCAGCTACGAATCAAGCATGCCCTTCGCGATCTCCACATGCTTCGGGTTGCCGGAGCTGACCTGGTTGCAGGCGCTGGGGCTCCTGGTGCTAGCA
>JAPYUM010000022.1:45025-55755 GCA_029940535.1 Vicinamibacterales bacterium
CTTCGGGTTGCCGGAGCTGACCTGGTTGCAGGCGCTGGGGCTCCTGGTGCTAGCACGCATGCTCTTCGGTGGGCGGGGGTTCAGTGGACGCGCCGGCGGCCGCCGGCGTCGCGAGCACTGGAAGCGGAAGTTCGCCAGCATGACCCCGGAAGAGCGCGAGCGGTGGAAGGCCGAGGTGTGCGGACGGAGTGAGACCCCCGAGCAGCAGCCGGCGGGCTGATCGCCGCCGCCGGGACGGCGGTGCCACCCGAGCCGTCAGCCGACATTCTTGCTGCTACGCGGTCATCGGCTGATACGCCAGCCACCGGCGTGGGTTGTCGACCAGAATTTTCTGGATTGTCTCGTCCGGCACGCCGAAGTAACGAAGCTTCGGGACAAATTGCACGAGCACCGTCGAGAACCCGTTGCCCCAGTTGGCCTTGATCTGCGTCGTGTTGGCGAAGTCGGACGACAGCAGGATGTGATCCTCGAGCCCGGCCTCGAGGGCGTTCAACACCATATCCACTTTCTCTCGCTCAGGGATGAACGACACGCTCATCTGGTGGCCAACGGTGTCGAACCCCAGGAAGGCGCCGCGCCGAGCGACTTCCTTGTGTGTCTCCCAGCCCGGGTCGTCGGCGCGGGTGATTGTCGAAAGGTGCCCGATGCACAGATGGGCCATCTCGACGCCTTGTGCCTCGTAGATGTCGAGTTGCTCCACCGCACAAGACGGACAGCTCTCGTGTGGAACGTGCGTGAAGATCGGGAGTCCGGTCCGCGCGTGGACCTGACTCATGGCTCGAATCATCTTGCGCTCGTCGTCGTGCATCTCGGGAAAGGAGCTGCCCACTTCGCCAAGAGCGCCCCACCGCTCGCGGCCGGCCTGTTCGACCAAGTGCGTCGCGATCTCCTCCTCGGACAACCGAATGATCTCTTCCGGGTACCGGGGCTGGAGAAAGTAGCTGCCGCCCAGCACGATGTGTACACCCGACCGGGTGGCCATGGCCGCGAGGTTGGCGAGCTGCTCCTCGCTGCGGGGTCCGATCGAAGAATCGACAATGCAGCTCACCCCGTCGAAGGCGGCCATCCGCAACTCGTCGACCAGCAGGTCGACCATCGCTTCATTCGTGGGAAGCGGGGGTGGCGGCGTGCCGGGCGCACGTGGCTCCGGTGGTGGGCTGCTAAAGTCGAACGCGAGATGCTCATGAAACAACGTCGCCCCGGTGTCGAGCGCGGCGGGGTCGATGTCGGCCAGCAGTGTGCGCACGATGGCGCCCTCCGGGAAGACGACGGCGGCGCCGCCTGGCGGCGGTTCCGACACCGCCTCAGGGGCGCCCCCTGACTCGCAGCCGGCCGTGAGACCGAGTCCCGCGCCGGCCGCGCCGGTGCCGAGCAGGCGCAGGGCGTCCCGGCGGCTGAGATGCGATGTTGGCGTGCGTTCTGTCGTCATGGGTAAAACACGGTACCACCAATGCCACACGCCTCGACATTGTCAGCCGTTCAGCCTCACCCGCGTCGCACGGTGAGAGCCCTCCACGAGAGCGCCGGCGTTTCAGAATCCTGCTCTCATGTCCGGTATCCAAGCCTTCCGGGGCCGTGGCGCACGATCTCTGTCGATGAGCAGGGTAATCCGCGCTGAGTAGACACAGGACATTGGTCGGCATGAGTCCTAGAACCGGACGACGACCGCACGCGTCTAACCCGGCAGCAGGCACAGGAGCCAAATAGATGACCAAGACTCAGAGACTCTCCACACTCCTCATCGCCGCGGTGTTCCTCGGTGGAGTGGTCGCCGTCACGACGGCGACCGAACAGACGTCGGAGACAGTCCAGGTCGGCGCCGGGCTCGCCAAGGCGACGTTCGCCGGTGGCTGTTTCTGGTGCATGGAGCCACCGTTCGACAAGCTCGACGGCGTAATCTCGACCACGTCGGGTTATACGGGTGGCGCACGACGGAATCCAACCTACCAGGAGGTCTCAGCCGGGCGGACGAGGCACGCCGAAGCGGTGGAAATCGTCTACGACCCGTCCAAGATCAGCTACGCGCAGTTGCTGGACGTGTTCTGGATGAACGTCGACCCGCTGACCCGGGATCGGCAGTTCTGCGACGGGGGCGCGCAGTATCGGACCGCCATCTTCTTTCATGGGGACGAACAAGCACGGCTGGCTCGCGACACGAAGCAACGAATCGAAGACTCGGGTCGCTTCGACCAGCCGGTCGTGACACAGATCGTCGAGGCCGGTGAGTTCTGGGCGGCGGAAGACTACCACCAGGACTACTACATGAAGAACCCGATCCGGTACAAGTTCTACCGGTACGGGTGCGGCCGCGACAAGCGGCTCGATGAGTTGTGGGGCGAAGGTTAGCCGAGACGCGCGGCTGTCCGGGCGGCCTCCGCTAACCACCGGGGATCCGCCATCGGGGTGGCGCCGGCGCTCAGCCAGGCGAGCCGTGCGAGCCCAAGCAACAACGCCGCCCCAATGCCAGCGACGCCAATCGCCCAGATCGGAAGCATCAGCGCCGCGCCATCGTGTAGCACGTTGCGCCGATCCGCCAGGTCACGACGGGTCAGCTTGTTGCCCGACGGCGCGCCACCACGCGTCACGCCGGACCAACTTCTCCATTCTGCCGGGTTCAGTCCCGCGGGTCGGCCCCAGACCTCGTCCGGCGATATAGTGGGAGGTTCGTCGCACACTTAGGGAAGTGACAGATACAACGAGAGATGCGAAGTCGGTGGAACACGTGGACGCCCCGTGCAGTGGGGCCATTGTTGACGTTGAGCCTCATCCTGCTGGCCACCCCGGCCCGGTCGCAGCCGCCGGGTGACGAGGCCGCGGGATCGTCTGGCGGCGCGGCCCTCATCCTGCGCACGCGGGCACAGACGCCAAACGAGCTCTTCAACGTCGAGCCAAGCCGCACTCTGGAGCCGCCCACGCTCGACGGCGTGTTGGAGGCCGCTGAGTGGGGACGCGCCACGGTGATTGACGAGTTCGTCCAGCAGGAGCCGTCGGAAGGAGACCCGGCGACCGAGCGAACCATCGTGCATCTGATGTACGACGAGCACGCGCTCTACGTCGGCGTCGAGGCGCACGATTCGATTCCAGATGGCGTGATCGCGACCGAGATGCGCCGTGACTCGCGGCAACTGCTGGACGAAGACAACTTCCAACTGATCTTCGACACCTTCCATGACTCGCGCTCTGGGTACATGTTCGTGACGAGCCCGCTCGGCGCCAAGCTCGAGCAGCAGATCGCCGAAGAGGGCGAGGGCGGCTATCGCCGGATCAGCAACAGCATCAACTCGAACGTCAATCTCGACTGGGACGGCGTGTGGGATGTGGCGACGCAGCGCACCGATCAGGGCTGGGTAGCCGAGATCGCCATTCCGATGGTGACCATGCGGTTTCCCGATGCCGACCGGCAGGTCTGGGGCGTCAACTTCATGCGCAACATCCGGCGCAAGAATGAACAGGTCTACTGGTCGCCGGTGCCGAAGGGGTACGACCTGACGCGGGTCAGCCGGGCCGGCACGATGACCGGGCTCGGCGGGGTAGACCGGGGACTGGATCTGCGGATCACACCGTATGTCCTCTCCGGCGGACGACAGGACCGCAATCTCTCGTCGACTCTCGATCGCTCCGGTTTTGGGGACGTCGGCCTGGACGTGAAGTATGGCATCGCGTCAGGCCTCAATCTCGACGTCACGCTCAACACCGATTTCGCGCAGGTGGAGGTTGACCAGCAACAGGTGAACTTGACGCGGTTCCCGTTGTTTTTCCCAGAAAAACGAGACTTCTTTCTGGAGAACGCGGGGATGTTCAGCGTCAAGGAACAGGGCATCAGCCGGATCGCCGACCTGTTCTTCACCCGCCGGGTTGGACTCACCGGCGGGCAGCCGGTCCCGATCATCGGCGGCACCAGGCTGACCGGCAAGGTCAACCGAAACAATATCGCCGTGATGAACATCCAGACCCAGGAAGTGGGGCGCGGCGACGACGTACGGCTCGGCGAGAACTTCTTCGTCGCCCGATACAGCCGGGATATCTTCGCTCGATCGAAGGTCGGCGGCATTCTTGTCAACAAGGAAGCGATCGGTGGCGCGCACTACAACCGCACGTTCGCGGTTGACACGTCTCTCACACCGCATCCGTTCCTGTCGTTCACCGGATTCGTGGCCAAGACCGAATCGCCAGACATTTCCAGCAACGACATGATGGGGCACGTCATGATGTCGTGGCTGAGCCCGTCGGCGCGGATCTACAGCGAGTACTCCGACGTCCAGGACAATTTCAACGCTGAGGTTGGATTCGTGCCGCGGATCGGCATCCGCCGGTCGAAGTTGCACGCACAGTGGAATCCACGCCCGGGGCGGTGGGGTATTCGGTCGATGGACCCGATGATGAACCTCGAGTACACCACCGATCGGGATAATCGGTTGCTAAGCCGCCGCCTGCACCACATGATTGGCGTTCAGTTCGAAGACGGCTCGAACGTCACGTTTATTACCAACAAACAGTACGAGCGGTTGGAGGTGCCATTTCAGATCACCGAAGACGTGGTGATCCCGGTCGGTGTCTATCGCTACTGGACACCCAGCGTTCGCTATAACAGCGACCCGTCGCGCCGGCTGTCCGCCAACGCGAGCTACGCGCCGCAGGGGTTCTTTGGCGGCACCCGAACCGACTGGAGCACCGGGTTCAACCTGCGAGCCACCAGCCGCGTCGCCCTCCAGGGCAGCTTCCGCCGGAGCGACGTCGACCTCCCGGGTGGTGCGTTCGTCGCTGACCTGGCCTCGGCGACGTTCGACCTGGCGCTCTCGCCGGAGATGACGCTCCGCTCGCTGACCCAGTACAACTCGACCACAGACTCCATCAGTACCAGTGTCCGATTCAACTGGATCTATAGTCCCGGCAGCGACATTTACATCGCGTATGACGAATTGCGGCAGGACGATTTCCTCACGCTGGACCCGGCGCTACGCCACGCCGGCAGCGTCCCGTGGATCCAGAACCGGCAGCTCGCCATCAAGATGACGTATCTGTTGTCGAGGTGAGGACCCCTGCAGGAGTAGACCATGGCTATCTATCGCGTCACGGCCCGGTTCAAAGCTGATATGGCGGAGGATCTCCGTGGCAAGCTCGACGACGGCTCGATCGCCGCCCAGCAGCCCGATGGCCAGGAGATGGTCGATGCGTTCGGACGAGCCACCGTGACCGAGTCCGGAGACGTGCGCTGGAGCGAGACCTGCTATTGTCCGACGCCCCTGGCGCACGAACGGGCGACCGTCCTTGACCGGTTCTTCGAAGACCTCACGACCGAGCCCATCGCAACCGATCAGCGCTACGAGGGGCGACCGTTCCTGGAGTATCTCGGCGACCTGCTCGAGACGTCGTCGGATCGGCGAGCTTGAAGGACCCGGGACACGCAGTGCGACGGGCGGAACCTCGGTGCCCCGGCACCCGTCTGCCCGTGTACCTGATTGGACCCCTGTTGGCAAAGGGTTACGGCGCGTGCAGTCCGGGCTCGACACCACCGAGCGCCCGGTCTAGGATCGGTCGAGAGAGTAGAATCTTGTGAGGAGCGCTTCCATGACGATGACATTTCGCGTCGGTTCCCTCGCTGCGCTGTCGCTGGCACTCGTGGCGGGTCCTCGGGTCGTGACCGCCCAAACACAGCCCCACGACGACGTGACGTTCACGAAAGACATCGCACCGATCTTGCAGCGGAGTTGCCAAAAGTGCCACCGGCCCAACTCGCTGGCGCCGATGTCGCTCATCACCTATGAAGAGGTGCGTCCATGGGCGCGTTCCATCAAACAGCGCACTGGTCTGCGCAACCAAATGGGCGTCATGCCGCCCTGGTATATCGAGAAGGACATCGGCATCCAGCGGTTCAAGGACGACTGGTCGCTGAGCAATGACGAGATCGCCGCCATCGCCGCCTGGGCCGACGCCGGAGCACCACGCGGGGATATGGCCGACATGCCGACACCGCCGGCCTTCATCGATGTCGACGACTGGGAAATCGGCCAGCCGGATCTCATCGTGTCGTCGCCCCCTATCGAGGTCCAGGGCTTGGCGCCCGACTGGTGGGGCATGCTCGGCCAGGTTGATTCCGGTCTGACGGAAGACCGCTATGTCGCGGCGATTGAGTACAAGGAGCGGAACGACCTTCCCCGTGGAGTGAAGTCTGACACCGTGGGCGGGCTGTTCGTCGTGCACCATTCGGCCCTGACGACCATGGGTCCGGACGATGGCCCGCGGGACGCGTTCACATGGCCCGTCCACGAGGTCGGACGCAACGCGGACGTGTTCGACGCGGAGGCCGGGCCAATTCTGAAGGCGGGAGCGAAGCTGATCTTCCCGTCGACGCACCTGCACGCGAACGGCACCGACACGAACGCCCGGCTGGAGGTCGGCTTCAAGTTCCACCCGAAGGGGTACGAACCGACAAAAGAGATCGAGTACCTCTTCTTCGGCAACGGCCCCGACATTGACATTCGTGGCAACGAAGACAACCAGCGAATGGATGCCTACTTCACGCTGCCGGAAAACACAAAGCTCAGCGTCTACGAACCGCACATGCACGCGCCCGGCGTCAGGATGTGTCTCGAAGCGGTCTGGGGCACCACCGTGCAGGCGCTCAACTGCTCCGGCTACGACCACAATTGGGTTCGGGTGTACAAGTACGAAGACGACGCCGCCCCGCTGTTGCCGAAGGGCACGATTCTCCACCTGACCGGGTACTTCAACAACACGCTGACCAACCCCAACGTGGCGGACCCCCGCAACTGGTCCGGGTCAGGGCACCGGTCCGTGGACAACATGTTCATCAATCTGCTGCAGGCGATCTACATGGACGATGAGGTGTTCGCGGTCGAGGTCGCCAAGCGAGAAGCACAGCTGCAACTCACGGGTGGCACCGACATCGGGTGTCTGACCTGCGGCACATCCCCCCCCCCGGCCAACGCGGGCGGCGGCCAGTAACGCGGCGGTATGCTGATGAGCAACCAACGCGCGCCGCGCTCAAGGGTATCGGGCTGGGGACTGGTCCTCGTGGCCGCCGTATCGCTGACGGTGGTGTCGGAGGGTCGCGCGCAGCAGTCGTTCGCGACCGGGCAGAACATCGCCCCCGCCTACGAGGGCTGGGAAAAGAACGCCGACGGCTCGTTCGACTTGGTGTTCGGATACATGAACCGGAACTGGGAAGAGGTCATCGACGTTCCGATCGGCCCGGACAACACCATCGAACCAGGCGGGCCTGACCAGCGCCAGCCGACCCGATTCTATCCGCGACGAAACCGCTTCACCTTCCGTATCCGGGTGCCGGCCGACTTCGGCAACAAGGAGTTGGTCTGGACGTTGACGAGCAACGGGCGGACCGAACGCGCTTACGCCACCCTCAAGCCTGACTATTACATCGATAACTCCGTGATTCAGGCCAACTACGGTGCCGGCGGGGCTGGTGGCGGCACGCCCGAGACCATGAACAATCAGGCGCCCACCGTGATGCTCGAAGGCGAATCCACTCGAAGCGTCCGGGCCGGTCAGCCACTGGCGCTGGCCGCCATGGTGACTGACGACGGCGTCCCCCGGGCCAGACGTCTGGCGCCCACCAACCCGAGGCGTCCTGGTCGCATCACCACCGACAGTGCGACTGGATTGCGGGTGTCCTGGTTCGTGTATCGCGGCGCGGGACCGGTCACCTTCGACCCACCGCAGATCAGCACCTGGGAAGACACCCGCGTCGGCCGTGACTCGCCGTGGTCGCCGGGATGGTCCACCCCCGAGGCGCCGGAAGACGGGCGCTGGGTGACCCAGGTTGTGTTCAACGCCCCGGGGACCTACGAGTTGCAGGTGCAGGCCCATGACGGCGGGCTGGTCGCCACCGAGGCCATGACGGTGACAGTGACGCGCTAGGCGCCGCGGGTGTGAAGCCTCGGGCAGGAAACGAGTGAGGCCCTGTGGCGCAGGCCTTCAGGCCTGCGATCGCCCGGCTGAAGCCGTGCGCCACAATGAGATCTGTGGCCCGGTGAGGTGGGCCGGCTCCTACGTTTCCTCAGGAGGCAGACGCCTCGTCAGCCCCCCCTACGAAGACTCTCCGTCGCGGTCCGGGCCAAAACCCAGCCGGTACCAGACCGGGCATGCGGCCAGGCCGACGAACAGAAGACAGCCTATCCAGATCGCGCGTGAGGGCATCCACGTCGGTGACGGGCTACCCACCAGCCAGGTGCCCACGCCAACCAGGAAGCAAAACACCGTCAACGAACAGAGGGTCATCGCGCCGAGAGCTCGTCCGAGACGAGCCGGGCCGGCGGCGGCGGCCGCCCCGTCGACGTGGGACGCGATCGGACCCCAGAAGCCGACTGGTCTCACCCGCCGGTAGAACGCGACGAGGCCGGCCTGCTTCTCAGGCCCCTTCAACCAGACCGCGGCCAACGCCGCCGCCGTCGAGGCGGTCGCCAGAATCAGCAATCGGAGCGCTTGTTGATCGTCTCCGAGCGACGCCAGCAGCAGCGGCGCCAGCGCGGCCGACGTGAGCATCGCGGCAATCTCGGCCCAGGCGTTCATCCGCCACCAGACCCACCGCAGCACCTGCACGACGCCCAGACCCGCGCCGAACAGCAAGTTGATCTGCCAGGCCTGGTTGATGGACGTGAGCTGGGTCATGATCACGAGCGCGACCAGCAGAATGACGAGGTTCGACCCGCGGGCGACCCACACCAGGCTGCGCCCACTCGGCTCGCGCCCCAGCCACGCCTGACAGAGAAACCTCTTGTACAGGTCGTTGGTCCAGTACGAGGCACCCCAGTTCAGGTGTGAGTCGACCGTCGAGGCGAGCGCGGCGAGCATACCGGTCAACATCAGCCCCATGACACCGACCGGCAGCAGCTCGGCCATCCCGCGAACAAAGCTGGCCTCTCGGTCACCTTGCAGCAACCCCGGCGCCAGCCCGGGATCGGGCGGGAAGAGCACCAACAACCCGATACCAAGCGGCAACCAGAGCAGGCTCCGCACCACCACCTGAGTGAAGGTGAACACCACCGCCGCCGTTTTCGCGTCGCGGTCAGACCGACAAGCCATCGACCGCTGCGCGAGATACCCCGTGCCATCCGACACGGAGTTGATCAGCCACAACAGACCCAGCAGCGACAGCATCGTCCCGGTTGCGTCCTTGGCGTGGCCAGGCGTGAACGCCAGAATCTCGTTCGGCGTGATGCCGCCTGGACCGCCGGTCGCGAACGTCGTCCGCACCTGCTCGGTCATCGCCGCGAGGCCCCCGATCTCGGTCACCACGATGGTCGTGAATGCAAGAGTGCCGGCGAACATGATGCCAATCTGTACGACATCCGTGTCCGTCACGCTGCGAAGCCCGCCGGTGGCCGAGTAGAGGAGGGTGACGGTCAGAATCAGCCCAAGCGAGATTACGTTGCTGGCAGTTCTGATCCACACCTGTGGGTCATCGGGGCCGCCCAGCGAGAGCGGCAGCCCGACCCACTCGACCGCAGTCACCGCCGGTTCGAACAGGCCCGGTGGAAGCCAGACATTCCACAGGAGGAACGGTTCCGCGATCTTGGCCGCGGCGAAGAGCACCCACCCGAGCGACACGCAATTGATGATGGTGCCGAGATAGAACGCCTTGACGCCACGCAGCACCGCCGCGGCGGACCCGGCGTATCGCACTTCGGTCAACTCGGCGTCCGTCACCACACCGGCGCGACGCCAGGCGCCGGCCAGCACGAACCCCATCAGCAGGAACGTGACGGCGAAGATCCAGAGTTGCCACAGCCCAAAGATGCCCGAAACGGCCACGATGCCGGTCACGAGCAACGGCGTATCGGCCGCGAACTGTGTCGCCGCCATGCTGAGCCCGGCTTTCCAGCCGGGCAGCGTGCGACCCGCCAGGAAATACTCCTCCAAGTTCTTGGATGCTTGGCGCCGGTGCCGCAGGCCGGCCATGACGGCGTAGGCGACAAAGGCGACGACGATGAGCACGTCGACGGTCTGCACCGGGCGATCCTGTCACGGGTCGGTGGGCCCGCGGTGAGAATCCGCGTGAATCCGCCGACTCGTGTGATGGGTACGGGGACGATTCTTTGCCCGGTCGTGACAATCAGCTCGGGACCGGGTCGTGCGGGCGCACGATCATGACGGCCGCCAGCGGCTCATCATCTGACGACAGATCCTGCTCGAGTCGTCGATGCTCCTCGAATGCCAGCCACTGCGGATCGGTCCACTGACGGCGGTGCCCGCGGGGTTGCTGCGACAACTCGAGACCGTCGGTGCCGGTGTAGAGCGGGATGGACTTGCGGGGCGCGGAGCGGTGGACTCGTCGCGCGTCAACCGCCACCGCGTCGGTCACTTCATGGGTCGGGAGAGGGACCGGGTCGTACTCCACACCGCGCTCATCGCGAATCACCACCTGGTCATTGTACGCGGCCTGTCACGCGAGTCGTCGGCACACGCGCACCGTCACCTCTACTTCAGGCAAGCCAGTGACCATCTCTAGGAGGGTGCTGAAGAGGCTCAGAGCGGTTTCTGGCAAGCCGTTCTGGCCAGACGATGGCCCAGAGACCCCTCGTGTCCGATCCTGCCTTCGACCACCACCGAGATGAGGTTGCCGATGCCCGGCCATCCACCCGTCGGCGGCTGTGGTCCGAACGCCCGTGGATCGACGACGACCCGATGCTCTCGAAGCCCGGCGGGAACAGCCACATGGGCGGTCGGTTTGACTTCCAGCCCGGCATGAC
>JAPYUM010000118.1 GCA_029940535.1 Vicinamibacterales bacterium
GCCGTCGACCCGGCCGAGGCCTATCGAGCGTTCCGGGGACGCGACGCGACCATCGACGCCCTCATGCGCGACCGGGGCTTTCCGGTCCCGTAGCAGCCGGGGCACTCCCGCCCAGGCGACAGCCCCAGCGCACCGCCCGGTGCCCGTGAGGACCGCGAATTAATCCCCCTGCTTTCTCGCAACCGGTGCGGAAATTTTCCTAACCGACCAGCTCAAGTGGCGAGGCCGGGCAGCCACGAGACTACGGTTCGGGGTGCTCATGTCGCCTGTGCTCGAGCGTCACCGGCCAGACCCCGCAGATCTGCGAGGCCGTCGGTTCGGGTACATCGCTTGCAACCCACTAGGGAAGCAGCGCGGGATCACGGCCGTTCCACCCGAGACCCGCCGAGATGACGTCATGAAACATCAAACGCTAGCGGCACCCCTACTGGTCTCGGGGTTGCTGGCCCTATCCGGCTCAGCCGCGCAGGACCTGGCTCGAGGCGAGCAGGTGTACAACTCACGTTGCGTTGTCTGCCACGGCCCCCAGGGCGACGGCAAGGGCCTGATCGGGATTGTGCATCGCGCCCAGACCAGCGGACTCGTGACAACCACCTACCCACGCGACTTCACCGCGGGCGTCTTCAAGTTCCGCAGCACCCCAAGCGGGCAGCTCCCCACCGATGACGATCTGATGCGGATTGTCACCGAAGGCATCAGCCGCTCGGGAATGCCGTCACACACCGATGTCTCGGAGGCGGATCGCCTGAGTGTCGTCCAGTACATCAAGACCTTCTCCGACCGCTGGGAGCGGGACGACCCCCGCGAACCGTTGCAGATCACCGACGCCCCGACCCTGGTCGGATCGGACGAATCCACGGAGCGCGGCCGCGCGGTTTACCAGACGATGCAGTGCGCGGTCTGCCACGGCGAGGCCGGACGGGGAGACGGAACCGCGTCGGCGGGGCTCCAGGACAGTTGGGGCGATGCGATCGTCCCGTTCGACTTCACGTCCGGACCGGTCAAAGGAGGCTCGACGCCCGAAATGATCTATCGCACGTTCATGACCGGGCTGGATGGCACGCCGATGCCGTCGTACCAGGACGCGATGCCCGAAGAGGCAGACCGCTGGGATCTTGTCTCGTTTTGTCTGCGGCTGATGCAGGGGTGATGCAAAACGACGAGTGGCCGGGTCGCCACAGCCGCGCGTTGGTTGCTCGGCACGCTGGACGACGGCGACGCTCACCGTTCGAGGAGACCGACTGATGACTGCACAGCGACTACTGTTCTTCGCCGTCGCCACCACCGCGACCAGCCTCCTGCTGGGTTGTGCGGCAGCGCCGCCGCAGGATGCCACGGAGACTACGGCGACAGAGGCGACGCTTCACCACGAAGTACCGCCTGGCGAGCTCGACGAGTACTACGCCTTCTTCAGTGGGGGCCAGTCGGGCGAGGTGCGCGTCGCGGGCTTCCCGTCGATGCGGGTCCTGAAGCGGATTCCGGTCTGGAACCTCGACTCGGCCACCGGCTGGGGCATCACCAATGAGAGCAAGGCGATGCTCGACGGCATGGTGACCGGTGACACGCACCATGTGCACCCCTCCTACGCCGATGGCACCTATGACGGCAAGTGGCTGTTCGTGAACGACAAGGCCAATAACCGTCTGGCCCGCATCCGTATCGACACGCTCGAGGTGGACGCCACCCTCAATATTCCCCACACTCAGGGCACCCACGGCGTGTTCCCCCAGCGCGCACCGACCACCGAGTGGGTCGTCCTCAACAGCGAATTCCGGTCGCCCTTCGAAAACGAGGGCGAGGGCGACATGCTCGACGCGTCGAGCTACGGTGGGGTCCACACAATCGTGGATGCCGAGAGCATGGAAATTGCCGGTCAGGTCACCACCCCGGTCAACCTCGATCTGGCCGCCACCGACTACAGCGGCCGGTACTCGTTCGCCACGTCGTACAACAGCGAGGGGGGCGCGACCATCTCGGAGATGCTCGCGGCCGACCGTGACTACCTCGTCGTGTTCGACTGGCAGCGCATCAAGGCCGCGCTGGCGAGCGGAGACTATCGCACCGTCGATGGCATTCCGGTGCTGGACGGCAGTGAGGGCACCGGGCTCACCGCCTATATTCCAGTGCCAAAGAACCCGCACGGGGTCAACGTCAGCCCAGACGGCAACTACGCAGTGGTGTGCGGCAAGGTGTCGCCCACGGTCTCGGTGATTGACATCAACATACTGGCCGACGTGTTCGCCGGCACCATCGACCCGGCCGACGCGGTGGTCGCCGAGCCGGAGGTCGGTCTGGGGCCGCTCCACACGACCTACGACGGGCGCGGGAATGCCTACACGTCGTTGTTCATCGACAGCCAGATCGTGAAGTGGAACATCCAGCGAGCCATCGACCTGCAGGCGAGCCCGCAGGAAGGCGAGACACCGGTGGTCGACCGGCTGGATGTCCACTACCAGGTCGGCCACACGATGGCGTCGATGGCGGAAACCAAGGACGCCGACGGCCGATACCTGCTCTCGCTCAACAAGATCTCGAAAGACCGTTTCCTGAACGTCGGACCGCTCAAGCCGGAGAACGATCAATTGGTCGACATCTCGGGCGAGCAGATGGTCCTGCTGGCAGACCACGCCGCCTACGTCGAGCCGCACGACGTCACCATCGTCCGGCGTGACCTCATCGAAGACAAGGTGGTGCACCGGGTACGACTCGAAGACCACCCCGACGCCGTCACCCAGAGTTCGGTCGAGAGGATTGGCAACCGGGTCATCGCGCGAATGACCGCCACGGCGCCGGTCTTCGGGCTGCAGGAGGTGGAGGTGAACGAGGGCGACGAGGTGACGTTCATCGTGACGAACACCGATGAGATCCCTGACCTCGCCCACGGCTTCGCGCTCTCGAACTACGGCATCCAGTTCATCGTCGCACCGTTCGAGACCAAATCCGTCACCTTCATCGCCGATAAGCCGGGCGTCCATTGGATCTACTGCACGACGTTCTGCCACGCGCTGCATCTGGAGATGAGGATGCGACTGGTCGTGCGCGCCAGGTAGCCCGCAAAAACCGGGGAGGGAAGGACCCGATGAGACGCGGCCGGTTCCAGAATTGGTGTCACAGATGGTGTGGCTGGGCGCCAGTACTGCTGTGCCTGGGGGCGGGCCTCGCGCCTGAGACCGCGGGAGCGCAGACGCCGTTCGGAGAGCGGCGCTTCGAGTACGAGCTGATCGACGTGCTGCCCGCCGCCACCGTCTTCGACCGGGTCGAGACCCACTGGCGCGGCTACGCGTCAGAGACCCGGAGCGAGCTGGTCGGTTTCGCGTTCCTGACCGACGACGTCGTAGACATTCCAGGCTATTCTGGCCAGACACTGAACACGCTGGTCGGGATGGACATCGCCGGAACGATCACCGGTGTCCGGGTGGTGCGTCATGCCGAGCCGATCGTCCTGATCGGACTCCCGGACCACACGATCCACCAATTCACCGACCAATACACGGGCCTGCAGGTCACCGACCGGGTGATCATCAGCCACGAGCCGGAACCTGGCTACGTGGTCGTGGACGGTATCAGCGGCGCCACCGTGACGGCCGTGGCCGAGAATGCGACCGTGCTCGAAGCGGCCCGGTTGGTCGGGCGGGCGGAGGGCATCGTACGAGCCGCAGACGTCCGCACTCGGCGACCGTCCACCACGTTCGATGTCTTCACCTGGTCCGAACTCGAAGCTCAGGACACGTTCGGCGTCATCAGGATCGCGGCCGAGGACCTGAGCCTGAGCGGGGGCGCGCCGGCGGTCGATCTTCGCTTCACGCTGCTCGACCCACCCAGCGTCGGGCGTAACCTGCTGGGCGACCGGTTCTACGAGATCGTCGCACGACGGCTCGCGCGAGACGGGGGCAGCGCACTGTATGTCGGCGGCCTCGGTGCACTCTCGTTCAAGGGTCCCGGCTTCGCCCGCGGTGGCATCTTCGACCGTTTCCAACTCGAACAGGATGGCCGCCTGGTGGTCTTCCAGGATCTCGACTACATCGGCCCGCCCGCGCTCGACCTCAGTGGCGCGCCGGCGTTCCGGGAGGCCGGCATCTTCTTCACCGACGACACATTCGACCCGACGGCGCCGTTCACGTTTCGTCTCACGGTGCCCTATCGGGTCCAAGACGAGCGTCGCTATGCCACCTTCCCGGCCGACTACCAACTGCCGAACCGTTTCATCGCGTCTGACAACCCGTTCTGGGTCAGGCGCTGGCAGGACCTGCGGTTCGCGGTGCTCTTCACGGGTCTGCTGCTCGGCGTCATCACCGGTGCCTTCGTGTTTCGCCAGCGTCTCCTCGCCCATCGCAAGCTGCTGCATTACTCGACGGCCGTGCTGGCCACGTTGGGGCTCGGCATGGTGCTGAAAGCCCAACCCAGCACCACGCAGATCCTGACCCTGTTCGGCGCCGCGAGACGGCTGGAATTCCCCGGCGAGATCTTCCTGTCCGAGCCGCTGATCTTCATCCTGTGGATCTCGGCCGTCGTGACGCTGGTCATCTGGGGACGCGGCTTCTTCTGTGGCTGGGTCTGCCCGTATGGGGCGCTGCTCGAGGCGTTGATCGGGCTCTGGACAAAGGTCGCACCGAAGACGCTGCGAGCACGGATCGATCGATGGCAACCGCCAGCGGGCCTTCGTTACCTGAAGGTGGTCATCTTCGGCGTGATTCTCGCTGTGTCCTTGGTGAGTGCGCCGCTCGCCGAGGTGCTCGGCGAGGTCGAGCCATTCAAGACCTACGTCCTGGTCTTCATCCGTCCGCCGGCGTTCGTCTTCTACGCCGCGGTCGTCACGTTGTTGTCCATGGTGCACCATCGGTTCTTCTGCCGCTTCCTCTGCCCACTCGGGGGTGCGCTCGCCGTGGCATCCACCAAGTCCCCCATGTTGCCGCTGTTCCGCTACGAGACATGTACGCGGTGCACGATCTGTGCGCGAGGCTGCGAGCCGCGCTCGATCTCGTTCACGACCGGGCGCATCGACTACCAGGAATGCCTGCAGTGCTGGAATTGCCAGGCGACCGGCACTAACGAGGCGGTGTGTCCCGAGCTGATCGTGGCGAAGAGGGAACAACGGCCGCCGCGGTTCATGGACGGGACGGTCGGAACCGTCGCCGCCTGGTTCGCACTGGCGCTCGTCGTGGGGTCCGGCGCCGCGAGCGCCGACACGCGCCAGGTCGCCCCCGGCACCCTTCCGGCCGCACTGGCCGGCGCCGGCGACGGAGACCTGCTCGTCCTGATGCCGGGCGTGCACCAGGGGCCGATCAGAATCGACACCGCGACCACGCTGCGGGGCACACCGGGCGCGATTCTCGATGGCGGTGGTATCGCGCACGCGGTCGTCCTCGGGGCACCAGGCGCCGCGGTCGAGCATTTGACCATCCGCGGGTGTCGCGCCGTCGATGCGTTCTCTGATGCCGGGGTCTGGGTGGACCAGGCGGCGACGGGCGCGCGTGTGGTGGGCACGACCATCCAGGGGTGCCGGTTCGGCATCTGGGTCCACGGCGCGACGGGTGTCGAGGTCCGAGACAACCAGGTCGTCGGTCTGAAGGCGGCCTCCCAACATGAACGCGGCGACTGTCTCCACTTGTGGGACGCGGACGAGGCGCGTGTGGTGGACAACCAGCTCTCACATTGCCGCGATGGTATCTACCTGGAGCTGACGAACGAGACGGTCGTGGCGACGAACCGGATCACGGCGTCCCGCTATGCCATCCACACGATGTGGTGCGACGACACCCACTACCGTGGCAACTACGCGCATGGCAACCTGGTCGGTTTGGCCCTGATGTTCTCAGCCCGGATCACCGCGGAGGGCAACATTCTGCATGACAACCGCACCCATGGCCTCCTCTGGGTCCAGGTGACCCGGGGGCGCGCCGAGAACAACGTCGTGATCGGGAACACCAAAGGGCTGTTCATCTACAACTCGCTGTACAACACCATCCGCGGCAACCTGGTGGCCCGGAACAATCTCGGCGGGCACTACTGGGGCGGCTCCGAAGAGAACCTGATGGAGGACAACGCGTTCATCCAGAACGAGATCCAGGTCAAGTTCGTCGCCGCGCGCGACCAGACCTGGGGCGGCAACTTCTGGAGCGACTACGGCGGGTGGGACATCGACGACGACGGACGCGGAGAAACTCCGTACCGGTCGACGACGCTCGTTGACGCGCTCCTCTGGAAATATCCGCTCTCCAAGCTGCTGCTGACAAGCCCGGTCTTTCAGCTGCTCGCGTTCGCCGAACGCCAGTTCCCGGTCATCGGAGCCTCGGCCGTACTCGACGCCTCACCGCAGATGTTGCCGTCGATGAGCGACTGGGCCACGCTGATGGAACGCTACCCGGCTCATCCGCCCCAGTACTACCAGGCCATCGAGAAGCTCCCCCACCTGCCAGGAGGAGGCACCCAGTGACAATCCGCCTCGACGGTGTGTCCAAGCGATTCGGGACCGTCACCGCGGTGGCCCCGATCGACCTCGAGATCGGTGACGGTGAATGGTTCGGTTTGTTCGGGCGCAACGGCTCGGGTAAGACGTCGCTCCTGCGAATGCTGGTCGGTCTGTCTCGCCCCTCCAGCGGTCGCGTGCTGCTGGACGGCACGGAGCCGACGGCGGAGGTCTGGCGCCAGGTACGCCGGGGCCTCGGGTTCATGCCGGAACGGGTCGTGATGTTCGAGGACCAGACCGGCGAGCAAACGCTCCGCTATTTCGCTCGGCTCAAAGGGGTCTCGGTCACAGAAGTGGGACCGCTCCTCGAGCAGGTCGGACTCTCCACGGCGGCGATACGACAGGTCGGGACCTACTCCAAGGGGATGCTCCAGCGACTCAACCTCGCCCAGGCGCTGCTGGGCGACCCGCGCCTGTTGGTGCTGGACGAACCGCTCTCGGGGCTCGACGTGCAGGGGGTCAAGGAGCTCTTCGAGCTCCTCGGGACCGTCGAGGGACGCACCGTCGTGCTCTCCTCGCATCGACTGCCGGTGATGTCGCGCTTTGTCGACCGTATCTGCGTGTTACGGGCGGGCCGCATCGCCGCGCTGGGCACCGAGGAGGAGCTGCAACGGCGGGTAGGCCTGCCGGCCCGGGTCGTTGTCCATCCCGTCCACTCCGCCGCGGGGGCCAACGAAAGTCACGGCAGCCTGTCCGCCGAGATCGAACGGTTGAACGCCGGCACCCTGGTCAGCCTCAACGGTCGACTCGTCGTCAGTGTCGCCCAGTCCGAGAAACTCCGGCTCCTGGCTGGGCTCGACGGACTTGGCGCCGCCATCGACAGTGTGCGGGTCGAGGAGCCATCGCTCGAGGAGGTGCTGCTTGAAACGAGTTGACGCCATTCGCGCGGTCGCCGCGAAGGAACTGGCCGACCGACTCCGCAACCGGTGGGTCTGGACCGTCAGCGCGCTCCTGCTGGCCACCACGCTGAGCCTCACCTTCCTCGGCGCGACCCCGATCGGCGTGGTGGGTGCACCCGGCCCCGGCGCGGTCATGGCGAGCCTGCTCAACCTGGCCGTCTATCTGGTGCCGCTGCTTGCCCTGGTGATGGGCGCCGGCGTGGTCATCGACGAAAAACGCCGCGGCGTGCTGGATCTGATTCTCGTGTCGCCGATCTCCTCCGGCGAGTATTTCCTTGGCGCCTTCCTCGGCTATGCACTCGCGCTGTCCATCGCGCTGGTCACGAGCTTCGTTCCCACCGGTATCGCACTCGCCTTCACGACAGGGATCGACCCGACCGAATTCGCCCGCCTGCTGGCGCTGGTGCTGGCGCTCGGCACGGTGTTCCTGGCGCTGTCGTTCTTGATCTCCATCCTGTCTCGCGACCCGGCTCGCGGGGTCGCGTCCTCGGTGCTGGTCTGGGTGCTGGCGGTGTTCGTGTTCGACCTGGCGGTCGTGGGATTGCTCGTGGCTTATCCGGGCGAGTTGCCACCACTGGTGTTCGAGGGGCTGCTCCTGCTCAACCCGGCTGACATCTTCCGAGTGCTGGCCTTCACCTGGACCGGAAGCGCGGCCGCGCCCCTGGGCCTCACGGGGCTCACGCCAACGATTCCGCCGGCCGTGCTCACGCTCGCGCTGGTGCTGTGGATGATCGTCCCGCTTCTTCTCGGTCACCGACTGTTTCAACGCCGTCTCGCCATGGACACACTGATATGACTTACACGCACCGGATTACGGGATTCGCTCCGCTGTTCTCCTTGTTCGCCATGGTCGTCATCGTCAGCGCCGCCGCGGTCGGTACGAGTCGAGCCGACGATCTGACGGGACGCGTCGTGACGCCATCCGGCTCCGGCCCCGCCGTGGTGTTTCTGAAGAGGATCACCGGCGCCGAGGTGCCCGCCGTGGACACCGTCATCACCCACCGGGCGGGCGGTGCCTTCGATCCGGTGGTGAGCATCGGCTTCGTCGGCAACGAGTTCGTCTTCAAGAACGAGGACGAGCAGATGCACACGACGCATCTCATGCTCCATCTCGCATCGCAAGAGGCCCGGTCGGGACGACCGCTCAAGAACGGCGCCACGGTCTACAACATTGCGTTTCCAATTCCCGGCATGCAGGTCCGACGGCCGATCACCGCCTACTCGGGATTCAGCGCCGACACCGGCGTCATCGACGTGCGCTGCAACCCGCACCCGGACGAGGCGGCCAGCTTGCTGGTCTTCGACCACCCCTACGCGGCCGTCTCCGGGGCCGACGGCGCCTTCACCATCCGTGACGTGCCGGCCGGCTCGCATGACGTCTGGGTCTGGCACGACGGCGTGGCGTCGATGTGGCACACCGTCGACGTCGCCGCACACGGCGCAACCGACATCGTGGTGGAGGTGCCGACCCCATGACCAAGGCCCCCCTGCTGCTCGCGCTCCTCCTGGCACTGGGCCCGCCACACCAGACCGCGCCCCTGCCGGACTTCGCTCTCGAGAACTTCGACGGGCGACCGCTCACCAACGCGGTCTTCAAGGGCAAGCGGACGGTCGTGGTGCCGACCTACGCCAAGTGTGTCTTTGCCTGCCCGATCGTGACGCTGCTGCTCGCACAACTGGACGCGGAATTGGGCGCCCCGGACGACGTGCAGTACCTCCATGTGTCCATCCAGCCAACCGAAGACACCGCGGAAGAAATCTCGAGCCACTTCGCCGACCACGAGATTGACGCGGCCAGCGACGACCGGTGGCTGTTTGCGAACGGACCGCCCGACGCTATCGCGCGTTTTCTCGACGGAGCCGGCATCGAGATCACCCGCACGACGGTCGAGACCGGCGTGATCGTGCAGCACACGATCCGGGTGTTCGTGGTGGGACCGACCGGCGAGACGACCGCGAGGTTCGATTCGTACTTCTGGAACGACGAGGAGATGAGACATGCCCTGGACTTCCCACGCGACGGCGTGTGACCGACGGGAGTTCATCCGGGTCGCCGGGCTCGGCACGGCGGGGCTGGTCGGCGGCGGGCTCCGCCCAAGCCACGCGGCCGGCATCGACCCGTCGGCCTACGCAACGATGGAGTTCGACGTCAGCTATCGCACGCGGATCCACACGCTTCCCAGCAACGCGCGCGACCTGCACATCTGGATGCCGTTGCCATCGAGCGACCATGCCCAGACGATCTCGAACCTGAACATCGAAGGCCCACAGCCCCACGAGATCACCACGGAACGGGTCTTCGGCTCGCGGATGCTCCACATCGCCGTCACCAGGGGACTTGCCGATGCGGCGCCGTTCGATGTCGAGGCTCGCTATCACGTGACGCGCCGCCGTGTCGGTGCGCGGCGGGACACGCTCTCGGCCGACGACGCCAGGAAGTTCCTGACCCTGACCCCGACCGTGCGCATGACGGCCGAGATCGAACAGTTCGCCGAGCGGATCGTCGGACGAGCCAGCGACCCGTATGAGATCGGGCGACGTGTATCCGAGGGCATCCAGGACCTCCTCTTCTACGACAAAACGATCCCCGGCTGCGGGACCGGCGATACCGCCTGGATCATGAAGCACCGACGGGGCAAGTGCGACGACTACCACTCGCTGTACATGGCCATCATGGTCTCACGCGGCGTGCCCATCCGCTGGCACCAGGGATTCCCCCTGCCGCTGCCCGAACCCGGTGTGTCTGTAGCGGGTCAACTGGAAGGCGACTGTACCGGCGCGCACTGCTGGGTCAGCTTCTATGCGGCCGACCGCGGCTGGGTACCGGTGGACGTGTCAGAGGCGGACAAAGCCAACGACGCGGGCACGGCGGGTAGCTTCTTCTTCGGCAACCTCTCGCCCAACCGCTTTCAGGTCTCAGTCGGTCGAGCGGTCAGACTGACCCCCGAACAAGGCGGCGACCCCTTGACGAGCTTCGCCTACGCGTACGCCGAATCGGACGGCATCCCGCTTGTCTACACCGCCAACTACGAAAACATTATCCAGTACGCCATTACCAACGTGGAGATGTCCTGACATGCGAATCGGCCTGGCGGCGACCCTGTTCGTGACCACACAGCTGGTCGCGCTCGCGCCGCCCGTAGCCGCGTGGGCCGGGGCCCAGGATGTCGCGAAAGTTGGCCATCCCCCGCCGCTCTTCGCGCTCCCCGACGAGCATGGTGAGGTGCACGCGCTCGCCGACTTGCTGGGCCGACCGACCATCTTGTACTTCACACACAACCAGTGCCACTACTGCAGCCAGGTCATCGCGTTCCTCAAGCGCGCGCACACCCGGTACGAAAGCACCGACCTCGCCATCGTCACCCTCAATGTGTGGGCGGACGATGCGACTTTCATCCGCCGCTACAAGGAGGCATTCGATCTCCCCTTCGACATGCTGGCGGGCAAAGACCTGGGGCTGTTGCGGAGCTACGAAGTGAACTACGTCCCGATCATCGTGTTCATCGGGCGTGACGGCCTCATCCGTCATCTCTACCACCACTATGTGCTGCAGGAGGACTTCGAACAGAGCACGGCCGAGATCGTTGAGGCGCCGTGACCCTACGGACACGTCAGTTCGTAGGACTCTCTCAACCAGTTCTGCCAGATTTTCTTGGGAAGCGGCTTTTCTGCCGTGAAGCGAGTCGTGATCCATCCCGTGGAACCCACCTCAAAGCGATCTGGGTCGGTCGTCGCGAGCTCTCTGGCGTGCGGCATCGAGCGCTCGAGCTTGAACATCGCCTTGAATCCGTACCCCTTGCGGCCTGGTCCGATGTAGAGAAAGGCGCCCCGCCCAGCCTTGAACGAACTCTGGTTGCAGGACGTCCCCTTGGCGACAGCCGGGAATTCCACGGCTCTCCGACGGATCGGATCGGTGGGATCATCTAGTCGGACCATGCAATCCTCCAATCTGCGATCTCGCAAACGTCAGCGCGTGACGCGCAGCGTGGCTACGGTTCGCAGACGGCAGCCAGGCTCTGCACGGAGGTTACGTTCAGACTGGCCGCCCCACCACCTGACTCGTCGCGAATGAGCAGCCCTTTGGTCTCAACCCGATGACCCACGTAGGCGTCCGGGCTCGGGAATACATACATGAGACCGAACTGGCGGTCACCGAGCGGAGTCGCTTGGGACTCCGCCAACTCGTCACCATCCGACGGAGCCGGGTCGCCGGAACGGACTTCATCACTCGCGTTCGAGAGCACCCACTGTGCCGCATCGCCACCGAGACATCCCACCACTCGCACCAGCGCAAAGTTCGGGACAACT
>JAPYUM010000119.1 GCA_029940535.1 Vicinamibacterales bacterium
GACTCTGTCAAGTTGAGCTCGCGAGTGGCAGAGTGGGCCGATGAGCAACCACCCGCTCAGCTATCGTGGATACCGATTTCCCCCGGAAATCATCAGTCACGCCGTCTGGTTGTACCATCGCTTCGGCCTGATTTTTCGAGACGTCGAAGATCTCCTCGCGGAGCGCGGGGTCACGGTCACGTACGAAACGGTCCGGCAATGGTGCCTGACCTTCGGGCTCGACTACGCTCGACGGCTAAGGCGCAGCAGGGGTCGCATGGGCGACACCTGGTATTTGGACGAGGTGTTCGTCAAGATCCGGGGACGGCAGCAGTACCTGTGGCGCGCGGTGGACGAGGACGGAGACGTGATCGACATCCTGGTCCAGTCGCGGCGAAATCGGAGAGCGGCGGTCCGGTTCTTCCGCAAGTTGTTGAAGAGCCAAGGCCGCGAGCCTCGTCGTCTAATCACGGACAAGCTAGGCAGCTACTCCGCCGCGCACCGCACAGCGATGCCGTCTGTGGTGCACAGCACACGGCAGTACGAGAACAATCGCGCCGAGGTCTCACATCAGCCGACTCGGCAGCGGGAGCGCCAGATGCGTCGCTTCAAGTCGGCGGCCCAACTACAGCGCTTCGCATAGGTGCACGGCGTCGTCCAGAATCTGTTCCGGGTCGGCCGACATCTGCTTTGCGCAGCTCACCACCGGCTGCTGCGAGCGGAGGCGTTCCTCGCGTGGAAGGCGGTGACGTGTGCCAGGTGAAGATGCGCGGGCAGGTTTCTCGACGCCGAACCTCGCGCCGCCTTCGTTAAGTTGACAAAGCCTTCCGGCCATGGCACTCGGATCAACCATCTACAACTTCGACATCGAGCTCGCCGACACCGACCGCGGCGTGTACGAGACGCTCGCGCTGCGTATCCCGCAGCACCCTTCGGAGTCCAACGAGTATCTCGTGGCTCGGCTCCTGGCATACCTGCTGGAGTTCGCCGCGGGCATCGAGTTCTCCCGTGGTGTGTCGGATCCAGACGAACCAACTATCACCATTCGTGATCTCACTGGAGAGATCACGACATGGATCGATGTCGGGGTTCCGGACGCGGCGCGGCTTCACAAGGCATCGAAAGCAACCGAGCGCGTGGTGGTGTATACCCACAAGAACGCGACGCAGTTCCTGAGACAGCTCGCAGGTGAGCGCATCCACGGCGCCGAGTCGCTGGAGTTGTACGCTATCGACCGTGTCTTCGTGGACGCGTTGGTCGCGCGCCTTGAGCGACGCGTGGCCTTCAGCCTGTCGATCACCGACCGCGAGCTGTACCTCTCGATCGGTGCCGACAACCTCACCGGCGCGGTCGTGCGCCTCGAACTCGTCACCTGACGGATCAACAGCGAACGGCGCAAGCACCCCTTCGACCGTCACGATGGCCAGAACACAGCGCCCAGCCCGCCAGTCGGCCAATTCCGCGCACCAACGCCGCACACACGCTGCCTGAATCTGTGGCTTGACATATAGGGGCGTCAGTGCCCTCCCTACGTGTGCGCTGTAGCCTCGCTCTTCGATTGCCGCGGCTGTACGGTCACCTGGACCTCAACCTGCTGGCCGAGCTTGTTAAGCACGGTCATGAGCCTGTCGATCGTGAACCGGCCGAGTTGCGCATTGCGGATGCGCGTGAAATCAGCGTGACTGACCCCGGTCCGCGCCTCGGCCTTGCGCGTTGAAAGCGCATCCTTATCCAGAATGCCAATGATGCGGGCGGCCAGCAGCGCCTTGGTCTGTTGCACGTCGGCATCAGGCTGCCCGAAATCTCGGAACACGTTGCCACTACCGCGCACCAGCTCGAAATCGTCACGTTGCTTGGTCATTGCCGTAGCTCCTTCTTTAATCTCTTCAGTCGATCGCGGACAAGCTCCAGCTCCGTCTTCGGCGTCTTGATCCCAGTCTTGGCCTTCTTCTGGAAGGCGTGCAGCACCCACACATCCATCCCGAGCTGCAACGCGTAGACCGTCCGAAACGCGTCGGTCCGGTATTTCAGAGCCACCTCGAACACACCGGATCCAAACCCCTTCAAGGGCTTAGCGATATCGGCTTTCTCGCCGTCGGCTGCGACTGTGAGCGCCGCGAGAATGTCAAGCTGGGCCCTCTTCGGGAACTTCTCAAAGCTCTTCCGTGCAGCGCCGACCCACGAGATGGGCCTGGTGTTTCGGCTGCTCATATGTCATGGTGTCATATTTGACACCATGGCGTCAACAAGATCACATTTCTACCTGTTAGCGTGAACGCCGCAAAGGCGTTTCTCGAGATCGGTTATCGGCTACTGGTCCTGCAGGATGCCGAATCGCCTGTTTCAGACCTGAATTGGCTTGTCGGCGCGGACAATGGCGCCACAAATATGACCGTCTTGGTATAACCGATACGACAGCGGGCCTTCTAAGCCGAGGGTCGCAGGTTCGAGCCCTGCCGGGCGTACCAACCCTAACCGCTAATTGGTCAGCGTCTTACGCGTTTTCTGGAGGCCGTCGAAGACGGTCTCTGGGGGACCGTTTGAAGGGCTTTGTGCAAGGTTTGTGCAAACCTGGCGAGATTCGTCGAGCTTTCGCATCGAGTGATGCAGGCCGGGGAGGGTCACGTTGAGGTAGGTGCTGGTCGTCTTGATATCTGCGTGGCCGAGCATGTACTGCACTTCGTGGAGGGGCCACCCGGCTTCGAGGAACGGCGTTGGTGCATGAATCCGACAGCAGCGAAAACCGCCCAGACCCAGCGACTTTCACGGCCCGGTCGCAAACGAGGCCGGTCGACCAAGCTCGGTCATCCTGTTCAGGATGTTGCACGCGATCGCTGCTTCAGTTTCCTGGGCCTTCGGATCTCGAGCACGAAGCCGGTGGCTCATGATCGACTTGTACCGGAAGAAGGAGTCTGGGTACCATCGGCAGTGCTGGTATCATGTCCCTGCTCGTCGATTCGAGAGGAGTGCTGGTTTCCAACGCGTTCGAGCCCACGCCCGGGTTCGGCCACCTTGCCGGGCTAGGTCCACGGTGTCTGATGGAGGTGCTATGAGGGGTCGGATTTCGTCAACACTCGCTGTGATCTCGCTTGCGCTCGTGACCCTGGCCCCCACTGCGGTGGCTCAACAGGGCGGCACCGACATTCGCCGGACCGCAAACGGCCGACCGGACCTGTCGGGCACCTATGACGTCGGAACGCTGACACCGGTGCAGCGACCGACCGAGTTTGGTGAGAAGCTGGCCTTGACCGAGGAGGAGGCGGCGACGTTTGCGAGAACGGCGACGGCTGCGCTCGACAGGCGCAATAACATTGTCGCCGCGGTGAATACCGAGGTCAGCGACCCGAATCGTGGCGCGCCCCCGGTAGGGGGAGACGGGTCGACCGGCGCCTCGGGAAACGTCGGTGGCTATAACACCTTTTGGATCGACCCTGGCGCCGGTGCGTTCCAGATCGACGGGCAGTGGCGCACCTCCATCCTCATCGACCCGCCGAACGGCAGGTATCCGCCACGGACCCAGGAGCGGATCGCCGCGCAGCGCGCCGCCGCCGCCGCCGCCCGCAGTGGTGGGGCCCGGCCCCGTGGGAACGACGGGACCGCGTACTGGCTCGAGGGCGGGCTGGATGCGCCGGGCCCGTATGACAACATGGAGCAGCGAGGGTTTGGTGAGCGCTGTGTGCTCGGGTTCGGCTCCACCGCCGGCCCGCCAATGCTGTCGGTGCTCTACAACAACCACAAGCGGATTGTGCAGGGCGAAGACACGGTCATCATCCAGGTTGAGATGAACCACGATGCGCGGATCATCCGGATGAACGCCGAGCACGATCCGCCCGAGATCCGGAAGTGGCTGGGGGATTCGATCGGGCACTGGGAGGGGGACACCCTGGTCGTCGAGACCACCAACTTCCGCGATCGTCCGTCCTTCGCGCAGGGCTCTCGGAACATGACGGTGACCGAGCGCTTCAGGATGGAGAGCGTCGACAAGCTCATCTACAGCTTCACCGTCGAAGACCCGACGGTCTGGACGGAGCCGTTCACCGGCGAGTATGCGTGGCCACGGAGCGCCAACAAGGTGTTTGAGTACGCCTGTCACGAGGCGAACTACGCGCTCGGGGGCATCATGCGCGGCGCGCGGTTGCTCGAGGCGGAGTTCCGTGGCGAGGAACTGCCCGACGGGGTCCCAAACCCGACACGGTAGCATGGCGATCTGCTCCGGCGCTCCGGGGTATGTTGACGTCACAACCGTGGTCGTCGTCCCCAGACCACGAGACCCTCACCTAGGTCGGACGAGCGCCCGCTCGTAGGCCGGCCAGTTCCCGATGCGGGGGTCCGACGCTATGTGGGTGCCCCGCGCCCAGTTGCCGCCAGAGAGCCTGACCGGCCGGCGTGACTCGCGCAACCTGCAGGTCATTGGGCGACTGGCCGACGGGGTGTCGGTGGACCAGGCGTGGGTCGAGCTGACCAGCCTGGGCCGCCGGCTGAGCCAGGCGTATGCGGCGACGAACGAGAACCTGACCCCCAACCTAGTGCCGTTCGCCGAGGGGGCCAACGGCCCGCAGCTCAAGCTCATCTGTCTAACGCTGCAGGGCGCGGTCGTCTTCGTGCTACTGATCGCCTGCGCGAACGTTGCCAACCTTTTGCTGGCGAGGTCCGCGCATCGCTCGCAGGAAATGTCTGTCCGCGCGGCGCTGGGGGCCAGCCGATGGCGACGGCGCCGCCGGTCGGCGTAGAGCCGCCCGTCGTCACGATGGTGGGCGTCGGGGACGACTACTTCGACGCCCTCGATCTGCCGCTTCTGCGTGGCCGGTGCCTTCGGCGTCGGCCAGCTTCTGCAGAGCCTGCTTGTGCAGACGAGCCCCACCGACCCGATGACGCTGCTCTCGATCGTCGCGCTGCTGCTCAGCGTGGCGGTGACGGCGTGTCTCTGGCCGGCGCGTCGCGCCGCGCGCCTCGACCCGATGATGGCGCTGCGCCACGAGTGAGTGGGCCCCTCCGCGCTGGCTTGGCCGAGCGAGATCGCGGACAATCAACGGGAGACAAAAGTGAAATTCGACGCGCTCGGGCGGAGCGGACTCGACGCCGTTCACTGGTCGACGGTGGGTGCGCCAGCGGCTCCCGACGGGGAGGTCTGGTCCTGGGCTCGTAGCGGTTGGCAATGAAGACGCTACCTCGAATGGTGATTCGGGTTCTGGTCGTGCTGCTTGTCACGACGATCGTCCCCGCGACGTCGGTGGCTCAGCGCGCCTCGGAGCGGCGTGTCGCCAACCCCGGCGAGACCCAGTTCGACGTCCAGTTGCTCCGGCCGACGGGCGGCCCGGTGGTGCCGATCTTCGAGGGGTGGTATCGCAACCCCGACGGGACGTTCGAGCTGTCGTTCGGCTTCTTCAACGTGAACACGGAGGAAGTGATCGAGGTGCCGCTCGGGCGGGAGAACTTCATCGAGCCGGCGGGGTTCGACGGCCGGCAGCCGACCCGGTTCGAGCCGGTGCCCGACCGCGATCGTCGACACTGGGGCGCCTTTACCGTCAGGGTGCCGGCCGATTTCGGCGACCGCGACGTGGTGTGGACGATCCGTTCGGCCGGGCAGACGCTCTCGGTGCCTGGGCGGTTGACGAGCCGGTCGTACGAACTGGCCGGGTGGGCATTTCCCGGACGCACCAGCATGGCGCCACGAGTGCGTTGGGAACCGGGCGGCCCGTCCGGGCGCGGTCCGAGCGGCATCACCGGCGCGGCGCTCCAGGTTCAAGAGGGGGTCCCGCTCACCATCGCCGCGTGGGTGGGTCGGGACGCCGAGGTCGGCAACGACGAGCGCCCGATCAACATCAAGTGGTTCAAGCACCAGGGACCGGGCGCGGTCACGTTCGACGAACGGACCACCGCCCTCGAGTGGGAGCCCGGGGACGTCGATGGTGCGCGAGTCGCGACCACCGCGACCTTCGCCGAGCCTGGCGACTATCTGTTGCGTCTGCTGGCGTTCAACGTGATCCGGGAGTTCGAGTTTCAGTGTTGCTGGACCAACGGGTTCGTGCCGGTTACAGTCGCACCGTGATCGGTCAGCCAGGGGAGCAGAAGACGATGGCGAAGGCAGACAGCTTTGATAGCGAGCGGTGGGGCCGGGTGCCGTGCGTCGGACTGGCGATGGCGCTCACGCTGACTCTGGGTGGGGAGGCAATCGCCCAGACTGCCGCCGCGGGGGCCCCGGGGGAGGCCGACACCACCCCGACCTTCAGCCGGGACGTCGCGCCGATCCTGCAGCGGTCCTGCCAGCACTGCCACCAGCCGACCGGCATTGCGCCGATGTCCCTGCTCAGCTACCGCGACGCGCGTCCCTGGGCACGCAGCATCCAGGACAAGGTGGAGCGGCGCCTCATGCCGCCGTGGCACCTCGACACGACGGTCGGCATCCAGGACTACAAGAACGACATCTCGCTGACCGAGGCCGAGATCGACACGATCGTGCGCTGGGTGGACGCCGGCGCGCCGGAGGGCGATCAGGCTGATCTCCCCGGGCCGCTCGAGTTCCCGCGCGCCGACGCCTGGCAAGTGGAGACGGCCCTCGGGCGTCCCCCGGACTTCATCGTGCGGTCGACGCCCTACACGGTGGTGGCCAACGGCCAGGACCAATGGTGGGAGCCGCAGGTGGAGTTCGAGGGCTTCGACGAGCCCCGCTACATCCGCGCCGCCGAGTTCAAGCCGTCTTTCCCCGGTGGCATGAAGGTGGCGCACCATGGGCATGCCATGCTGCGGGGCCAGGACCCGGCCGAGGGCGAGGCGCGCCCGCCGTCGGTGCGGCTCGTGGGGATGGGCATCGGCAAGCGGTTTGACCTGTTGCCCGAGGGGGTCGGCAAGCTGCTGCCTCCGGGGCCGGCCACGGTCCGGTTCAACCTCCACTACTTCCCGGTGGGAGAAGAGATCACCGATGTCATCGATGTCGGAGTCTGGCTCTATCCCGCGGGCGAGGTGCCGAGCAAGATCACGGCCGGCGAGCGACAGTTCTATGTGGACGGCACACACCGCGAGCGGCTGCGGGCCAGCGATATCCTCATCCCGCCGCATGGCAGCCTGGTGCTCGAAGATCAGTACGTCATGGAGCAACCGGCGCTGCTCCAGAGCTTCCGGCCCCACATGCACATGCGGGGCACCGAGATGTCGATGACGGCGCTCTACCCGGACGGTCGCCGCGAGCTGCTGAGTAGCGTTAACCGCTACGACCACAACTGGCAGATCGCCTACGTCTACGACGACGACGCCCAGCCGCTGCTGCCCCAGGGCACGGTGCTCATGCTCCGGGCGAAATGGGACAACTCGGCCGCCAACCGGATCAACCCCGATCCGGACCAGTGGGTGGTGTTCGGGGCGCGCGGCGTCGACGAGATGTCGCACGCCTGGATCGGCATCACCTATCTGAACGACGCGGAATATGAGGAGCTCGCCGTGGCCCGCGCGGCGGCCGACACCGAGACGTCGCCGTAGCACGAGCCGAGACGTGCCGTGACGATGCTTGCCAGGCCGGGTGCCGCTGCGCTGATCTCGGCCGTCGCCACCGTCTCGGCCGGGTGCGCCCCGGCGCCGCCGGCGACCGCCTCGTTCTCGCTCGAGGAAGCTACCATTGCCGACATCGGCGCCGCGTTCGATGCCGGTGCCCTCTCCTGTGCCGCGCTCGTCCAGCTCTACCTCGACCGCATCGCGGCCTACGACGACGCCGGCCCCCGCCTGAACAGCATCATCACGGTCAATTCCCGAGCGCTCGACAGGGCGAGGCAGCTCGACGGCGAGCGGGCCGCTGCCGACGCCCGCGGTCCGCTGCACTGCATCCCCGTCCTGCTGAAGGACAACATCGACACGGCGGACATGCCCACCAGCAACGGGTCGGTGATTCTGAAAGACGCGATCCCTCCAGATGATGCCCACATCACTCGGCGACTCCGCGAGGCGGGGGCGCTCGTCCTTGGCAAGGCGTCGCTGGGGGAGTTCGCCGGGGGGAACAGCTACAACTCGGTGGACGGCCGGACGCTGAATCCTTACAACCTGCTGCGCCGGGCCAGCGGCTCGAGCAGCGGATCGGCGGTGGCGGTGGCCGCCAACCTGGCCGCGGTCGCCGTGGGCACCGATACCAGCACTTCGATTCGTGGCCCAGCCTCGTTCAGCGGCATCGTCGGTCTCCGGCCGACGACCGGACTGATCAGTCGGGATGGTATCGCCCCCAAGAACCTCACGTTCGACACCGCCGGCCCGATGACGCGTACGGTGACCGATGCGGCGATCCTGTTGAGCGCCATCGCGGGGCCCGACCCGGCCGATGCGGATGGTCGCAACGCGGAGGTCTATGCCGCGCATCCGGCTGGCCCCGCGGCCGCCGGGCTCGACTACCGGCAGTTCCTCCAGCGCGGCTCGTTGCAGGGAGCCCGGCTGGGCGTGGCACGAGACTACTTCGGGGGCGACCCCGAGGTCGACGCGTTGGCCGAGATGGCGATCGCCACACTGCGTGACCTGGGGGCCGAGATCGTCGACCCGGTGACGTTCGACGGCTCGTTCGTCGACGGCGTTCGGATGATTGCCGACTACCGGTTCAAGGCCGACTGGGAGGCCTATCTCGCCACCTTCGGGCCCGAGGTGCCCAAGACGGTGGCTCGGTTCCTGGAGATCTACGAGACGGAGGTCGTGCAGTCGGCGCTGCCCGTCGATGCGGCGACGCTGAACCTGCTGCAGCGCGCCGAGGCGACCTCCACCGACCACCCCGACTACGTCGACCTCATCGAGAACGTTCTACCGACGAACACCGAGCTCAAGCTGGCGCTCTTCGAGACACACGGGCTCGACGCGCTCATCTTCCCGTATCACCCCAGCTTCGCCGCTCCCGTCCGCGACCCGACGTTCACCGCTGACGATCCCACCTACGTGGGCACGAATGGCGTGCGCAGTCCGTCGACCCTGGCCGGGTACAGCTCCGTCGGCTTCCCCAGCGTTGTCGTGCCGATGGGATTCGGCACCCAGGGCCTGCCGATGACCATCGCATTCCTGGCCCGGCCCTACGATGAGGGGAAGCTGGTCGGGTACGCCTACGACTACGAGCAGGCCACGATGCTACGGCGTCCGTCGCCGTTGGCGCCGCCGCTTCCGGGTGAGACCATCGAGTACTGATACCCGACGCGCCGGCCGTTCTGGGTGCTGATCGTCGATCTGGCGTAGGATTTGGGGAAACCGGAGGTCGTATGATGAGAATGCGAGTGTTGGTGCCGGTCGCGGCCGCGTTGTTGTGCATGCCGGCGCTGTCGGCGGGCCAGGGTCAGGCGGAGTCGGACGACGACTGGGCGGTGCCCCGCACGGCGGACGGTCGTCCGGATCTGCAGGGCGTGTGGGACTACCGCACCATCACGCCGCTGGAGCGGCCCGAGTCCGTGGCCGGCCGCGAATTCCTGACGCCGGAGGAGGTGGCCGACCTCGAGGCCCGGGCACTGGACCGGAACACCGACGAGGCCCGTCCAGAGAGCGCGGCCCGTGACGTCAGCGGCGCCTACAACGACTTCTGGTGGGACCGTGGCCAGAGAGTGGTGCCCACGGGGCGCACCTCGCTCGTCGTCCACCCGCCGGATGGGCGGATTCCCTACCTCGACCGGGCCGCGAGCTCGCGGCGGACACCTCGGGGCTACGACGGTCCGGAGTCGCGCAACCTCTGGGAGCGCTGTCTGACTCGCGCGTTACCCCGGCTCTCGGGCGCCTACAACAACAACTTCCAGATTGTGCAGTCGGCCGGGACGGTGGCGGTCATCAACGAGATGATCCACGAGGTGCGGCTGATCCCGATCGATGGCGGTGTCCACGCCGATGCGAAGATCCGCCAGTGGGCGGGTGACTCCCGCGGGCACTGGGAGGGGGACACGCTGGTGGTCGACACCACCAACTTTAGCGACAAGACGACCTTTCGCGGCTCGGGCGCCAACCTCCATCTGGTCGAGCGATTCACCCGGGCGGGGGAGGGCACCCTGCTCTACGAGTTCACCGTCGATGACACCACCGCCTGGCGCACTCCCTGGACCGCCGAGTTCCCGATCGCCAAGAACGACGCGCTGATCTACGAGTACGCCTGTCACGAGGGGAACTACGGCATGGTCAACCTGCTGCGGGGCGCCCGGGTGCAGGAGCGGGAGGCGCTCCTCGGAACCCGCTGAGGGTCGAACGCCGGCGTGGACGTCCCACCGGGGAGCCGGTGAGGTCGAGGCGTGGTTCGGCGACCGGATGGTCGCGACGCCTGATAGAGTTCTAGGCTTGCAGGGGCTGAAAACCGACGGAGGGACCGAGATGACTATCTGCTCGCGAATGTACCGCCCAGGCACGATCGCGCTCACGCTCGTGCTCGGCGCCTTGTTGTCGGTACCGGCCGCAGTGCGCGCGCAAGGGCCCGGCGTCGAAGGCGGCCAGTGGACCTACCTCGGTGGCGACGCGTGGCATACGCGCTACACACCGGCCGCCGAGATCACCCGTGACAACTTCGAGGAGATGACTCTGCTCTGGCAGTTCGACGCCGGGAGCTTCGGTCCCAGCACGTCGAGGGCGACCCCCTCGTATGTCGACGGCAAGCTGATCACGGTGACCGGCGAGCGTCGTAATGTCGTTGCACTCAACCCGAAGACGGGCGAGTTGCTCTGGAGCTTCACCGAGCCCAACACGCATCGCTACGAGTACTCGATGCGCAAGGGCTACGGCAAGGGCGTGGCCTACGCGGAGGTCCCCGGCCGTGGCGGTGTCGTGTTCATCTCGAGCCCCGGCTTCTTTCTGTGGGCGCTCGACGCCGACACCGGCCAGCCGCTCGCAGATTGGGGCCAGCCGATCGCGGTCCCGGGCTTCTCTCAGACCGGTGGCGTCGACATGGTCGCCGACCTGATCCGGGGATGGGGACCGTGGGAGAGCTGGGACGGCCCCTACGACCCGTATACGGGCATTCCACAGGCGATCGGCTACATCACGTCGTCGTCACCACCGATCGTGGTGAACGACACGGTCGTGGTCGGCAACTCGGCGGAGCAGGGCTACAACCAGACGCGCGTCGAGAACGTCCCCGGCGACATCCTGGCCTACGACGCGGCGACGGGCGCCTTCAAGTGGAAGTTCCACGTGATCCCGCGGCCGGGCGAGGTCGGCCACGAGACCTGGGAAGACGACGCGTGGGAGTGGACGGGCGACATCTCGTCCTGGGCGCCCATGACCGCGGATCCTGAACTCGGGCTGGTCTATGTCGTGACCAACGGCGTGACCATCGACTACTACGGTGGGCACCACCCGGGTGACAACCTGTTCAGCACCGCCGTGATCGCGCTCGACGCCGACACCGGCGAGCGGCGCTGGCACTACCAGTTCATCCACCACGACATCTGGAACTACGACACCTCGCAGCCGCCACTGCTGATGGATGTGGAGGTCGACGGCCGCCCGGTCCAGGGGCTGTTCCAGGCGACGAAGCAGGGGTTCCTCTACGCGCTGGATCGGGAGACGGGTGAGCCGATCTGGCCGATCGAGGAGCGGGCCGTGCCGGGGTCGAC
>JAPYUM010000120.1 GCA_029940535.1 Vicinamibacterales bacterium
CGTCGGAATTGGCTGCCATAGACGTCCGAGAGACCGTAGTGGCGGGCCAGACGCTCGTTGACGAACGTGTAGTTGGCCGTCAGTAGCTCGCCCAAGGGACGGTTCTCGCGTCGCTGGCTGTCCAGAAAGAGTTCCGTTTCCCGCGCCATCGCCTCCCGTAAGTCGTCGTCCCACTCCGGGAACTGGAAACTGTCAGGCGACACCATGCGCAGATTGCGAAGAAACAGCCACTGCGCTGCAAAGTTCGTGACCAGCGCTGACGCGCGCTCGTCCGCCAGCATCCGTCGCACCTGCTGGTCGAATACCTCGGTGTTCGTCAGCTGGCCCTGTTCGGCCAGGGTCAGCAACTCGTCGTCAGGAATGCTGCTCCACAGAAAGAAGGACAGTCGCGACGCCAGCTCGAGGTCGCTCAATTGATAGGGTGCGCCGGGCGAACCGTTGGGCGGGTCGACTTCGGTCCGGTAGAGAAAGTCGGGGTCGACCAGCAGCCGTGTCAGCGCGACCCGGATACCTGCCTCGAAGTCACCGCCCTGGTCGCGCCCCTGGCGGTAGAACGGCAGCAATGTGTCGAGGTCGTCGGCAGTCGCAGGCCGTCGATAGGCGCGGCGCGCCAAGGTGCCCAGAATCTCGCGAGCGCACGACTCGGTTTCGGCGTTGTCGTCCCCAGGCGTGGGGCGGCAACTGAGGATCCGGCGCCGGCTCGGGGTGTCACCGGTCCCGGTCGCTGAGAAGGGTCCCGTGATCTCGATGCCATCGACGTGCAGATACTGACTGGCCCCGGTGGTGGTGGCGAACACCGCGCTGTTGGCCCACGGAAAATAGGCGGGGAAGCGACCTTCCGGGGCCAGCATCCGTTTGAGGAACACCACCCCCACCGTGTGGGAGCCGGCCGCTGCCGTGATGCGGACTTCGGTTTCCACCGGGCCCAGCAGGCTTGGCCTGGCCTCGGAGGACACGTCGCCGACCTTGACACCGTCGAGCCGAATCTCGATCCGTTCCGATTGCGAGCGCGGTCCGGCCAGGTCCAGCTTCACCACATACTCGCCGTCGAGCGGGAAGTAGTGACGTGCGACGCCGCCTCCGCGTGACCCGAACGGCAACTCGTTGTGTCGCGCTTCCTGCAACAACGCCTTCGAGAAGCGATAGGCGGTCACATCGGCGCCAGCCGTGAGGTCCCCGATAGCCAGTCGGCTGACCTTGCTGGCGGCGGACAGATAGGCATCGAGTAGCGCCGGCGACATCGACAGCACCCCGGCGTTGTTGTCGAACCCATACGCGGCGTCGTCGCCGGGGAGCCAAGTGGTCACATCGACATCGAGCGCGAGCAGGTCGCGGATGGCATGCTGATACTCGGTTCGATTCAGCCGGTGGAAGGACGCCGGACGCCCCGGGTCGGGGCGGCTGGTCGCCGCGCGATCCAGCCCGGTCTCCAGCGAGGCGACCAGATTGACATAGGCCGTTTCGTCCGGTCGCGGGGCTCCGACCGGCGGCATCGAGCGGGCCTGCAGCTTCCGCAGCACCTTCTCCCACACCTCGGCATCGGCGCTCGCGTTGGTCGGGTCGACCCGGTCCAGCGAGAGTCCGCCCACAAGGCGTCGGTCGTTGTGACACCGGACGCAGTAGTCGTCCAGTAACTCCTGCTGGCTCGATACTGGGGACTGTGTCGCACCACCCGTCGGCTGCGGTTCTGGCGCGGCTGTAACGGGATAGGCCAGCGTCAGTATCGCCAGCCCGGACGCACTACGCCCGCACCATCGAGACAACGTTGCCGGCCGCCACCGAAGCGTCATTCGGGCCCCCTCAGCAGGTCTGATCGATTTCAACCCGTATGGTACCGCATTAGACCCCCGGCGGACCCCCCAAGGTGGCAGCGCATCCGCATGGGGAGGTGGCGTATCGGTCACACCGGCGCCTGGTCACAGGGATAGGACGCCTTCAGCCACCAGCACCGCCGCGCCTCCAACCCGCACGGATGTGATTGAACCGCCCTCGGATGCTATCGAAATATGCACTCGGCTCGGCCGACCCATCGCCACCCCCTGCAGGCTGATCATCTGGTGCGCCGCCTTCGCCAACACCGCGCCATGACGCAACAGATACGCACCCAGCGGACCGGAGGCGCCACCGGTGGCAGGGTCTTCCGGAATGCCGAACGCCGGGGCGAACATGCGGCTGTAGACGGTGGCGTCGTCGTGTCCCGACTCGAGTGAGAACACGAACACCGGGAGCACCTCCAGGCCGTGCTGGTCGAACACCGCTTGAATGGGGGCGACCGAGAACTGGACCGCGTCGACCGCGGACCGGGTCACGAGGGGGACGAAGAGCACCGGGATCCCGCACGAGACCACCTGCGCGGGCAGGTCGGCGCGAAGCTGAGCGGGGTCGAGTCCCAACGTCGCGCCCACAGCCATCGGTGCCTCGATCACCGGGCCAAATTCGGGGAGCGGCTGCCGCATCCAGGCAAATGTGAGTTCGTCGTCTGCCCATTCCAACGAGACCGCCGTGGGGCCGACCCCAAGTTCGAAGACGATCTCATCGCGATCCGGTCCGATCACGCCCTCCCGGGCGAGCGCGAACGTGCTGCCGATGGTGGGGTGTCCGGCCATCGGCAACTCACGGCGCGGCGTGAAGATGCGCATCTTCACGTCCGTGTCCCGGTCTTGCGGCGGCAGGATGAAAGTGGTTTCCGGGAACGCCATCTCCAGGGCCACACGTTGCATGACGTCGGCGTCGAGGTCGGATGCGTGTGGGAACACCGCGAGCTGGTTCCCCGCCAGCGGGCGCCGGGTAAACACGTCGAAGTGGAGATACTGATGACGGGACATCGTCCAACCGCGTGACTTTCTGTCGAGATATGGAGAGTATCAAGGACATGAGCCATACGCCGACGCGCATCTTCCCCTTTCTCCGGTACGAGGACGCACCCGCTGCATTCGAGTGGTTGGCCGACACCTTCGGGTTCGAGAAGCAGATGATCGTCCCGGGACCGAAGGGGACCATCGCCCATGGCCAGCTCCGCTACGGTGGTGGCGTGGTGATGATCGGGACGGCTGAACCAGACGAGATGAATATGAAGACGCCCGCCGAGGCCGGCGGCACGACCCAGGGCATCTACGTCCACGTCGACGATGTCCTCGCGCACCACGACCACGCCAAGGCGGCTGGAGCCGAGATCGTCACGCCGATGGAGGAAACGCCATACGGGTCGCGCGAATACGTCGCGCGTGACCCCGAGGGGCACCTGTGGAGCTTCGGATCGTATGCGCCGGAGATTGCGAGCACCCCGAAATCGTGAGCAATCAAGGTCGCGCGCTTTGTAACGTCAGCCATGAGCGGAGCATGTTGGTGACGAACGGAATGTCGCCCGTATTCTGCGAGTTGTGACCGACGCCCGGTAGCGTCACCAGCGTGAAATCTCTTCCCATCGATACCCAGGTGTCGTTGAGTGACTCGTTGACGTAGGCGCCGTCATCCAGCCCGTGAAACTCCAGCACCGGGATGTCGAGGGGCACAATGGGTGAGTCGTCGACCATCCAAGGTGGGGCCGGGTAGTACGCGCGGTAATAGTTCAACATCGCTTCGTAGTCCGACCGGCGGTACGCTTCCAGATACCGCTCGTACCAGACGGTACCTTCCCACCGTCGAGCCCGTTGTTCCGCGTTCATGCCGCCGAGGTCGCCTGGATTGGTGGTGAAGCGCGCGATGTACGCGCTGCGCCGCTTCTGCTCGTTGTTCAGCGCCATCTCGCGTTTACGCGACCGCGGATGGGGGCGGTTGAAGATGACGAGCCGTTCGGTCATCTCGGGATAGCGCTCGGCGAACGACCAGGCGACGATGCCGCCCCAGTCGTGGCCGACGATCATCGCCCGGTCGCGCCCGAGGTCAGCGATGACGGCCGCCACGTCCGCCGTCAGATGCTCGACGTCGTAGTTCTCCACCCCTGCGGGACGGTCGCTCCGGTTGTATCCGCGCAGCGAGATCGCCACGACCTGGTACTCGTCGGACAGGGCCGCCATCTGGTGGCGCCAGTCGTACCACTGGTTGGGAAACCCGTGGATGAACAGCAGCGCCGGGCCCTCCCCGTGCGTCACGTAGTGGATGCTGACCCCATCGTTGTCGACGGTGTGGTGCTCGACGACGTCATAGATGGTGTCGGCGTTGACCTGGGCCGCGGTCGGGACAACTGAGAAAACCGAGCATAGAGCGGCCGCGAGCAAGAGTCGTGTCATGCGAAAAGCCTCCGGCCACAGTATACGAGCGGACGGTGGCACGACGCCGGGGCAGGAAACGAGTGGCCGACGACGGTCGTGTCGTACGTTTCTTCAGGCAACGAACGCCTCGCCCGAGACCCCGCCCCTTCGGCGACAACGTGGGCGGGTGCGTAGTGCGTGAGACCACTCAGGGACGGCGTGCGATCGGGTGTAGCTCGTGATCGAGTTCGACGACGCCGCCACCGAGTCCGCGCATGTCGGCCACCGACACGTGATAGCCGTCGGCGGTGGCCTCGACGTTGAACCTCGGGAACCGCGTCCAGGTTGCGAATCCCCGCAGTTCAGGTGAGGCCAACGCTACGGCAGTGGCTGGGTGGTCGTCACCGATCACCGCCTGCGGGTTCACAGGAGTGATGAGGTCGTCTGCCAGCCAGTCCAGCCGGATACGGTGATAGTGGAGGTCGTCGACGATCAGCACCTCGCGCCGGAAGGGGTCTGCCGGCACGGGTCCGACCATGATGCGGCGCGGCTCGATTCCACGCGCCCGCGCCCACGCCGTGACTTGGCTGCGGGCTACCTGCGAACTGCCGATCATGCCGGCCAGGTACACCCCGACCAAGAGGAGACAGACGGTGGCGACCGGTCGCAGGGTTTGTTGGAGTCCGCCCCAGACGCGGAGCCCCACGACGGTCGCGACCCCCAGGCACCAGAGCACGCGGATCGCGGTCGGCATGCCGGGGAATCCGGTGACCAGGATGGTGACGATGACGCCGAGCGCGATCCAACCGGCGGCTTGGGGCCGCGACCCACTGTGGGCCAGCATCGTCACGGTTCCCAGGAGCAGCCAGACCCAGGGATCGATGATGAACAGGCTGTCACCATAGAACCAGCGGCCGTCGAACGGCATCAGCAGGCGGACCCCGTAGGTATTGAGCCAATCGAGCGCCGGGTGGGACAGAACCGAGATATACGACAGGGCCATGAACCGCCCCGGTGAGACCGGGGTGGCGGTCGGGTCCCGTCGACAGCGGAACCGATCGACCTGGCCCATGACCCACCCGAGGAGCGCCGGGAGCAGGGCCATCGCCAGGACACCGTGGGTCCACCCGCGCCGGAATCCGAGCGACAGCTGGCTGTCGAAGAAATAGGTGGCGGCGTCGAGATCAGGCAGGTTGGCCCCGACCACCAGTGTCGCGGTGCCGAACCGGACCCGACCGAAACGGGTCTGCGCCAGACTGGCGCCGACGAGCGTATGGGTCAGGGGATCCATGCGGGGTGTCGCCGGGACAGGGCGATTTTCCCAGCCGCTCGGGTCAAATTGCCAGATGACGGTCTGACGAAGGATACCGGAGTTCACTCCCCAGGTAACATAGACGCTTCGACTCAGTCGAAAGGAGCTTTTCTTTGACACGGTCCACGATTCTGCATGGCGCCCCGATCGCCTTCATTGGCGCCGGGGCGATGGGTGAGGCGATGATCGGCGGCTTGCTGCGTCACAAGTTGGTCGAGCCGGAAGCGATTACGGCCGCTGACCTCCACCCGGCACGCCTTGACGAGGTGAAGCGCCTGTTCGGCGTGCGGACGACCGCCGACAATCGCGCCGCGGTGCGCAAGGCGCGTATCGTCGTGTTGTCGGTCAAGCCACAGGTCCTGTCAACGGTATGTGCCGATCTCAGCAGTGTCCTCCGGCCGTCGACGCTGGTGGTCTCGATCGTGGCCGGCGCCCGGATTTCCTCGATGGCGGCCGGGCTGAACCATGAGGCGATCGTTCGGACCATGCCCAACACCCCGGCGCAGATCGGCGAAGGCATGACGGTCTGGACCGCGACTGATGCGGTGTCAGAAAAGCAGCGCGAGCAGGCCGGTGCCATCCTCGGCGCGCTCGGCAAGCAGTTATTTGTCCGCGACGAGAGCTTTCTCGACAAGGCGACCGCCGTCAGCGGTAGCGGACCCGCGTATGTGTTCATGCTGATGGAGGCTCTGATTGATGCCGCCGTGCATCTAGGCTGGTCGCGCAACGACGCCAAGGACATGGTGATCCAGACCGTGCGCGGGTCCGCGATGTTCGCCGAGCGGTCGCCCGTGCACCCCGCCGAGATGCGCAACATGGTGACCTCACCGGGGGGGACGACGGCCGATGCGATCTACCAGCTCGACAAAGGCGGGTTCCGCACCGTGCTGTCGAAGGCGGTGATGGCGGCGCACCAGCGCAGCGTTGCGCTGGGTGCGCTCGATGAAGCCAAGGCCGCGGCGCCCAGACCGACACCGAGGCGAAAGACCACCAAGAAGACAGTCCGAAAGCGCCGTTAGTACCGTGTCCCTCAGTTCCCTCTTCAATCTCATCGCGCTGGTCGTCACCTTGGCCGCCGTGTTTGGGTGGGTCAACCACAAGTGGTTCCGGCTGCCCCACACCATCGGGCTCGTGGTGATCGCCCTCGGTGTGTCGTTCGCCGGGTTGCTGGTCGACGCTCTGGTTCCAGCGCTGGGGCTCCAAGGCATGGTGCGCGCCACGCTTACGGACATCGATTTCCACGACACCTTGATGACCGGCATGCTGGGGTTTCTGCTGTTCGCTGGCGCGCTCCACGTGGACCTCGACCATCTCTTGAGCCGTCGCTCAGCCATCGCCACGCTCGCCACTGTTGGCATCCTGCTGTCGACCGGGCTGGTCGCGGTGGCGGCCTACTTCCTGACCGGGCTGACGGGGCTCGACGTCCCATTTGCGTATTGTCTTGTCTTCGGCGCGTTGATCTCACCGACCGACCCGATCGCGGTGCTGGCGATTCTGAAGCAGACCGACGTGCCGGCGTCTCTCGAAGCCAAGATCGCCGGTGAGAGCTTGTTCAACGATGGAGTGGGCGTCGTGCTGTTCACGATTCTCGTTGCCATCGCGACGGGAGGCGATGGGCACGGCGCGGCGTTGACCCCAGGCGGTATCGCACAGTTGTTCCTCACCGAGGCGGTTGGCGGCACGTTGCTCGGGCTGGCGGGCGGCTATGTCGCCTACCGGGCCATGCGGGCGATCGACGAGCACAACCTCGAAGTGCTGATCACCCTGGCGCTGGTCATGGGCACCTACGCCCTGGCGTTACGGGCGCATGTGTCGGGACCGATCGCGATGGTGGTCGCGGGTCTGTTCATCGGCAATCACGGCACGCGCCTGGCCATGAGCGCCAGCACCCGAGACCATGTCGAGAAGTTCTGGTCGCTGCTCGACGAGATCTTGAACTCGCTACTGTTCCTCGCCATAGGCTTCGAGGTATTTGCACTCACGATCACGCCGATGACGATATGGATTGCGGTCGTGGCCATCCCGCTCGTGCTCGGCGCGCGGTTCATCAGCGTCAGCGTGCCGATCCAGACGCTCGGGCGGTGGCACGATTTCACCCCCGGCGCGATTCCGGTGTTGACGTGGGGTGGTCTACGTGGCGGTATCTCCGTGGCGCTGGCGCTGTCGCTTCCGCCGTCCCAGGTTCGCGACTCGATACTGGCCGCGACGTACGGCGTGGTCGTCTTTTCGATCGTGGTGCAGGGGCTGACCATCGAACGCGTGGTTCGCGCGACGGTGGGACGGAGATGATGGCTGAAGCCCGGCGCCCTGCTGGGGGTCTACGCGCCTGCTCACCAGTTCCAGTACAGCCCCTTCGACGAGCGTATCGGGCACTTTCGGCGGTATGACCGGGAGAGCTTGCTAGCGAGCGCTCCGCCAAAGCTCACGCGGGAGACCCTCGTCTACCTAGATTCGGCTGGGCTGCTTGCCTCGCTCGCCCAGTTCGTCCTCCGGCAGGGCCTGCCGACCAAGAGGCAACTCGCGACGTGGGATCGCCTTATGGTCCCGGTGTCACGGCTCCTCGATCCGATTCTCCTGCATCGCATTGGGAAGTCGGTTCTAGGGGTATGGCGACAACCGGTGGGGTAGGCTGATGCCACAACCGGCAACGGGCTGCGAGCCGCCGCTGCGTTCAGGGATAGCCCACCCGTCTTGTCGCTAGCTTCCGGGTTGGACGACTTCGATCCAGACGTCGTCGGGACCGTAGACGAACGAGATCTTCATGTCCTGACCGAGCGGGTTCGTGTACGGACGCGGTTCCATGTCGAACGGCACGCCCTTACCCTTGATTTCTATCGCGGCCGCGTCCAGATCTGAAAAACCCCAGCTCAGGTGGTCGATCGCGCGTCCCTTGGACGGGGCCGGGGCGCCATCCGGGTGTTCCATGGCCACCAGCCAGACTCCGCCGTACCGGATACCGTCGATTCGTCCTTTCAGCTTGTCCCGCTCACCGCCGAAGATGTTCTGATACCAAGTCAAGGCGGCGGCCGGGTCGGCCGAGCTGAGATGGATGTGGTGAAAGTCGGGCCACTCCGCGTCTTCGACGACTTCGATCCGGGTCCCCCACGGATCGCTCAGGAACGCAAGCTTGAAGAGACCCGGCACATCCCGAATCGGCCCCTCGAGGTCAATGCCGGCTGCCTCCCACCCCGCCATCTTGGCTTCCAGGTCCGGAAACGAGAAGCCGATGTGGTCGACCCCCGAGCCGACGCTGACGTCGGTCGGGTCACGCTCGAACCAGATGAGCTGCACATCGCCGATCTGACAGGCGTTCTCGCGCCCGAAGCCCTCGCAGTCCATGTGTTCGACATACCAGGCGACGGCGGCCTTCGCGTCGGGGGCGGTCAGATGCATGTGGTGATAGTCGGTCGCACCGGCAACCACTGGAATCCCCACGACGGCCGCCGCGACGGCGAGCATTGGTACGAGTGTCGCTAGTTTCGACTTCATGTTCTCGGTCCTCTCATGGCCCTCGGAAACGCCGAACCCATACACCGCGTCATCGGAGACTACTCCGGAAAGTTCGGCATCTGCATCTGTTCGTAGCCGGCCGGTGCTGCGAACGGATCTTCGCCGAACGGGCCCTCGTCGAGCGATGCCAGGGTGATGGTGCTGACGCCGCTCGCATCGTCCATGTTCAGCCGCACCACGCCGCCCTCCGGCAGTCCGGCCGCGTTCTTCATCTGCGTGTACCGCAGCACCTGCGACTGCGCGCCACCGGCGCCGCCACCCATCATCGGCATCTGCATCGCTTCGAGGGCGTCGCCCATCCGGGCGAACAGCTCGAAGAGGCCGACGTCGAGGTCGGGTGCGATCCAGAAGGTGCCGTTTTGACCAGGTTCCGTGCCGGTCATCCGGATGCCCTCCGCGCGCCACGGTCCGATGGTTTCGGTCTCGCCGGTAGGTTCGAAGCGGATGTTGTCGAGGTTGAAATCGTCGGCAGCGTCACTGCCCCCGGCGCCGCCTACACGCTGCATCATCTGACGCATCATCTGGAACTGCTGCTCGCCCCACTCCATGTAGCGACGTTCGGCGTGTTGAATCATGAGCATGTTCGACGAGGCGCCTGAGGTCCAGACAAGGGAGATATCTTGGCCCTGCGACATGTCGATCCGGACTGCGTCGTTGCCCATCCAGTAGTCCATGCTCATCGCCGCTCCGTCGGCCGGCTGAATCTCGACGGTCGCTTTGACATCCTGGGCGTGCGCGAACCCGCCAGCCAAGAAGCAGAGGCTGGCGACGGCGATCAGCGTGGCGCGGGGGCCGGATAGAAAACCTCGCATGGTCTGTGTTCCTCCGTTGAAAAGGAGAGTCTTCCGATTATACGTGCCGTGGCCACGCCGGGTACAACCACCCCGGCGCCCTGGCTCGAGGAACGCATGGACAGCAGGCAGCGCCATCGGCCCGGCCGACGTGCAAAGAGGGAGGCGGGCGGCGGACGTCTGGACGACAACCGAGCCCGAACCGCGCGGAGGGGCTACTTCTTCTTCGGAACGACGACGAAAATCATCAGCAGGTGCAGAGCGAACGCTCCGACACCGGTGACGAGGAACAAGACAATCGGGTTCATCTGTCAAAGCTCCGTGCAAGCGGTCAGTCGAGAACGGCCCTCATTGTATCCGCACCGGGCGTCGAACCGGTAGTGCCGGCTCCTTTCGCATGGCGGTCAACCTGAGGTCGATCAGCGTTTCCGCCTCGGTCATGATCCGCGTCACCAACTCCCGACAGGTCGGGACGTCGTGAATGAGTCCCGCCACCATACCGGCCGACCAGACCCCCCCGTTCGTCTCTCCTGACTTGAGGGCGACTCGGCCCCGCTCTCCCGCCACCAGGTGCTTGATGTCATCGATGGTCGCGTCGCCGCGGGCCTCGATCGTGCGGACCTCTTCCGCGATCTGATTCTTGAACACGCGCGCCGTGTTACGCAGCGTCCGGAAGATCAGGGCCGTGTCCCGCTCCGACGCGTTGACCAGTTGTTGCTTGATGTTGTCGTGGATCGGCGCCTCGCGTGTCGCCATGAACCGTGTGCCCATGTTGATGCCGTCGGCGCCGAGTGCGAGCGCAGCCACCAGGCCTCGCGCGTCACCGAATCCGCCTGATGCAATCATCGGAACATTGATCTGGTCGGCCGCGCACGGAATGAGGATGAGCCCGGGGATGTCGTCTTCACCGGGGTGACCCGCGCACTCGAACCCGTCGATGCTCACGGCGTCGCATCCGATCGACTCCGCCTTGATCGCGTGCCGCACCGACGTGCACTTGTGGATGACCTTGATGCCGGCCGCCTGGAAGCCGGCGAGGAACGGCTGGGGGTTGTTCCCGGCGGTCTCGACAATCTTGACTCCGGACTCGGCGATTGCCTGCGCGTACTCGTCGTACGGCACCGGTTTCAACGTCGGCAGGATCGTCAAGTTGACACCGAACGGCTTGTCCGTCATGCCCCGCGTACGAGTGACTTCGGCCGTCAACGCCTCTGGTGACGGCTGAGTCAGCGCGGTGAGAAAGCCGAGCGCGCCCGCGTTGGCCACCGCCGACACCAGCTCCGCGATGCCGACATTCTGCATACCGCCCTGCACGATCGGGTGTTCGATGCCGAAGGTGTTGGTAAAACGAGTCTGAATCATCGGTTGTGGGCTCCGTCTCGGCCGCTAAGTCGAAGCAGTATAGCGTCGCCTGGGTTTTCCGACGAGGCGCCCGTCTGTCGGCCCGCGGGATCGGAGTGGGCTTCGGGGCCCCGCGAGGGCCGGCGTGGGGTTCGGGGCGTAGCCTCGTCTGAAGAGGTCGAGGGAGCATGCAGGCGTCAGCCCCGCCCGGTCGGGCGGGGGTGACCGACGAAGTAACGCCGCCAGGCGGACGGATCGCCAGGAAACCTAG
>JAPYUM010000023.1 GCA_029940535.1 Vicinamibacterales bacterium
TCCCGGTGGGGTCGCCGCCCTGCACCATGAAGTTGGCGATGACCCGATGAAACTTTAGGTCGTTGTAGTAGCCGCGTGTCACCAGGTTGACGAAGTTGGCCACCGTCATCGGCGCCTCCGTCGGAAAGAGCGTGACGCGGATTTCCCCTTTCACCGTGTCAAACACGGCGACGAGATCGTTCGAAGCCTGACTATCGCTGGACATGATCGTTTCTAACCTCCGTCGACGGCCGCGGAGCGCGGCCGTGCCGCGCGCTGGCGCGGTCTCACCGGCGACCATTCTCACACGACTGTCACGTCGCCGGCTGCAACCGGACGGACATCCTTGGGTCTCGGCGTCGCGCACGTCCGCACGGTGACGGTGCTCCGGCGGGTCGAAGGACACTGACCCGCGGCTACGACGTGGCGAGCGTCAGTGCGATCAGCGCCGGCACTTCGCCACCCACGGTCAGGGCAATGTATTGACGGCCGTCCAACATGTAGGTCATCGGCGTTCCGATCGCGCCCCCCGGCAGATCGACGTCCCCGCGCGGTTCGCCGGTGGCCTTGTCGTAGGCCACCAGACGCGGTCCGCCGTTGGTGCCGCCGGCGGTGAGGGTGTAGATGACCAGGGTGCTGGTCACGACGGGCCCATTCCGCCCCGCGTCGCCCCCCAGCGGAGGGAGATCGAGATCGCGCAATCGCGGATGGTTCCGGATCCGATCACCGTCGCCAGTCGGGGTCATCCACGCATGCTCACCGGTGTTCATGTCAATGGCGGTCATCCGCGAATACGGCGGCTTCCAGAGTGGGAGTCCCTCCGGCATCTGTGGCTGCCGGCGCTCGTTCCCCCCCGCAAGAAATTCGGCCCCGCCCTGGCTGAGCAGGTAGCGCAGGGTCGCCTCATCGTCAGGCACCGGCTCACGAAACCGCATGACCGTATGCACGTTGCGTGACGGCACATACAGCAGGCCCGTCTCCGGATCGACGGCGGCCCCACCCCAGCTGGCACCGCCTCCCGCGCTAGGACGAAAGATGGTGCCCCGCAACGACAGCGGCGTGTACAGCGGGCCGAGGCGAAACCCGGCGACGGCCTGGACCGCCATCTGCCGGATCTCCGGCGTGAAATCGACCAGGGCGTCGATGGACGTGCCCTGATATTCGAACGGGGCTGGGCGGGTCGGAAACGGCTGCGTTTGCGCCAACAACTCACCGGCGAGATCGGTGTCGGTCGAGACCGATCGTTCCTCTATCGGCCAGATCGGCTCGCCGGTCACCCGGTCGAACGTGTAGACAAACCCCTGCTTGGTCGCCTGCGCGACCGCCTTCACCCGACGACCGTCGATGGTCACGTCGAGCAGATTTGGCCCGGTCGGGTTGTCGTAGTCCCAGACGCCGTGATGCACGAACTGGTAGTGCCAGACCCGCTGACCGGTTTCGATGTCGACGCAGACGATGCTCTCGGCGAACAGATTGTCGCCGAGCCGGTGTCCGCCATAGAAGTCCGAGGTCGGCGTACTGGTGGCCAGATAGACGTAACCCAGTGCCGGGTCGGCAGTGATGTTGCCCCAAATGTTGGTGTTGCCCGAGTAGCGCCACGCTTCGTTCAACCAGGTGTCGGCGCCAAACGCATCGCCGCTCTGCGGCACGCTGTGGAAGTCCCACTCGTGTCGCCCCGTGCGCATGTCATAGACCCGCGCGAACCCCGGCGGGTTCTCTCTGGTCGCCACGTAGTCATGAACCGAGGAGCCGACGATAACACGGTCGCCGACGACGAGCGGTGGCGACCTGGAGGGCGGGGGCAAGCCACTGGCGTGCTGACGGGCGCGCGGGAGCCCGTCCTCGAGACTGACCCGTCCTCCGTCTCCGAAATCGGCCGCCAGCAGTCCGGTCTTGGCGTCGACCGCCGTGAGGAAACCGTCGCCTGTTCCCCAGACAATCCGAGCGTCGTCGCCACGCTCCCAGTAAGCGACCCCGCGGTGGTTCCAGGGGGCGGGCAGGGGCGGGCTCCCCTCTTCGTAGACACGCGGATTGTGGACCCACAGGGTCTCACCAGTCCGGGCATCGATGGCGGCGGCCTGATACAGCGGGGTTGCGAGATACAGAACGCCGGCCACCATCAGCGGCGTGGCGGAGAGGCGCCCGATGCTTGGCCGCGTCACCCACCGGTTGGGGTCGGCCTCGTCGAGGCGTGCGAACACCGTCGCGGCCGGCGCCAGTGACAAGCCCTGCTCGCTCTCGTATGGCAGATGCGAATCGGCGGTGCGCCACCGCCAGGCCACTTCAAGCTGATCGAAATTGTCGGGAGTGATCTGGTCGAGTGGCGAATACTTCGTGCCCCACACGTCCCCAGCGTAGGACCGCCACTCGCCATTCGCCGTCCCGTCCTGTGCGCCGGCTGACGCCGACAGGCAGACCCACACCACAAGCAAGCCCAACATCCGGGCCCATAGCCAGCGCCCTGATCCTTCCAGCCTGTCGTGGGTCTGCCCGCTCATCCAATTACTAGAACAACGCGGTCGGACGCCGCTTCCAGTCCGGCATGATGCCTTCCAGCGCCCCCACGTGTGCGCCGGCCTGGGTCAGGAGGTGGTGGAGATCGTTCCCGATGCTGATCAGGCTGAAGCCTTGCTCGCGGAACTCACCCACACGATCGGTGCCAAACAGGAACAGGCCGAGAATCACGTTGTTCTTTTTGGCCGCCGCCTTCAGCGCGTCCGTCGCCTCTTTCAATTCGGGCGACGTGTACATCTCGGGGAACTGATATTTCTCGTACAGGCCCATCGACATGCAGAGGTCATTCTGGCCGAGAAACAACAGGTCGACACCCGGCACCGCCGCGATCTCCTCGATGTTCTCAATACAACTGGCCGTTTCGACCTGCAACGCGGTGATGATGTTGTCATTGGCCGAACCGGCGTAGCCGAGCAGCCCCCCCTTGTTCATGCATTTCTGCGGAAAATAGACTGAACGCGTCCCCGCCGTGGGATACCGCGTGCAGCTCACCGCCTGGCGGGCTTCGTCCGCGGTATTGATGTACGGCACGAGCACGCCGTCGGCCCCGACGTCCAGCGACTGCTGGATACCGGCGCGATCCGCGTACCCGGTGACCCGCACCAGCGATTTGGCCCCGCCGGCCGCGATACCCCCGATCATGTTGGACAGGGTCTCGTAGCCCATCGGACCATGTTGGGAATCAACCAGCAGCCAGTCGTAACCGGAGTGGGCCAGTTGTTCCACGACCGTGGTGCTGTGCGAGTTGATGAATAGTCCCAATTTTGGGGTGTTGTTTCGAAGAGCGGCCTTGAATTCCGCACCGGTCAGACTGTCGCTCATGTAGCTTCTCCTCTGCTGCGATGTAATGTGTGGTTCGCGGTTCGCCGCCTTCGCGCGACGACAGGCGCAAAGTATACCCGGGGACCGCCGAGGCCGCGGTCCCGCCGACACTAGTCCCTGAGATCGAACATCCGGCTGAACTTGAGAATCAGGCTGCGGCCACCACCGGCCGGAATCGTCTCGTGCAGGCCGCGGGTGTCGTTGTAGACCAGAAAGAGGCCGGTATTGGCCTGACCCAGCAGGCCCAGACGAAGATTCGTCGACCACAGATCGGCGCTATCGTTGTATTGGATCAGGGCCTGCACAAAGCGGCGCGGCGTGAAATTGTAGGCGACCTGGGCACTCGTGAGATTGGCGATGAAGTGGCCGCCCGGCAGGTCCACGTCGTTCCGGCTCCACTCGATGGCGGCATTGAACGCATCGCCGGTCCGAATGTTGATCGTTGGCCCCCAGGTGGCTCGGTGGCCGCCGAAGAAGCCGCCGATCCGCGTGCGGAGGCCAACGCTCACCGGCGCGCCCCGATTCGACTCGTAGGCGAGTTGTGCTTCGTGATGGTTGTAGGTGCCGATCGGCACCGTCACACCATCGGCAATCTCGAAGGCCTCGATGACCCCCTCTCCGGTGATGTTCCACGCGGTCTTGATCAGCGTGCTGTCATTGAACTCCAGGTCGTTGTCGAGGTGCAGAAAGGAACTCTGCGCGAACCCGTCGAACAGCCAGAACCGGTTGAAGGTCGCGTGGGGGCGAATCTGTTGCAGCTTGAGAAAGTTCTTTGGCCGCGTAATGAACGAAAACCCGGAGTCGATGTTTCGAAAGCCACGATCTCCGCGCCGCAGAAAGCCGACCTCTGGATTGAAGTCATCCGCGACCTCGACGTACCCGAGCGTAAACCGCCACCGCTCTGAGTTGTAGTCCCAGGCCAGGTTGTACGCGTGGTCGGCCTCCTCCAGCCCGGGGGTTGACGTCTTGGCCACGAATCCAGCGACCTGTCCGTTCTCCCCTATCCCTACACGGCCGTCCACGGCAACGGTCCGGTTGAAATTGTCGGGCCCCGCCCCGGAACCCGTCGCTTGGCGGTTCACGAACAGCGCCCCGATCTGTGAACTGTTCGGCAGGTCTCGCACCACTCGAGCCACGCTGAAATTGTTGGCCGGCGTCTCGCTGCCGACCGCCTCCGTCTGCATGTTGAGCAGCCCGACAGATACCGTGTCCGACACCTTGCCGGACACCCGCGCGCCTCCCAGAATCGGAATCTCGCGTCCGTCGGCGCCAATGCCGATGCGTCGGCTGAAGAACAGCTCCGTCTGGGCCGGATTCCCGCCAGCCACCTGGCGAACGCTGCTCACCGAGAACACCCCGGCGTTCTCGAGGAAGAACGGGCGTTTCTCCGGAAAAAACAGGTTAAATCGGTCCAGATTGATCTGCTGACGGTCCACTTCGACCTGAGCGAAATCCGTGTTGTAGGTCAGGTCGAGGGTCAGGCTGGGGGAGATCGCGTATTTCAGATCGACCCCGATGTCGCCAACGGCCGTCGTGCGCTCGCGGACGTCGCTATGGCCAATCTCGCCGGTCACATACGGCACGATTTTCACGCCGCGCTCCTCCGCCGGGGGCACCCGAACGCCGGTCACGTGCCCCGCGAGTGACAGCCGCAGGAGGTTGTATTGCCGTGGAAGGGGCGCCCAGTAGGCAACCTCGTTTCGACGCCGAATGTTTCGCTGGATGTTCACGCCCCACGTCTGCACATCACGGGACGGGTAGTTCAGAGTCCGGAACGGGATGGAGAACTCGGCGCTCCACCCGATGTCGGAGACCGCCGTCCGCACATCCCACACACCGTCCCAGTTACCGTTGAACCCGGCGCCGGACCCGCTGGATGTGGTCGTACTGCGGCCGAGTCGGCCTTCGCCGGCGTTCACCACCTGACCGTCATACTCCTGACCGGCTGGGCTGGTTCCGAAGACGAAACCGCTCCGCTGGTCGAGGAACGTATCGAGGATGATCTGAATGCTGTCGCCATCGTCCAGCGACGCATCTCGACGACTGTCCGCGACAGTGATCGCCCCGGCTTCCCCGTCATAGCAGACCACCCCGATATAGAGCGTTGTGTCGGAGAAGACGAACCGCACCTCGGTCTTCTCCGAGGACGGCTCCCCTTCATCGGGGCGGGTCTGCCAGAACTCTGCCGTGGGGTAGGCCTCGGACCAGGCCGGGTCACCCATGACCATCCCGTCCATGACGGGGGCCTGTTCCACCTCGACCGACACGAGCGTGGGTGGCAGCGCCGGGTCGACGCGCGAACGTGGCTGCGAGGCGGCCGGCCCGGCGGTCACCAAGACCCCGAAGGCCACGAGCCAGGCCAGGCCCGTGTCCCGATCGGCGGCGGCCCTCGGGTGCAGGCCGTCGAGAGAACGACGGTCGGGCGGCTCGGGCTCACGCATTGCGACACATTCTAGTGCCCTGGGCATCGCCCATAGTAGGGCAGCTGCGAGGTGGGGCTTTCGGAACCGATCCCGACCGCAGCGCTGGCAGTTCGCCTACACCGCACAATTCGCGAGGGAACACGGCATGGCAGCCAGGTTCGGCGAGCAGATCGCTCAATAGCAGGTTGCTGAAGAAAGTCCGCCGGGAAACACTAGCGTCCGCGCGTGCCGGACCTGAGCAGCGTCCCAATGTCGGCGCGCCAGAGATTGGCCCGCCCCTCTCGGAGGCTGTAGACCAGGGCCGAGCCGTCCCGCAGCCATTCGTGGCTCCCGATGGCCCCAGTAGGGTCGGTCAGACGGGTCAACTCGCCGCCCACCGCGGAGACCACATGGAGGGCCCGGCTGTCCGTCTCGCCGGAGAGAAACGCCACTTGCGAGCCGTCGGGTGACCACCGTGGCGAGCCATCGTCGTCCTCCTCGCTGGTGAGACGGGTGACGGCACCACCGACCGCCGGCATGATGTAGATGTCGAACCCCACACCGTCGTGGCTCTGGTAGGCGAGCGCCTGCCCGTCGGGCGCGTACTCCGACTGTGCCGCATACCCGCCTTCTGTCAGCGGCGTGGCCGTGCCACCCGCCGCCGGCACCCGCCAAATCTGCATCTGAGCGTCCTCCCCGGCTGAAGACTGAAACACGATGACCTGACCGTCGGGGCTCCAGCGTGGTCTCGACGCGCCTTGCGTGGTCAGCCGCCGAGCGTCACCACCCGCGACGGAAATGAGCCAGACCTCGGACACATCGTCTTCGCGGTTGGACAGAAAGGCCAGCGTCGCACCATCCGGGGACCAGACCGGACTGGTATCCCGAGCCGGGTGCGTCGTCACCGGCCTCGGGTCACCGCCCCGCGCCGGCACGACCCAGAGATCGGTGCTCCCCGCGCGGCTGGACTCGAACGCGATCTGCGCCCCGTCCGGCGACCACTGCGGCCCGGCCGTGCCGCCGGGATTCGTCGTGAGGCGCCGGGGCGCTCCCCCATCGAGATCCACGATGTAGATGTCGCTGGTGCTGCCCCCGCCCGACACAAACGCGACCTCCCTGCCGTTCGGCGAGACGACGGGGCTGCGCGCGTTTTCGTAGTCCGACGTCAATGACGATCGGGTCCCACCAGCCGCCGATACCGTCCAGATATCGGAACGGCGTTGGCTCACGCTGAACACGAGGGCGGTGCCGTCGGTCGACCAGCGGAGATGCGCCTGACCGAGGTCGTCATTCGTGATTTGAATCTCCGGACCGCCCGCGGCCGGCACCATCCAGACGTCCGACTCGTCATCGCGAATCGACCAGAAGGCCACCCACGCGCCATCGGGCGACCACCGAGGCAAACTGTCGTTGCCACGTCCGGTTGTCAACGCCGTCGCCTCGCCACCCGTGGCCGGCATCACCCAGACATTGGGGCTCCCGGCTCGATTCGAGGTAAAGAGGACCCGGGTACCGTCCGGCGACCACTCCACGGAGCTGTCTTGGCCGTCATCGGAGGTCAACTGCGTGGCGACGCCGCCCCCGACGGACATCACCCAGATGCTGCGGGTGTCGCCATGACTCGAGGCGAAGGCGATCATGGTGCCGTCTGGTGACCATCGCGCGGGGCCGGCCACGCCGGTCGTGGTGAGCTGTCTCGCCCCACTGCCGTCCGCCGTCGCGGCCCAGACGTCGTTGTCGCCGTCGGTGTTATTGAGGTAGAGCAGGGTCGTCCCGTCCGGCGACCACTGCGGGTCGTACACGATGCCGGAGTCGGACGTGATCCGAACCGAGTCGCCACCCAAGGCGGACACCACCCACACGTTCGTCGGCTCGTCTCGATCGGACACATACGCGATGTGGGAACCATCCGGCGACCACACCGGGAAGATCAGAAAGTTGTGCTCGCCGGTGAGCGCTACCGAGTCACCGCCCTCTGCCGACATCGTCCAGAGCCGCAACCCGCCGTCCCGGTCTGACACGAACACGATACGACTCCCGTCAGGCGAGTACCTGGCGAACTGGTCAGTTGACGCACCCCGGCTCAGTTGCGCGAACACCACGGACGCGTCGCCGCGCGGCCCAGTCCCGCCCGCCCCCGCTGCCGCCGCACCGCGGCCCGACGGTGCGCCGCCCGGCTCCATCGCCGGGGCCTCCCCCGGTTCGACGAGAGGCTCGGACGCGCCACACGCGCCCCCGGCCAACGCCAGCGCGGCGACCAGGACTCGCCTACATCGATGTCTCATCGTGGCCTCGGTCATTGGCATGATGGCGGACGCGCGTGCTCCTCTTGCTCGGTCCGGCGACGCGTCTCGAGAAACTCGCAGAGGCGCCAGCCGATGTCAAGCGAAGCCAGTCCCACCTCGCGCGGCCGGACGGGCGCACAGGGGGCTCCCGACCGTCGCCCACTTGACAATACCAGCCCGAGGAGGCCATCTTGTCTGCCGGCGCGCGTGAGTCGCGGGTCTACCTGTCCAGCAAACTGAGGTAACTGATGATCAAGAACTACAGTCCTGTCCAGACGTCAGGCGCGCGCCTGGCCACGTGTGCGGCTCTGTGCGGCACACTCATCGCCCTGTCCCCACTCACTGCGTTGGCCCAGCGGGGTGCCACCGGTCCGGCCGCACACGCCGACGTCGAACCGATCAACAACCTGCCGAACCCCTATGAGACCCAGCGAGACTGGGGCACGTTGCCAGACGGCCGATCGTGGGGTTCGGTCAGCGCGGTCAACGTCGATGTGGACGGTGTGCACATCTGGGCCGGCGACCGCTGTGGCGCGAACTCCTGCGCGGAGTCGGACGTCGACCCGATCGTCAAGCTGGATCCAAGCGGCACCGTCGTGCAGGCGATCGGCGCGGGGATCTTCATGTGGCCCCACGGGATGGACGTCGACAGCGACGGCAATGTCTGGATCGCTGACGCGGCGACCGTCACCGCGGTGGGTCCATCTCCCACTCCGTCCGGAAGAGGGCATACGGTCGTCAAGCTGAGTCCGGAGGGCGAGGTGCTCCTCACCATCGGCACACCGGGCGTGGCCGGCGCCCCTCCGACGCACCTCACTCAGCCGAACGACGTCCTTGTGGCGCCGGACGGGAGCATCTTCGTCGGGGAGGGACACGGCGCTCAGTTCGAGGACGAAGCTGGTCCGGACTCCCTGAGCCGGATTTCCAAGTTCGCCCCCGACGGCACGTTCATCAAGAGCTGGGGCTCCTGGGGATACGAAGACGGGCAGTTTCGGGCGCCGCACTCACTCGCGATGGACTCTCAAGACCGTCTCTTCGTGGCCGACCGGGGCAACCGCCGAATCCAGATCTTCGACCAAGAAGGTGGTCATATGGCCACCTGGTATCAGTTCAGTCGAATCAGCGGGCTCTTCATCGACGACAACGACATGCTCTACGCCATCGACTCGGAGTCGGACGACAACTACAACCCGGGCTGGCGGAAGGGCCTCCGGGTGGGGAGCGCACGAACCGGCGAGGTGCTCTATTTCGTCCCGGAACACGTCTCCGAGCGTCCCTCCGGAATGGGTGGCTACGGATCGATGGGCGAAGGGGTCACGGTTGACGCAGCCGGCAACGTCATCGGCGGCGAGGTCGGCCCCGTTCAGGGACTCACGAAATTTGTTCCGCGGCTGCTACCGTAGCAGCCGCGCCCAGCCTGGATACAACTCAAGCCCCGCGACGGTCCTCTAGTCGCGGGGCTCTCTCTCGCTGGGCCGGCGCACCGGACGGTCCGCCGGCGCGCTACTGGGGACCAGCTCCCGCAGCCGGCGGCTCGTCGAACGCACCGGGCGGTTTGAACGGCGCTGGAAAAAAGACTGGATCGTTGGGCCTGAACGGCACTCGTGATGGCTGACCCCCGCGATACAGCGCCAGCGTGATGCGCATCTCGGCCGCCAGCTCTCTCATCCCGGCCTCTTCGGCCAGCCCGATCGCGATTTCCTGATAGCGGACCGCAGCATCGAAACTGCCGACCTCCGCCAGCACCATCGCCGTCGTCTCGGCGGCCTGGCCATTCTGCACTTCCCGTGTCACCTGCTGTATCAACTCACCGGCCCGCCCCGCGTCCCGCACGTTCCCATCAGGAGACGCGGCCAACAGCCGCGTCAGCGTGTGCGGGAACGCCATCTCCGTCGGGCGCGCCAAGATGTCTTCCTCGAGCCGGGTCTTTGCCTCGGCGTGACGCCCGGCCCGAATCAGCGCAAACGCGCGTCCCAGCCGTGCCGGTGCGTTGCTCGGGTCGAGTGCGAGCAAGGCGTCGTAGATATCCGCCGCTTCCCCCGCCTCACCGGTGCGTAGCAGCGCTCCGGCGAGATTGAGGTATGCCATGTTGGCCCCCGGGTCCGCCTCGACCGCGGCGCGGAAACGGGCCACGGCCTCCTGCTCGCGACCGTCTTCCACCAGGAGCAGACCCAGTTGCAGGTTCGCTCTGGAATGCGTCGGATCAAGCCGCAGGGTCTCCTCATACTGGTGCCGGGCCCCGTCGCGATCGCCGGTCGTCAGCAGTGCCACCGCGAGCAAATTGCGAGAGACCGCGTTCTCGGGGTCGGCAGCCACGAGCGTGTTGAACTCGGCAATCGCCTCGGTCCAGCGTCCTTGGCGGGCGGCCATCACCCCGCGCGCTTCGATCGCCACATTGCCGGTGGCCGCCAAACCATCGAGTTCCAGGAGCAATGGATCGAAGACCCCAGGACGGTCCATCTGGCGCCCCATCCCAGTATTCAGGGTCGCCTCGGCCCGCGCGTCGAGTTGCGCCTGCGCCTTGGCGTCCTCTCCAAGCCCGCGATAGGCCAGGGCCAGCGGATATCGGATCGTGGCCGCTCCCGGCGCCAGCTGCAGGGCACCCTCGAGATGCTCGACCGCGGCCTCGAAATCGCGGTCCTGCAGGGACATCTGACCGAGCCCGACCAGGCACGGATTGCACGACGGATCCAGCGCCAACGCCTCGCGGTAGCGCCGTGTCGCCTCGGCGACGCGATCCTGCCCCGCCAGCAAGTCGCCAAGCCGAGCCAACCCGGGCACGTAGCCGGGGCTCAGTTCAAGCGCACGTTCAAGAGCGGGGATCGCCTGCTCGGGCCGCGACGTGGTGTCGTACAGGACCCCGATGTAGTACTGCCAACGAAACTCGACTGGAGCCAGCGCCTGGGCGTTGCGGTACGCCGCTTCGGCCCCGTCAACGAGTCCGTAGGCGGCAAACAGCATTCCAATGCGCCCGAACTGGTCGCCGGTCACCGTACGGGCCTCGATGGCGACTTGCAGTGCGACATGTGCGTCACGCAGTTGGATCTGGACGTCCGCTTCGAAGCCGTCGATCTGTGGGAGCGCCACTGATGGCGGCCCCTCGCGGTCGGCGGCCGGCGTCACATCGTCGACGGCACTGGCCGGCGGTGGCGCCGGCGCCTCGCCACAGGCACTCGCCAAGAGGCCGGCCCCCCAGAGCGCGGCGACCACAGTACGTAGACCCTGGGACCGGGCGGACATCACGGTGACACCTGCCCTTGGCCCGACGAGTCAACCGCCGTCCCGGTCCCTTGCCGAAGTGTGGTCCACGCGTCCACGGTCACATCGGACCACTCCTCCGCGCGCCCGTCGGCCCACACGGCCCGTATCGCGGTCACGGCTTCCGTCGCACCGAGCCCCACCAAGACCCTCGGATCGTTGGCCGACGCATAGCTCCCATCCGATCGGACCCGCCGCCACATCGGCGCGCGGTCCGCGGTCACCACCGCCACCCGGGTGCCGAGCATGTCGCGAGCCGTCGACGCGCCCACCATTCGCAGTCCGACCCAGTGGTTCTGATTGCCGGTTCCGTTCAACAGCAGGCGAACCGGCCCATTGTTATTCGTGACCACCACATCCATATCGCCGTCGTTGTCGATGTCGCCGAACGCCGCACCGCGACTGACCTCGGACGACTCGAATGCAGCCCCGGCGCGGTCAGACACGTCTTCGAATCTCCCGTTACCCAGGTTGTGAAACAGTTGGTTCGTTTGATGCAGCGGGTACGGATCGCGCGCTTGCACCAGGCTCGGCAGCAAATCAACCGCGCCGTTGACCACGATCACATCCAACCAGCCATCGTTGTCGTAGTCGAACCAGGCCGTGCCGAATCCGGTGAACGGGAGACTGGGCGGCCCCAGACCGGTGCGCACGCTCTGGTCCTCGAACAGCCCCGTTCCATCGTTGACATACAGCGTGTTGGTCTGAGTAACCAGGTGCGAAATGAACAGGTCCTCGTCTCCATCGCCGTCGAAGTCGCCGGCGTCGACCCCCATGCCTGCCTCGGCGTCACCAGCGTCGTTGAGCGCCGACCCGTTGAACAGACCGGTGTTCACAAATGTCCCATCGCCCTGATTCATCCAACTCCGATTCTCCGACAGATCGTTGGCGACATAGATGTCGACCCAGCCATTGCCATCCAGATCGGCGGTGGCAACCCCGAGCGCCGGTCCGTACTCGGTGCCCACCTGCGAGACCGCCGTGGCATCCTCAAACGTGCCGTCGCCTCGATTCCGAAACAACCTATCCGGCACCGGCACGAACCCGTCCGGGCCACAGTAGGTGCGGACGTTGTGGAAACACTCGACGTTGTTGGCCATGCTGTAGTTCACATAGTTGCCCACATACAGATCCAACCAGCCGTCCCGGTCATAGTCGAGGAACGCGGAACTGACACTCCACCGCGCGTCGTCGGCGCCGGAGGCAACGGTGCGATCACTGAAGGTGCCGTCACCGTTGTTTCTCCACAGCTGGTTCGGTCCGAAATTCGAGACATAGAGGTCGACCCACCCGTCATTGTCGATGTCTCCGGCTGCCACGCCCATTCCATATCCACGAGCATCAAATCCGCTCTCGGCCGTCACGTCGGTAAAACCGAGCGAGTCCGGGTTCCCGGCGCCGTCCAGATCGTTGCGAAACAACCGGTCGGTCACCGGCCCTTGCAGGCCCGGCTCGACAGACGTGTCGCCCGGGGCGATGTCGGGGCCGAGCAGGTGGCCTTGGACGAGATAGATGTCGAGATCGCCGTCGTTGTCATAGTCGAACAACGCCACTCCCCCGCCGACCATCTCGTTAAAATAGAACTCGCCCGACATGCCGTTCACATGCTGGAAATCCAGACCCACCGCAGCCGCGACCTCGACGAACGGCTCATCCACGCGGGACGCGCCTGGAGGCTGCGTCACCGCGGCGGGCGGGGGCGTAGACGTATCGCGGGCTGGACCGCACCCGCCCAGCACCGCCCCGATCAATGTGATCAGCGACCAGGCGCGCCAGGCCAACGGACCGGGTGACTGCAGTTCGCGGGTTCGTCTCGTCACAGGAGGGCTCGACAGCAGGGCCCGCACTTGCAGCCAGGCCGAACGCCAGTGGTGTCTCCCTATGGCGTGGCCCCAACGGACACCGCTGGCACCACGCTCACGTATCCGTCAATCGTACAACCTGACACGCGACACAACAATGGCGAACGGGATTGGTGCCAGAGCTGGCGCGATCAGGGCGTGTGAGGGAGAAGAGGCGGGTAGGACAAATCGTCGTGGGGGGGCGTGTGCGCGACAGCGTGCCGGTGTCAGTCAGGGAATCACGCGGCTCCGCCACCGCACCCGTCTGATTCTTGCTGGCACGACGGCGCTAGGACCCGATCAGGTCGGGTCCTTAGGCCGCCCCGACCAGGACAGGGGCACGGCCGGCGCGCTGGCTCCGTAGCACGTCCAACTCGAGCAGTTACGTTCGGGCTCGGTCTAGTGCCTGTCCGACCCTCCGGCGCTCCACCTCGCGCTCAGCCACGAATTTTCGCTCTCGGTCCTCCGCTGCCTGCTGGTGCTCCACTGACTGCTGCCGGAGCTGCTCCTCGAGTTGCTTGGACGCCTGGGTGGCGCTGTCCGACGGGTGCCGAAGTTGGTCCTCGAACTCACGCAGGTCGGTGAGATCCCGAGTGACCATGAGCACCGCGGTGCCATGATCGGACGGTCGTTCGAGCGGCACCGCGTCGCTGACCACATCTCGCGACCGAGCGCCGGGCAGGACCATCAGATACTCGAGCGACCCGCTCTCCCCTTGGCTCACCCGGCGAACGAAGTCGTCCACGCGTTCGCGATCCGTCAATGAGACAAAGTCCTGATAGAACTGACCCACGCCATTGGCACCCATCAGAGCGACATGCGCGGCGTTCATGGCCAGCACCCGTCCGCCGGCCGTGACCTCCGTGAGGCAGCCGGGCTGATGTTCGACAATCTCCCGAAGGCGGTTGCCCGCGTCGGAGCCGAGCGGTTGGGGGTCAGGCTCGTCGGGGTGGAGCGGATCGAACGCGTCGAGCGCCTCGAGCGCATCTCCCGCCGGCACGCCGGTGTCGGCTGGTTCCGCCGCCGGGCGGGTCAGCCCGATTGTCGTCACGAGGCACTCCCTTCGAACGCTGCGCCGGGGCTCGCCCTCCGGCAACCAAGTCACTATTCGATAGCAAGCCACGCGCCAGCGTCCGGCCGCCGATCCGGAACCGCGGCCCTCCTCGCCGTCCGGGCGAGAGCCCGCGTCGCATCGATTCCAGCGTTGCGCCTGCCCCGGTGGGCAATTCGCGCGAAAACCCGGGCCGTCCCGAACCGATTCGGTGGATGCGGCTCCGGTCGACCACGGGGCCGGGGCCCGTAGACCTGGGGTCGGCCACCCGACGAGTCCCGCACGCCCGGCGTGGGCCGGGAGGGGCACCGACCTGCGTCCGCGTTCTTCACGCCGACACACGTCTGATTCGCTACCTTGCCTGGTGTGGTCGGAACAGTGCGTCCCTCGAAATTGAGTCGTCGCCGACCGAGGAACCCGCGACCCCGAATTTGGCACGGCCATTGAGATAGAGGGGAAGGGACAGGAAACGACAATGACGCTATCTACGGCCCCAGCGGAGCTCACCGCGGCTACGGGCGAAGAACTCGAGGCAGATCCGACACCGGGCCGGGCGATTCCCGCCCGGGATGATCAGGCGAGCGAACGACGGCGGGACCCTCGGTTGCCGCGTGACGCGGTTCCGGGCATCGGGTCGGTCACCTAGTATCCGAGAGGCCCCGCCAAGCTCCTGAACATTTCAAAGTCGGGCATGCTGGTCAGTTGCGCGCGGCGTCTGATGCCGGACTCGCCCGCCAGTTCGTCTTGCGGAGCGGGGACCAGGACCTCGTCGTCACGGGACGTGTGTCACACCGAACGGCCAACTGCCCATCAGCGTCTCAGACATCAGCGACGGGGGATGTTTCATCGCGCAGGCCAACACCGTGGCCGCAGGAGACCAGCTCTCGTTGCACATCGAGGTCCCGGACGCAGAACCGATCATCACGGCGGCTAGGTGTTGAGTGCCGATCCGGAACAGGGGTTCGCAGTTCGTTTTCTCGACCGCGACGAGGCCGGGGCCGTCGCGCCGGCCACGGACGACAGCAGCCCGTCGACGGGTCTGTTCAACGACTGGTAGGGACTCTGGTCAGAGTCGTAGCCAGGGCGTACACACGACAGGCCGACACGCGCCAGAGGTCTGGCATGTGCCGGCCCGATTTTCTTGAGTCCCGCAGAGCCGGCTACGGACGTAGCTCTCGCCCAAGCAACTCGAGGTTCCGCGCGCCCGCCAAGATTCCGTGGAGCCCGATGTTGCCTTCGTGACAGGCATACTCGAACAGCGGCCCGTCAGTCCGACGCAGCGGCATCATGACCGTGTACGGCGCCGTATACACCGTTGTGTCGGTCACGGTGTACTCGTAGGCGACGGTGTCGGAGTCGAGACGGGTCAGGCGTTCGACGAGATGCATGTCGGTCGAGGTGAGCCCACTGCTCCCGCCGGCGAACTGGTCGGTCTCGATGACCAGCGTGTCACCCTCCCAGCGGCCGCGGGACACGCCGCTGCGTTGCGAGAACGGCAGGTCTGGCCCATCGCCGATCGGGATGACTCGAGCGTTGTGCACCATTTCGTTGAGAATGGTCACGTAGCCCGGCGTCTGGAAGATCATCACGTTGTTGTTGTACGCGCTCGACCGCATCGGGGGACCTGCGTTGAACCCCATGATGCATCGGTCGCCCGAGCTGCGGTTTTCATACGAGTCATACATGTGCTCGCGCCGATCGGCCCCGGCCTCCCGCGCCGCCATCTGCGCCGACTCCGTTCGCGCCGGAAGACGGCCGTTCGCCGGATCGACGACGAGCGACGTCCGCTTGTCCGAGGTCAACTCGATACCTCGTTCATACCAGAACTCGTTGTAGGAGAGCACGCCTCCGTCGGCGCGCGGCGCATAGCCACCCGAACCCTTCTCCGGGTCGAAGAGGTCGCGATTCTGGCGTGTTCTCTCTGACGCCTCGAATTCTGCAGCGGTCTCCGCATCGAGCGTCTCCAGCTCGGCGAACTGACTGGGTCGCTGAAACGGGGTGATCGTGCGAAACGTGAACGTACCGGAGACGTCCGGCTGGCCATCCGGGGTCCGCATCGACTGTGCCGTAGCCGACAGCGGCACGAGCGTCAACGCCATCGCCGACGCCAGCGAGACCGCAAGAACTCTTCCTGTCATTTCAAGTCTCCAGTGGGTGCCAGTCGGCCGATTACCACGGGTCGGCTGAGAGGCGGCTCCAAGTCAATAGTCTTCTGAGATTACAGGGTAGATGCAGCCGCGATCAAACGCAAGACTTCACTCGTGGATCCCCCCCGCCACCCGACCAGCTACGCGACCAGATAGGCCGCCACGGCGTCTTCATTCCACTCAATGCCGACCCCCGGTCGGTCAGGAATGTGAAGCTGCCCGTCCCGAACCGCAAATGGTTCCCGCAGAATCGGGTCGGCCCAACTTTGCCATTCCAGCCAGTGCGCAGTGTCCGTGACCCGCATCACGTGCGCCGCGACTTCCGGGTAGAGATGCGTCGACATCGGTACCCCCGCGGCGCCGGCAATAGCGGCCGCTCGCATCCACCCTGTCACGCCACCAATACGCATGAAGTCGGGCATGACGAAGTCGCAGGCGCCCATCTGCAGGGCTCGGTGGAGGGCGCGAGGCCCGAAGAAGTTCTCGCCGATCTGGATCGGCGTCTTCAGATCCGCGGTCAGCTTTTGATATCCATCGAGGTCGTCATACACGATCGGCTCCTCGATCCAGGCCAGTCCCAGGTCGTCGATTCGGCGACAGCGGTCCATGGCTTCCGCCAGATCGAGCCCCTGATTGAAGTCGACCATCAGGTGCATGTCGTCGCCCACCGTGGCTCGCACCGCGTCGATCGTCGCGAGGTCGTCGGTGATCCGTTCGCGGCCCAGCCGCAGCTTCAGCCCGGTGAAGCCCCCTTCACCACGGAGCCGCGCCGCTTCCTCCGCCACGACCGACGGGGCGTGGAGCCAGAGCCCGTTGCTGTTGTAGGCACGCACGGGCCCGAGCGCACCGCCGAGGAGCCGACACAACGGCTGGTCGGCCGCCTTGGCCACGGCGTCCCACGCCGCCATGTCCAGACCGGACACGGCAATGGCCGCGACCCCCTCATACCCGACGAACTGGAGCGACTGCCTGGCCGTCCGATACAGGTCGGCCGGTGCCACCGGCTGGCCTTTGAGCAGGTCACCCAGATCGTGAAGCGCCGGCACGAGATACCGCATCGTCTTCGGTGTGTACGGCTCGAGATAACTCCGACCGACGACGCCTTCCTCGGTCAGCAGGTCGATCAGGATCAGCGGCCACTCGGTGATGGTGGCGATACGGGCGACCACCGGTCGCTCGAGGGTGAGCAGAACGGGTCGGGCGGTCAGACTGCGGATGGTCAGTGTGGTTGGCATCGCGATGGTCAGCGGGTCGCGCGGATCTCACCCGGGTCTGGGTAGTTCCGTCCGGTAGAACGGTTCCAAACGGTCAATGGCGTTGACCGATTCCCGGTCGACGTCCCACTTGAACTGCTGCAGCACCATCCGGTCTGGCAGAAAATCAACCAGCGTGAAGCCGTGGTCCTCCACGGGGGCGACCGACTCCTCGACGTCGAGGTGCGCGGGCGTCGTCGCTCCGATGCCCCGGACGACCGACGGGAAGCCCCTGATGGACGTGCCAATCGGGCCGCTCAGTACGGTCGTGATCGGCCGCGCACTGAGATTGACCTGTCCCGCCCTATGCATCCGTCCCACCCCGACGGCATGCAGGTCGCCGCTGATTATCAGCGGCGCCCGCTCCGGCTGAGTGCCGATCGCCTGCGCCAGCCGGTCGTGCTGTTTCAACCAGCCCTCTTGCCAGTAGGGCTTGGCCACCGCCGTCGTGAGGGCCGCGTTCTCCCGGTCGAGGATATCGGGATACCACTCGCCCCACTTACCTGCGCTCCACCCGAACGGATTCGACGGGGCGTGCACCAGATGGCTGACCCCAGACGCGCCCGTCCGGTCCATCAACCAGCGCTCCACCTGAGCATCGATAAAAACGGCGTTCGGGCCGGCCAGACTCATTGTGCGTCGGACGTCGTAGAGCAGGATCTCCGCCAGATTTCCGTATCGTAGGGTGCCGAAACTCTCCGAGAGATCCCCTCGGCCAGTGGCGGACGACCAGGGGAGCCCGGCCGGCCGACTGGCATCCGGCAGAAACTCGGGGTAATACAGTTGTTGGGTCGCACGAGCCAGCTGGAGCTGAAACCACGGGATCGGAAAGCTGGCGATGTCGTCGGTCACCGCATCGTTCTCCCAGTGGTCGTGGTCGTCCTGCAGGAAGAACACCGGAGTCGATCGAAAGTCGCTGCCGTAGACCGGGACGATTTGCGGTCCAGCCGCCGCCTTCATCGCCGTCTCGTTGCTCGTGCTGAACACCGTGTCGGCCTGGTCGAAATTCGACCGCCGACCGCTGGCGCTCAGCTGGCCTGCGTTCTCGCCCTGCCAGGTATGCAGATCCCAGTAGATGTGATCGCCGTTGGCCACCGCCGCATCCGGCGCGAAGGAGAGCGCCCGACGAAGTAGGCGATTGCGAATGACCGTGGGCAGGAACCCTTGCCGTTGGCCGATCCCGTCATACGACCCGCCGGGCCCGCCGGCGCAGGTAAAGAACAGCATGCGAAACCGCTCGGGCCGCGCATCGGGGGAGGGGAACGTCGACAACGGCCACGGTTCGCAAAGTGCGCGACCGTCAGCCGCCTGCAGCGAGAGCGTATAGCGGCGCGCCGGCTCGAGATCGGTCGCATAGAACTGCCAGTGCTCGCCCGCCGTGTCGTTCATGCGACCGACGACGGCACCGGCACCGACACGAAGTGTGGGCGTGGCCGACAGCGCCCGGTCGAACGACACCTTGAGCAGCATCCGCGAGTCGCTGACCGTCGGCAGCAGATGACGGACGTTGCCCGCATCCCAACCTTGCGCTGCCGGCGGCGCCCCTTGCTCTGCCATCGCACCGAGCGGGAAACGTCCAAAAAACGCCGCACCCATCGCGCCAGCGGTACCGGACAAAAACCTCCGACGATCGACGGGCCATCGTTTGGTCATGGTCTGCCTCCGAGGTTGATTATAAGCAACGGTCGGACGTTGCTCTTGATGGACCGCGACCGCCGGGTAATCCGAAAATATCAGCGAGCCCTTACCCTAGGCGCGCACATGCGCGCCTCGCGGCTGCGGAGTGGGGATCTCGGGGCCCCCGCGTAGCGGTCGCGTGGGGTTCGGGGCGAAGCCCCGTCTGAAGAGGTCGCGTCTGTCTGGCTAGGCGCAAGGAGGGAGCAGCCAGGCGGGCTGTGCCCGACGCAGCAACGCCGCCAGACGGGCGCCGCGTCGGAAAACTCAGGGTCAGGGTGTGACCGTGACGACGACATCCTCCGCCGTAAAGAGGGCGCCGTCGCTCGCGAGGGCCCGGAGCACGTAGGTGCCAGGCTCGTCGAAGGTGGCCACCGCCTCCCACTTGCCGTCAGGTGGCACCGGTGGAATCTCGAACGGGGGCGCCCAGGGCGAGTTGGCGTAGGGCCGGGTGTCCTGCCACACCTTCATCTGAACCGGTTCGAAGGCGACGGCGCCGCTCCCCCGGTAGACGAACCACGACAAGCGCAGCCCATTCGAATTCCCCGGTACGATCTGCTGTGGTGGACGGTAGGCCGGGTGCCGTTGACTACGCGGCCCCCGAGGCGCGCGTGGACGCAGGGTGACACCGGCTTTGGTCGACGACGGAATGCCGTCCTCATCGGAGGCAAACACCACCAGCGGCAGCGGTTCCCCGACTCGCACGCGACGCGGCTGGTCGACTCCGAGCGTCACCGCCGGCGGTTCATTCCACTGCCAATCCTGACTCACGCCGCCGCGGTTCGCTCCGACCTCGGTCCCGATCACCTGTTTGTCGACCAAGTAGTCGGTCCGCAGAGAAGCGTACGCACGATGGGTGACCCCGTGGGTCGTCAGCGTCCAGACCAGCTCCTGGTCGCCGAAATCGGCCGGCACCTCGATCTGGAACAGAAACAGGTTTCGACGGGGCAGGAAATGGGTAGGTTGCCCCTGGTCCGGCCCGCCCGGCTCGATCTGATTCTCTGGCCCGATGGGCACGTCCAGTTCTTCTTCCCAGTTGTCGTTCATGTAGCCGAAGAACAACGTGTAGGTCCCGTCATCGTTCTGCCACCATCCCTCGAACGCCGGAGAGACCGGCTGGCCGCTCGAATAGGTGAGCTGGGCGCCGGCTCCGCCGGGGACGAAGAGCAGGGCCAGGGCACTGATGAGGAGAAGTCGAGAATACATAGCTGCCGGGCACCCCGTCAGGGAGCCGTCTCCTGTGACGGGAAACGGACCTGGCATAGCGGACAGCCAATGACGACATCATTCTTGGTCAGTCCGAGGCGGTCACGCCGCTCACCCATTTCCCGCTCGAATTCCTCATCGGTCAACGCAATCCCCTCACCGAGGTCGATGAACATGTTGGCCACGGACCGCCGTCCCCCACCGCCCCAATTCCTCGGGTCAGCCACGTTCCGGTTCCCGGGCGTGGTGTCCATGTAGCCAATCACGTGCAAGATCGTCCCCTCGGGCAGAAGCGGCGCCGCATCGTCGGCGTAGACGTAGCTACGCACCCAGTTGTGGTCGTAGCCCGCGCACGTCAAGGTCTGCACGGCGGCGCCCCAAATCGCCTCCAGGCACATCCGAATCCCCGGCGCGTGCATGTGGGGCTCGAAGCTCAGAATCTTCGTGTGCTGCTCGAGCACGGCGTAGGCGTGCAGCTCCTGGTCGGCCATGGTCGGCTTGATCGAAATGTCGACACCGTTGCCGGTGAACCGCCGAACCCACGTCACGCTGGGTTTGTACCCAACCGGATGGAGCTTGAAGGCAAATTCCAGATAGGCCTTCGTCTCGCGTCCATTCGAGTGGAGATGGGCCGTCTCGAGATTCAAGACCGACCCGGCGGCCAGAATGCGACCCGCGTTCGGCGGAAAGATGTCGGCGTTGCGTCCGACCTCATGAACCGGCCACACCGTCGTGGTGTCGGCCGTGAACGCGTCCGGCTGTTCATCTTCGACGACGTGCGACGAATAGTTCAGGTGATGCAGCACGAAGCGTCCGCCGACCGTATTGCTCGCACCATCTTTCGGAATGTCGTTGACCTCGCGGATCTCCACAGCTTCGACATACCGGTCCTCGGTGAGCCCGGTGGGGACGATGCCGATCGGCTCCCAGCGGTCGGCGCCGGTTGCCAGCACCGTGACTTCACGCGACCGCAAGACCAGGTCGGGGGTCCCGATCCGCCAACTCTCCGTGTCGCCCGCGACATACTTTGGCGGTGGCAGATCGGCCGGGTCGCCACGAGGCGCGCCGTTGTCAGCCCAGGTCGCGATGGCTTCAATTTCGCTCTCGCTGAGCGAGGGATCGTCTTTGAACTGCTGGATGCCGATGTTCTTTTCGATGAACCACGGCGGCATCGCGCCTCGCTCATTGCGCAACGCGGTCCGGCTCTTCATCGCGCGCGCCCACGGCCGCGCCTCCTCGAATGTCAGCAACGACATCGGCGCCACCGAGTCAGGCCGGTGACAATGCTGACAGCTACGCTGAAGAATCGGCACGATGTCCCGGGTGAACGTCACATCTCCCGTGGCTGCGGTCTGAGCCGCCGACACCCCGGAGGTCATCGCCGTCGCCAGCCCGACGAACGCCGCGAGCCGGAACGTCTGTCGACGCGTCGTGTGCATCGTCAACTCCCTGAACGTACGGTACCGAGCCTCTGCATGATGATTGCGATCGCGAACGTATCACGCGGATTTTCGACGGTCAATCGACATCGGGCCAGCGCCGACCGCCTCCGCCGGGGTCCAGAAGAACCATGCGTCGCCCGTAGGAATCTTGTCCGGGGTCGACTACACTTCCCGGGTCGAAGGAGACCGTCCCCCATGAATCTGACCCGCGCCAACACCCTTTGCAGTCTCACCATCGCGTCTGCGCTGCTCGCGCCGACACCGTCCGTGGCCCAAAACGTCGACTGGCCGCTCCACAATCTCGATCTGGCCGGCAGCCGTTTCGCCCAGACCAACCAGATCACGCCAGAGAACGCACATCTGCTCACGCCGCGCTGGCTCTTCCAGCATGGCGTGATCGATGGCGTCAGTAATCAGACGACGCCGCTGGTCATCGACGGCATCATGTATGTCACCGACTCGCGCGGCAGCGTGTACGCCGTCGATGCCCTCGATGGGCATCTGTTGTGGCTCTACGACGTCACGGAGCTCCTGGGCGGCGGACGCCAGCAGGGCTACGTCTTCCGGCACCGTGGCGTGACCTACGAAGACGGCGTCGTCTACAGCGCGGCCGGGTCGTTCGTCTTCGCGCTCGACGCCAAGACCGGTGAACCGTTGCCCGGATTCGGTGTCGATGGGCAAGCCAGTGTCATTCTCGACGTACTCAAGCAGCAGTACCCGGACGTTGAAACCGCCATTTCGATGGGGTACTGGTTCACGACCGCGCCCCAGATTCACGACGGCGTGCTGTATGTCGGGTCGACCCGTAGCGAAAGCCGGATCCCGGGTGGGCACGTCCTGGCCATCGACGCCAAAACGGGAGAGGTGGAGTGGCACTTCAATACCGTGCCGCAGAGTGAGGCGGACCAAGGATGGGACATCGCTGGTCCGACCTGGAACGGCGGCGGCCGTGAGGGAGGCGGCATCTGGGAAACGCCGTCGGTCGATGCCGACCTCAACATGATGTACGTCGCCGTGGGCAACCCCTTCGGCGACAGCACGCTGCGGGAGGGCCTCAACCTGTTCTCCGACTCGGTGGTCGCGCTGTCACTCGATACGGGTCAGCTCCAGTGGTACTACCAGCTGGTGCACCACGACGTCTGGGACTACGACAACGGCTCGCAGCCGATTCTGTTCGACATGGAGGTGGACGGCGAGCCGGTCAAAGCGCTGGCCCAGGCGAACAAGAACGGCTGGATGTATATCTTGAACCGAGAAACCGGCGACCCGGTCCATCCGATCATCGAGACACCCGTATCGACCGAGACCGACCGGGAGGGCGAGGTGCCGTACCCAACCCAGCCGATTCCGCACAAGGCGAACGGCGAGGTCATGGAGCCGGTATCTCCGGTCTTCCCCACCGACATCCCCGACGAGCACGCGGCCGACAAGACGCTCGTGCCTCAATACACGCCTCTGGGCCAGGACCAGATTTTCGCGCCTGGCATGGGCGGCGGCGCCAGCTACGGGCCCATCGCCTACAGCGACGACACCGGACTGCTGTATATCAACGCGATCGACCAACCATTCAACTCTGGCCGCGGCCCGAAAGGGTATTTCTCGGCCTACGACCCGACGACCGGGGAGCTGGTCTGGCGGCAGATCTTCGAAGGCTATGGGCAGGCCGGCGCGGTCGTGACCAAGGGCGGCGTCGTCTTCGTCGGTACCGGCAGCAACACCGCCGGGTACTTCTTCGCGTATGACGCCAGGACCGGCGAGGAGCTCTGGCGGTATAACACCGGCTCCGGCGTCTTCGCGTCACCAGCCGTGTACATGGTGGACGGACAGGAGTTCGTCACGGTCGCCTCCGGCGGCGGCTCGCGGGGCCGCCGCGGCGGCGACCTCATCCTCAGCTTCGCGTTGCCGAAACAGTAGCGCCGACGGGCGGCAGGATCTCAAATAGACCAGCGGTTCCGGCTCTTTTTCGAACTGGATACCGGTGTCCGCCAGCCGCAGACTGAAGCCCAACGACACTTCGTCACCGTGTGTCACGGGGACGCCGCCCCGGTGACGACGCAAGAGCGCGTCTACCTCCGCATTCGTGCCGGACGACGTGCGAATCAGAGCGACACGAAGCCGTCTGACTCAGACTTATCACCACCGGATATCGACCTCGGCCCTCGCGAGTGGGACCACTACGAGTGCAACAAGTGCAAGTAGTCTGCGCCCTGTGGCGCAGGCCTTCACGCCTGCGATCGCACGGCTGAAGCCGTGCGCCACAATGTGATCTGAAACCCTGCGCCACACTGAGACCTGTGGTCGGTCGAGGCGGGCCAGCTCGTGCGATTTCTCAGCCGCGTCAACGTCGGAGTTTCCTTCGGCGTGGTCCTCGTCCTATACTGCCGGTCGAGGGGAGGTTTCCATGGCCTCGGACTCCAGCTCTTCGATCACGATCCGCCCATCCCACCACCTGCATCGTCGCTCGCCCGCCGTCGTGCCTCGGCACCGCACACTGCACGGGTTCGCCGACGCGGTGTCCCAGGCAGACGGAATCGGGTTGAACGACGTAGACGCTTTCACGACCCTGGTCGTACGCACCCGCAACTCCGTCTACCGGATCACGATCCTCACGCCACACCGGCACGAGGTGTTGGTCCAAGGCGGAGCGTTCTTCCCCGAGGGCACGCGGGCGCGTCTGAACGGGTCGAGTCTTGGCGGTAGCTGTCTCAAGCTCGGTTGGGTCGGTGTCGGCCTGCACCTCGAGTTCCACGCTGGAGACCAGTGGGTGATCACGTCTCACGTGCGATCCATCGCGATCGAGCCGCTCGCGACCGGTCGGCCGTGTTAGTCCTGCAACCGCGGAAGCATCTGTAATCCGGCGAGAGAACCGCCATTCGCTACCGGGTGAGGACCTGCGATCCGCTCACGGGGCCCAGACAGCTTGTCCCTGAGTAGTCGATCTCGATCTGCTCGCCGACGACGCGTGCGGTTCCGTTCAGAGTGAATGAACACTGCACTCCGCCCGAAGTGGCTAGACCGTCCGCGGTGACGGTCACCAGCCCGTTGACGTAGGTGCCGGTTGCGCTACCAGTCAGCACGATGCCATCCGCACAGGTCGCACTGAACGTGCCGGTGTACGTGTCTCCCTGCTGCTCGTCGAAGGTGAATTGCAGATCCGTGCACGACTCCGCCGAGGGCAGGCCTACGCCGGTACTGCTCGCCGCTGCACTGAAGCTCCAAGAACCCAGGAGCACCGGCGAGATGGTGACGTCGGAAGGCGCCAACGGCGCCAAGGGCGTGTGCTCACTCTCGCGCGCAAACTCGCAGCCGACAAGCAGGATTGTCAGCACATCGATCACGCTTGTCATCCCTCGTCGTCGCAGTCGCTGTCGCATGCGCGTCTCTCCCGTGGACCGTACGTTTCGTCCGATTCCGAGCGACATGCAGGCGCAACACCTGTGCCGTGGAGCCGAGGGCACCAAAACCCTCGACGTCTCGACGCCGCCGCCGGGAACACCTGCGGCGCGTGTCCGACCGGACACCAACGGCGGGTTGTGTGACACAGGCCACTTCTGGCCCGTCGACAGGGCGAACCTCGGTTCCCCCTATAATCGCGCTATTCCGTGGTGCCGACACTGCCCCGAGATCGTGGGGCTGGGAGCCTGAACATGCCTCGTGCTTCGAGACCCGTTCTTCGAACGGTGGTCATCCTCGCCGTCGCCCTCTCTTGGTGGTCGGTTCCAACGTTCGCGCAAGCCCCGGCGTCCGACAGCTTTGTTCCGGTCACCGACGCCATGCTGCACAACCCCGCCCCGGAAGATTGGTTGATGTGGCGCCGGACCCTCGATGGTTGGGGCTACAGCCCGCTGGACCAGATCACTCGCGACAACGTGGGCGACCTGCGCATGGTGTGGACCCGGGCGATGAACCGAGGCAATCAACAGGGCACGCCACTCGCGTACCGTGGCGTGCTCTACATGCCGAACCCGGGTGACGTGATCCAGGCGATTGACGCCGCGACCGGCGACCTGATTTGGGAGCACCGCCGCGAACTACCGGACGACCTCATGGAACACATGGGGGGACTGGTGACGACCAAGCGAGCCATCGCGATCCACGGGAATGTGATTCTCGATACCACCGGTGACGACTTCCTGATGGCACTCGATGCCTCAACCGGTGAGATGGCGTGGGAAACGCAGATCCTCGACTACCGGGTCAACCCGGCACTGCAAACAGCGGGGCCAATCGTGGCCGACGGCAAGGTGATTTCGGGACGAAGCTGCCGAGGCACCGCGACCGCCGATGCCTGCGTCATCACGGCTCATGACGCCGCTACCGGGGCCGAGCTCTGGCGGCGGCGGACGATTCCGGGGCCGGGCGAACCGGGCGACGAGACGTGGGGTGGGGTCCCGTTCGAAGACCGGAAACATGTCGGCACCTGGATGGTGCCGAGCTACGACCCCGAGTTGAAGCTCATCTATATCGGCACCTCCGTCACCTCACCGGCGCCGAAGTTCATGCTCGGCGGGGCCGACAACGCGCACCTGTATCACAACTCGACGTTGGCGCTCGATGTCGAGACCGGCGAGATCGTCTGGTACTACCAGCATCTGAACGACAACTGGGATCTCGACCATCCGTACGAGCGGCTCTTGATCGATACCGCGGTGACCCCCGACGCCTCGGCGGTCAGCTGGATCAACCCCCGACTCCGACCGGGCGAGGTCCGAAAAGTGATGACCGGTATTCCGGGCAAGACCGGGGTGGTCTACACGCTGGACCGAGAGACCGGGGAGTTCTTGTGGGCCACACCGACGGTGGCGCAGAACGTCATCAACGACATCGATGGCGCGACGGGTGAGGTGACGGAGAACCCCGAGCTCATCTTCACCGCCTTGGGTCAGGAACTGCTGGCTTGCCCGAGCTGGGCCGGCGGCAAGGACTGGGAGGCCGGCGCCTACAGTCCCTTGACCCACACCATGTATTTTCCGCTCCGTAACGCGTGCCAGCGTCTGCTGACCACCACCGAGGGCGGGAACGCCACCTACGCGCTCGCCGCACGCCACCAACTGGCCCCTGGCACCGACCAACTCGGCACTGTGCGGGCCATTTCTGTCGACACCGGACGAACCGACTGGCTGTATGAACAACGGGCGGCCACCATGTCGCTCGTGGCGACGGGAGGCGGGCTGCTGTTTGGCGGCGACACCAACGGGCGGTTCCGTGCGTTCGACCAGAACACCGGCGCCATCCTGTGGCAAATCAACTTGGGCTCACCCGTCAGTGGCTACCCGATTACGTTCGCCGTCGACGGGCGGCAGTATGTGGCGGTGAGTACCGGGACCGCCGGCAACGCCTCGATCAACCTTCGGATGACGCCCGAATTGCGGCCAAGCGCCGGCAACAACCTCTTCGTCTTCGCCCTGCCGGAGTCCAATCGATGAACGCCTGCGAGCGGGGCCCAAACCACACCGTCCGGGGTGGGGGCTGGCGGGTCTGAAGACCCGCGCCTACGTCGAGCTTGGCGGACGGGGTGGATCGTGAGGGGAGTCGCGAACGAAGGTCAGCGGACCATGATGGGACGGGATGGCGTGCTCCGAACGCGATGCCGGCGGCGGGTCACCTTGACCTCGACTTCCTCAGGTGGGATCAACCCCACGGGGCGCGCGTAGGTCACCAGATACTGGTTGCTGATCTCGTTGGCCATTTGCGCCAACAACTTCGGCACGGCCGAGGTCGTTCCCAGCTCCTCGCGCCCACCGCCGGTCACCTTGGGCAATTGCTGCAGCAACGACGCGCGATCGCGATCCCCCGAATCCTGCATGAGCGCGCCTCTCGTGGCAGTCGAGAAGCCCGGCGTGGTGGCGAACTGCGGGATGCCGACGTCGCGCACGACCAGCGAGTGAACTGCGACCATCGTCTCCTTCAGCACCTCCAGCACGAACCTGTAGTCCAATCCGGTACCGCCGCGCGGAGAAATCGGTGTATCGCCCTGCCGGCCCAGGCTCACCCGAGACATCTGGGTATTCGCTCCTTCAGAGGTAAGGAGCACGATGATCGGCCGGATGGCGCCGCGACGGTCCAGATCGGCCGCCGTCTGCGCGAGAGCGTTCAGTAGATACGAGCTGGTCTCGGAGAACGGCGCATACAGGGACGCTTCCTCCAAAAGCACGTCTTTGTTTGTCGTAAAGTCCACGATATTCGTCACGTGCTCGCCGAAGGTCGACAGGGCGATCTGCTGACCGTCCGGGAGGCTGTTGATGAGTTCGGCGAGACCGTTCCGCACGTGGGACAGGTTCCGGGCGAACCCCCGACTGTCGTCAACCAGGATCGCCACCTGCATCGGTACGTCGGCGGGCTCGACGCGTAGCACCTCCCGCCGCTCTCCATCTTCCTCGATGACGAACTCGTCAGCCGTCAGGTCGGTGACCGGGTCCCCACTCCGGAGCACGCTGACAAACAGCGACTGCTGGAGTATCTGGGCCGCAAGCTCGGCCCTAGAGCCAACCACAAAGGTAGACGCCATCACCGCTGCGACGAGGAGCGTTCGATCAGCTCTCATGGCTTCGCTTCTCCACCCCCCGCGCGGAATTCCGCGCCGTCTGGAGCATGACGACCTGTGGCCGAGTGACGCGATTATACCCTGGCGTAGCCGTGTCCGGTCGTCCCCGATTCACGCCGCCTCGTAGCGGTTCCGCAAGGTGCCGACCCCGTCTATCGTCACCTCGACGGTGGTACCCGGTTTCATCGACCCGACACCCACAGAGGTGCCGCAGCAGATGACATCGCCGGGGTGCAGGGTCATGTCTCGTGACAGCCGGCTCACGATCCGCGCCGGCCCCATGAACAGGTCGCTGACTGGGTAGTTCTGACGCTCCTGGTCCTTGTATACGGTGCGAATGGAGAGCGTCGTCGGGTCGAGTCCCGTCGCGACAACCGGTCCGAACACCCCGAACGTGTCGAAGCTCTTGGCCCGCGTCCATTGTTGAAACGTCGGATCTTGCATCGTGATGCCCGCAGCGGTCACGTCGTTAATGCAGGTATAGCCAAAAATGTATCGAGCGCTGTCGGCTTCCGGCGCTGCGCGGCAAACGGTGCCGATGACAATCCCGAGCTCGCCCTCGAACACCACCTTGCCGTCATAGGATGCCGGCTTCCGAATGGTCTCACCGGTGGCAAGATACGAACCGTTAGCCTTGATGAAGTACAGCGGCTCGGGCGGCTCTACCTGACCGAGCTTCTCGGCCATCGCCCGTGAATTGTTCCAGAGGGCCACCATCTTGCCAGCCGCGGTCGGCGTCAGCGTGGTCACCTGCCCGAGACGCAGACGGGCACCGGTAGGGCTCGGAGTGGCGAACATGTCACCCTCGTACACGTCTATCGTGTCTTCGGCCAATGTCCCGAATCCAACGGTCCCCTCATATTCAAAGCGCATCCATTGCGTCATTCGACCCTACCCTCCTTGCTCCAACTCCCGGCGGCTCGCCACAGGCTGCTAGCATATCCCCTGACTACTGCACTCGCTTCCTGGGAGGCCATCGGTGACCCTGGCTCGAACCACGCTCACACTCGCCTTGGTGACGACCGTCACGGTCGGTCTGTCGGCCCAGACCGACTGGCCGCAGTTTCGCGGCCTGCAGGGCGGGATCGCCGAGAACGACCCCGCGCTGCCGGAGACGTGGGGCCCTGACGAGAACATCGTCTGGCGAATCGACGTTCCTGGCCGTGGGTGGAGTTCTCCGATCGTCTGGGGCGACCACGTGTTCATCACCTCGGTCGTCAACACGTCCGGCGTGGAGACCCCGCTCAAACCGCTCAGCCAGTATCAGTCCCGATCGTTCGACGGCCCTATGACCGGGGCCGATCTCGAGACGCCCTCGGTGCCGCTGCGCTGGATGCTCTACGACGTGGACTTCGAGACCGGCGTGATTCGCTGGGAACGCACCCTGCACACGGCGACGCCCGACTCCAAGCACGAAAAGAACAGCTATGCCTCGGAAACCCCGGTCACCGACGGAAACCGCGTCTATGTCTATCTGGGCTACGTCGGCCTGTTCGCATTCGACCTCGACGGCACCCAGCTCTGGCACACGCCAATGGACGCGCCCGAGATGCGCGAAGGCTGGGGGACGGCCTCGTCGCCGGTGGTACACGGCGACCGGCTCTTTCTGGTCAATGACAGTCTTGCGCAGTCGTTCGTCGCCGCCTACGACACCGCCACCGGATCGGAATTGTGGCGGGTTGACCGTGACGAGGCGTCCAACTGGTCCACCCCGTTCGTCTGGGAGAACGACGTCCGCACCGAGGTCGTCACCACGGGGACGGGCGGTGTGCGGTCGTATGACCTCGATGGCCGCTACCTCTGGGGACTCGAAGGCATGTCGTCGATTCATGTGGCCACCCCGTTCACCAGACACGGACTGCTCTACATCAACTCGGGCTACACGGCAGACCCGAACCGACCCGTCTACGCCATTCGACCCGGGGCGGCTGGCCACATCTCACTGCCGGAGGGCGCGACGAGCAATGACTATGTGGTCTGGTCTCACCCCACGCTAGGGTCCTACAATCCGTCGGCGCTGGTCTACGGCGACTATCACTACACGTTGCTCGACCGCGGCATCTTGATTTGCCATGATGCCCGGACCGGAGCCGAGGTGTACCCACGCCAGCGCGTGTCTCGCGGGGGCACACTGTTCACGGCGTCGCCGTGGGCCTACAACGGGAAGATCTTCGCCATCAGCGAGGACGGCGACACCTACGTGGTGAAGGCGGGACCTGAATTCGAGCTATTGGGTACGAACGCGCTGAATGAGTGGACACTGGCGACACCGGCCATCGCCAACGGCAGTCTGATCGTACGGACGGTGTCGAACCTCTATCGCATCTCAGAGGGATAACCGTGCGATCGCGCTCGGTGACCGACCCGCGTGTCCCGCCGGGGAATCGTCTCGAGTGTCAGCGACTACACCGCGCGGGGTATCCCGGTTCCCCATACGGCGGAGGGCTGCCAGGGGCGGTGGGTGAGGTGGCGTCCAGCCCGAGCAGGACCACTTCGAGCTCGGGAAAACGACGTCCGAGATTCCCGTAGAACACGCCTTGGGCGATGGTCAGCGGCGTCCACCGGCACTCGTTCACGTGATTCAGCTCCGCGCCCTGCTCGAGCAGGAACAACGTCAACTCCTTCGAGCCCCGCATGACAGACCCATGGAGCGCGCTATCGCCGTGCGCATCAATGGTCGTCACCACATCGCCAAGCTCGAGCATCAACTTCACCGCGTCAAGCGCTTCTTCCTTGCTCCCAGCACTCTCGTTCGGCCACACAGCCACGCCCGCAGCGATAAGCAACGCCGTCGTGCCATCCTCATTGGTCACGAGAGGGTCAGCCCCCAGGTCAAGCAGCAGCCGCATCAAATCAAGGTCGACGACCTGCGCCGCGAGCAGAAAGGGTGTCGCGTCAATACGATTCAGCTTGTTCCGGTACCCATCTCTGGGTTCCTTCGTTTGCCGGGCATTGACGTCTGCCCCGTGTGAGACCAGCGCCTTGACCAGTTCGAGATCCGTCACCCGTCCGCTCTGCCGCGGGGATGGATTGTGCTGGTTCTTGTTCGTATTCGGCCGTCGTGTCCACACGAGTTGGTGTAGCGCCGTCCACCCCTGTTCAGAGGAATTTGGATCGGCGCCACGTTCAAGCAGACGAACCGCCAGATCGTAGTGCGCGTTGATCACGGCGGCCACCAGCGGCCCGGTCCCATCCGGAAGCGTCTGGTGTATATCTGCCCCCGCATCCAGCAAGGCGTCCACCGTGTCGATATGCCCGAGGCGCACCGCAAACATGAGTGCCGTAAAGCCGCCATCCGTCTGACCATCCACGTCAGCGCCGCCGGCGACCAGTGCCGGCACGACACTGGCGTGACGTTCGGCGGCAGCCCACATCAACGCGGTCTGTCCCCTCCAACTTTCTCGGGCCAACGGGTCGGCCCCATGTTCCAGCAAGGACACCACACTGTCGACGACACCAGTGCGCGCCGCGACCATCAGTGGCGTCTCACCAGTGGGCGAGGCCTGATTGGGGTCAGCACCTGACTCCAACAGCAGTTGGACAGCCGCGACATGGCCGCCTCGACTGGCCAACGCCAAGGCCGTCACACCAAAACGGTTCGTCGTGTTTGCGTCGACGCCTTGGTCGAGCTCCCGCTGCAGGGACACGACATCGCCACGATGCGCCGCCTGATGTAGTGCCATCTCACCATTGGCGCTATCTGAGGCTGCTGACTGCGCTCTCGCGTGCTTAGAGACACCCCCTAGGCAGGCAACCGTCAGGACGGCAATCACGGCAGGTTTCAGACCTGCTGTACGCCTCCACGACCGTCGCACGTCGAAACACTCAGTCATTTACGCAATCTGAGTAGTTCATTTAGATGTCTGCCAACGCCGACAGTTCCACAAGCCGCCCGGTGCTGTCACCCAACCCGTCATCAAGTCGAACACCCGCCTTGTCAAGCTGACTCACGAGCAGGTTCGTCATTGGCGTATCGCGCGGGTATTGGAGGTGACGCCCTCCCTCGAGCTGCCCCGCCCCCCCGCCAACCAGCAGCAACGGCAGATCAAAGTGCAGGTGTTTGTTGCTGTCACTCAACGACGCGCCATACATGAGCAAGGAATGGTCAAGGAGCGAACCATCCCCATCCGGCGTGTTCTCCAGCTCATCAAGAAAGTGCCTGAACAGCGACACGTGGTAGGTGTTGATCTTGGCAAGCTGCGAAAGTCGTGTCGTGTCGTAACGATGGTGTGACAACCCATGGTGCGAGTCAGGAATCCCGATCTCCGGATAAGCACGCCCATTGAGCTCACGCCCCAGCATGAAGGTAAACACGCGAGTCAAATCAACCTGATACGCCAAGGCCATCAGGTCGAACATCAGCTCGACGTGCTCCTGATACGACTCCGGAATGCCGACTGGTCGCTCGAGTTCGGGCAACTCCGTATCGTTCTGTTCCGAGAGCTGAATTCGACGTTCAATCGCCCGAACCGCATCGAGGTACTGGGTCACGCGAGCTCGATCACTCGAACCCACCTCACGCTGCAACCGCGCCAGGTCACTGGTGATGGCATCGAGAATGCTGCGGTCTTTTTGAAATTCTAATCGCCGGTTGGCCGGTGAACCACCTTCACCAAAGAGCCGCTCAAAGATGACACGCGGATTGTTTTGCATCGGCAGCGGCGTCGTGGCATCCCGCCACGCGATGGTGTTCATGTAGATGCAGCTGTATCCGTTATCGCAACTCCCAACGAGAAAGTCCTGATCGATGGCGAGCTCCAGTGAACTGAGCGGCGTGGTACGCCCAAGCTGGTCCGCGGCAATCTGATCGGCCGTCTTCCCGGCGCGAACATCCGCGCCTTCTGTTTCACGGGGATGCACACCGTTCAACCATGTGGCGGTCGCACGTGTGTGCTCGCCGTTCCCGTCCCCAAGCGCCTCAGCCTGACCTTGTGCCAACCCGCTGACCACAACCGTCTGTCCTCGATACGGTGCAAGCGGGCTCAGTGTCGTCGATAGTTCGAGCGACCCCGTGGTCGCGGGTGTCCATGCATCCATCGCCATCCCGTTTGGACTGTAGACCCAGCCCAGACGCCGGACCGGCTCCGCCGCCCGGCCGGAAATGCCAGACAACGCGGGCACCATCGCTTCGAGCATCGGGAGCGCCAGCGTCGCGCCCACACCACGCAACACGGTTCGACGCGCGAGGGTCTTCTTCGAAATGATCATGACTCCGTTCTCCTCATCCTGAACGGCGTACTTTTGACGATGCCGAGCACGATCGACGAAAAACGAAAGTCGTCGTTTGCCGCATCTCGCAGAATGCGGCGCACGGTCGGCGCATCGTAGTGCTCCAGCCCTCGACCGAGCGCATAGGTCATGAGCTTCTCCGTCAGTGTCCCGACAAAACGACCGGGCTTGGACACCAACGCGTCCCGCAAACCAGAGACCCCATCGAATCGCGTACCGTCCGGCAACTCGCCGGTCGCATCGATCGGCGTGTTCGCCGCCGAATGGGTGCGAAATCGTCCCACCGCGTCGAATTGCTCGAGGGCAAAGCCTGGCGGATCCATCAGTCGGTGACAACTCGCGCAGACCGGATTCGCTCGGTGGCGCTCCATAGCCTCCCGCATCGACAGCGCCTCGCCGCCATCGGTCGTCTCTTCCAATGAGGGCACGTCCGGCGGCGGATCCGCTGGGGGCGTGCCCAGGAGATTCTCCAGGACCCACTTGCCGCGCAAGACCGGCGACGTGCGATTGGGATAGGCGGTGACGGCGAGGATACTGGCGTGCCCCAGGAGGCCCCGTCGCGCACCATCCTGTAGCGGCGGTAACCGGTCGAGCGACACGCGCCGGAAGTGACTCCCATAGACATGTGGGATGTCGTAGTGCCGCGCCAACCGCTCGTTGACGAACGTGTAGTCGGCGGTGAGTAACTCCAGAACGTTCCGGTCGCCACGAAACACGGACTCGACGAACAACTCCGTTTCCCGTCGCATCGCCTGCCGCAGCGCCTCGCCGACATGCGGAAACAGATCCGCGTCCGGATACACCGCCGGCACATTTCGTAGATAGAGCCACTGGCTGGCGAAATTCGTGACGAGCGCACGGGCCCGGTCATCACTGAGCATGCGCCGGGTTTGTCGCTCCAACACGGCAGGGTCACTCAGTCGACCCGCACTTGCCAGGTCGATCAACTCGTCATCAGGCAGACTGGACCACAGGAAAAACGAGAGCCGTGAGGCCAATTCAAGATCGGTGATCTCGTAGTTTGTGCCGGCCGCAACGCCGACCGGGTCTCGCTCGACACGAAGAACGAACTCCGGACTGGCTAACAGCCATCGCAACGCGAATTCGATACCGGCATCAAATCCCTCTGCGGCGCGGCCCTCTTCAAAAAACCGCAACAGCACATCCAGGTCATCCGTCGTGACCGGACGCCGATACGCGCGCCGGGCCAGTGTCGACAATATCTCGCGGGCGCAGGCGGTCTGCTCCCGTCTCGAGTCCGCCTGAGATGACTCGCAGACAAGAATCCGCTGTCGACTCGGCGTCGACCCTACCGGGGACACGTCGGTTGTCTCGTACGGACCCGTGACGGTAATTTGACCCAGATACGGCTGACGCCGCGTATCGGTGCCTGTATACGGCCGCAGATAGGGTTCGCGCACCGTTTCCTGATACGCCCATGTCCGCCGCGCAAAGGTCACCTGGATGTCCCGAGGACCCGCCCGAACAGGCAGACGAAACTCCCAGTCACTATCGACGGTCCGTTGTCTGGCTTGCCAGTCGCGATACGCGTCACTGCCCCGGGATGCATCCACTGGAGGTCGTTCACCGACGGTATAGGACTGAACAATCTCGTTATCGAGACTGACTTCAACGGTATGCGGCGCATCAAATATTGCGAGGCTTCCACCGGCATTTCGCGCCAGAAACACCCTGACGACGTATTCGCCGTCTTGTGGAAAGTTGTAACGAAAGGTGGCTCCCCCCCGCGTGCCGAACGGCATGCCAGCAACCCAATCATCTTGTGACAGGTCGTTCGCCACGCGAAACGTTTCCGTAGCCGCTGACGGCGCCGGTCTGCCCACCGCGATTCGACTGATTTTCCGTGCCGCCCCCAAGTACCGCTCGAGGAGCGTCGGGGAGATACCGAGGACCCCAGCGATGTTGTCGAACCCGTAGCTACCGCCGTCGGCCGGCAGCAGCTCGGCCACGTCGACCTCCAAGTCCAGCAGATCCCGAACCGCGTTGTGATACTCGGTCCGATTCAATCTATGAAACGCTTCAGTACGGCCAGGATTTGGAGAGACGGCAGCGACCCGATCCAGCTCCAGTTCGAGCCAGGACACAAAACGGCCGTAGGTCTCCGCGTCTGGCCTCGGCCGAGCCGGGGGTGGCATGGCGCCCGCACGCAACTTACGGACGACAGTCTCCCAGGTCGCCGGGGCCTCATGCACCGACAGCACATCGAGGTCTTCGAGCACTAGTTCGCCGGCCCGGACCCGCTCGTTGTGACAGGTCACACAATAGCGGTCGAGCAGACTGCCCTGCCACGACGACGTTTGTGGCTCGGGCGGTTGAGCCGATCCCGCACCGGCCATGGCCAGCCGTGCCGCAAGCAGCCCCGCCACGGTGGCCGCGAACGTGACCCGCGAGAGGCTTCGTGACAGTGCCATCACCATGTGCCGATCTTACTCTCTTGCTCCGCGTCAGGGGCGCCGGGCCGGATCGCTGGTGCCGTCCGGCGGTGGGTCGTCAACCAGACGATCGAGCAGGTCCAGCCCGTCGGATCGTGGCCATGCACCGGTGGTGATCTCGCCGTCCAGGACGAGAAGCGTCTCGTCATCTGCGTAGGCTGGCCAGACCGGTCGCCCGTCGCCATTGGGGTCGCCCGTCTCCGCGAACTGGATCCAATAGCGCATCATCGCCTGAGACAACCGGCGGTCCGCCAGCTCGAGCGTCGAGAGCCTGCCCTGACGCGCCGCGAACTGGAGATTGCCAAACAGATAGGGCAACTCAGCCGTGTGCGTGGCGCCCAACCCGGTCCACCGGTGGTGCGGTGACACGCGTGCGAACAGATACACGTATGTCGACGCCCGGCCTGCCGACGCCCAGCGGCCATGCTGGCGCGCATGCCGGGCCACTCCGCGGTCTGTGTCGAACCGGGTCAGCGTCTGATACACCTCCGCGTCGGCTCCCGCCGGATACCGAGCCAGTACCTCGTCGGCCCCGGTGGCCACCGAGGCGCGCACGTAGGCTTCGTAGTCGGCAACGGTTGTGATCGGCGTGCGTCGACCCAGCATGGAAAACGTCCCTTCATCCGCGTTGCCGCCAATGATCATGGGAACGTCATGCTGCCGTCCTTCGGCGTACACGACCCGCGGGTCTTCCGGAATCAACCACCCATCGACGACCGGCCCGGTGTCGGACCCGACCGCGGCGGTCGCCAGCTCTTCAAACGGTCGCGCCCGCAGGCACCGGAGCGGGTCAGGTCGATCGGCGCACCCGATCGCCTCGGCCAGACGCGCCCCAGCTTGTTCGCGCGCCGGCAGCAATGTGCTCACGCCGCGAACCGCGCCACTCTGTGCTACGGCCCGGTGAAAGAGCCCGTCCGCCAGCGGGGAGACCATCAGCAGCGACACGGCGCGCCCCCCGGCCGACTCTCCAAAAATCGTCACCCGGGCCGGGTCTCCGCCAAACTGGTGAATGTTGCGCTGTACCCATTCGAGCGCGGCTACCTGGTCCAACAACCCGTAGTTTCCCGACGATGCGTGCGTCGACTCCGCGGTCAACAGCGGGTGCGCAAGGAACCCGATGACGCCGAGGCGGTAATTAAACGTCACCACGACCACACCCTGCTTGGCCAGCTCGATCCCGTCGTACAGGGGTTCCGAGCCTGACCCGGTCGCGAATCCGCCGCCGTGGATGAACACCATCACCGGACGCGACTCGCCTTCTTGAGCCGGACGCCAGATATTCAAGTAGAGACAGTCCTCGCTCGCGACCATTCCGGGCCCGCCGGCGCCCGGTTGCCGGGCGACCGGGCCGTCTCGGCGCGCGGCACGCACGCGTGCCCAGGGCGCCACCGGCTGAGGAGGGCGCCAACGAAGCGGGCCGACCGGCGGCGCCGCGTACGGTATCCCTTTGAACATGGTGACACCGCCCTGACGAACCCCCGCCAGTTCTCCGGCGTCGATCTCGACCCGCACTTCCTCCTGCGCCAGAACGGGCACCGTCAGCGCGCCCCACGCACAGATGACCGTGCACAGCACGACTCGCCTCACCGCGTCGCCTCCCTCACCCTTCCGGGGCTCTCGATCCGTCCTCCGCGGCCGCGAAACGCGGCCAGCACTTTCTCCACGTGGTGACGGTAGTCGTCGACCACCAACCACTCGTCGTCGACGAGCCGGAGCACATCGGCGCGCTGCAGCTGCCGCTCGATCTCGCCGAACAGCTGATCGGGCGTGCGCGCCGTCAACTCGGCCGCCGGCTCAGCTTCTCCGCGCTCCGGCACGGCATGACGCTCAGCCTCGGCGGTTGGCATCGTCGTCACCCGCGCATGCTGATAGTGCATGTACAGACGCTCGCACGACAACTCCGCCACGCGTATCGCCGCCTCGGTGCGCAGCCGCAGAAAGTCGCGTCGCTTCACCGGCCAGCTCCTGGATTCTCCACCTGGAGATCGAACCGCACGCGCGTCACCCCCGGCACCGCACGCACGATGGCGCCGACCGATTGTTGCTCGAATCCGCTAGCGACTCGACCGCGTACGATGACCAGACCGGCGTCTGCTTCCACCTCCACGAGGCTCGCGTTCACATCCAGCGCCGTGGACAGCACGTCCAGGACACGCGACCGCAAGACGTCGTCCGTCGGGATCTGCGGCGGCAGGCGCTCATTCACACGTCGGTCTGAACCCGGCGACCGGGTCCGGGCCGAACACGCACCAACCCCGACCACCAAGGTCGCGGCGACGCCGAGCGCGAGCCACGACCGGATGAAGGAACGACGCATCATCATCGAGTGTCTCAGAACGAGGGCTCGGATCAAACTTGAAGCCCCGCGGCTACGCGGGGAGCAGTTCGACGAGCGTTCGCTCGACCACGCCTTTCGTGAGCGGCACCTTGTATCTGTTCCTCGAGAGCGGCCGGGCGCCTTCGAGAGCCACCTCGGCCGCGCGCGCCGCCACCGCCGCGGTCACACGGTTGCCGACTAGTACTTGCTCAGCCGCGGGGACCCGCCACGGGGTGGGGGCCACCCCGCCGAGTACGATACGCGCACCCCGACACACGTCACCTTCCAGATCCAAGACGACCGCGGCGCTGACCACCGCGTGGGTCCACGATTCCCGATCCATCACCTTGTGATACGCGCTCCGGGTGCCGGGCGCCGGGGCTGGAATCTCGACCCCGGCCACAAGCTCATCCTCCCGAAGCACGTTCTCACGCGCCGGGTTCGCGCTGGGCAAGACAAAGAACTGCGCCGCCGGCACGGGTCGGTCCCTGGACGGGCCTACCAGGCGAAACGTCGCGTCCAGGGCGACCAGGGCCACGGCGGTATCCGACGGATGGACAATGTAGCTTGGTCCCCCTCCGAAAATGGCGTGAAACTGGTTCTCACCCGTGGCCGAGAAACACTGCGTTCCCCCGGCCTTGTAGCAGTCAAACCCTCGGCGATAGTACCAGCACCACGGCCGCTGAGACACGTTGCCGGCCAGGGTGCCGACGTTGCGAATCTGCGGCGTGGCCACCGTGTCGGCCGCCTGCGCCAGCACGGCAAATTGGTCTCGGACCAGTTGGTGCCGGCTGAGCGTGTCGAGCGTGATCAATCCACCGATGCGAACCCCGTCGCCGGTCGTCTCGACCTGGTCGTGCCCGACCACCGTCTTGAGGCTCACCACCAGATCCGGTGCCTCGATCCGTTCCTTGACCATCCCCAGCAGATCGCTGCCGCCGCCGGCGTACGACGCGCGGGCGCCGTCGTCGCGGGCTCCGCGCGCCAGGGCCACCGCCTCATCAAGCGTCCGCGCGTTCGCGTTGCGCAACGGCTTCATGTCAACGCCTCGATGATCTTGTCGCGCGTGATCGGCAGGTCTGTCATCCGCCGCCCGATGGCATTGAAGATGGCGTTTCCGACCGCGGCCGGCGCCAGCACGATGCCGGACTCTCCGACATACTTGCCCCCGAACGGACCGTAGCCGTCGTCCGTCTCGAGGAACGTCGTCTCGATGTCCGGCGCGTCGAGATGGGTCATGTGTCGCGCGCCGTAGAAACCGGGTGTCAGCGGCTGCCCGTTGCGGGGGTCGTACAAGAGGTCTTCATGCAGCGCCTGACCGATGCCCTGAATGACGGCGCCACGAATTTGGTCCTTCGCGGTCTGGTGGTTGATGATGCGGCCCGACTCGTGAACCGCGACATATTTGGTAATCCGCACATGGCCGAGTGCCGTGTCTACCTCCACCTCGACGAAGTGCGCGCCAAAGCAGTTGCGGACCTTGCCGCCGGTGCTCGGGTCTGGCGTAGCGGAGGCGATCAGCACGTTCGGTCCGGTCGGCATGCCCCGCTCGGCTAGTTGCCCGACCAGGTCGCGCGCCGCCTCGACCACGGCGGTTCCGGTCATGACCGTGGTGCGCGCGCCTGATTCCCCGACAGAGAACGGACACCGATCGGTATCGCCAGACACGACCTCCACCTGCGCCAACGGCACCCCCAGTGCCTCGGCCGCAATCATCCCCATCGTCGTCTTGGCGCCGCCGCCAATGTCTGTCACGCCGACAAACAGGGTGTACTGTTCGCGGGAATCCACCCGAATGATCGCGCTGCTGCGCCCCACCGCCGAACGGAAGAGCATGAACGACATGCCGGCGCCGCGCTTGACGGGATCGACATCCGACCCTGCCGGTGAGCGCCAGCGTCTCGTCCAGTCGAACTGCCGGGCCGCTTCCCGGATGCACTCGTCGAGCGTGTAGTTCGTGTAGTCGATGGTGCCGCCAGGGTGTTGGGCGTTCTTGAGCACAAACTCGACCGGGTCGATGCCCATCTTGTCGGCAACATCGTCCATCATCGACTGGATACCAAAAAAACCCTGCGGGTAGGTGGGCGCCCGGAAGTTCCCCGAGGTGGTGCGGTTGGTATAGACCGGGGACACCTCACGCCGCACGTTGGGACAACCGTAGAGCTCGATGCCGCTGATGCCGCCGCTGTTCTTCCGGTAGCCACCCATGCCGCTGTAGCCACGTAGGTCGATAGCGGTGACGACACCGTCATTCTTCACGCCGACGCGGTAGTACTGCACCGTCGGCCAACGACCGTGCACGCCCAGCCAGTCCTCGTGCCGAGACAACTCCAATGCGACCGGCGCACCGGCGCGCCTGGCGAGTATCGCGGCGATCAGGTCCGCGTCCTGATTCTGGTTCTTGTTCCCGAAGCCGCCGCCCATGAACTTGCACACGACCCGGACCTGATCGTCCGGCATTCCGAGGTCGCGCGCCGTATCGTGTCGGCAGTTCGAGATGCCTTGGGTCGGCGTATAGAGCGTCAGCTTGTCGCCCTCCCACTGCGCCAGGCAGGTGCGCCGCTCCATCTGCGCATCGTGCACGAAGGCCGTGGAATACCGTTCTTCGAAGACGTGGTCAGCCTCGGCAAACCCCGCGTCCACGTCCCCCAATGTGGTCACCATCGGCTCGTGGCGATTCTCGACGTCCGGCGACAGATTGCCTTCTGGCCACACCTTCGGCGCGTCGGGTTCCAAAGCCGCCTCGGGCTCCAGCACGAACGGCAGCAGCTCGTAGTCCACGTCAATGAGCCCAAGGGCCTCTTCCGCGACATGCCGGTCGACGGCCGCCACCGCCGCCACCGGGTCGCCAACGAACCGCACCGGGTTGTTGAACAGGTGCCGTCGCTGCGTGGTGATCTCTTTGACCTGGTCGTTGTACTGACGCCCACCCGCCACCGAGCCGGCGCCCCAGACGATCGGGGCGCGTTCGTGGGTGATGACCGCCGTCACGCCGGGAAGCGCCTCGGCCCTCGATACGTCAATCCGCCGGATCCGCGCGTGCGGATGCGGGCTCCGCAGAACCCGGCCGTAGACCATCCCCGGAAGGGTGACGTCGCCCGAGTAGGTGGCCCGACCGGTCACGCGCTCGACGGCGTCGACACGCGCGGTGGGCGGCCCCACCGTGGCCAGAGTGGAGATACCGGACCCGCCATCGTCGGCCGCGGCATCGCCTGCCGCGGTGCCCGCCACCGCTTCTACGGCCTCGACGAGCGCGTTGTAGTTCGAGCACCGGCACAGGTTCCCGGTCATCCCCTGCTGAATCTCAGCCCGCGTCGGCGCCCCGTTGCTGGCCAGGACCGCCGTGGCCGACATCAGCTGTCCCGACGTGCAGAAACCGCATTGCGGGCCATTGCCGTCCACAAACGCCTGCTGTAGCGGAGAGAGTCGCCCCCCCTCCTCGAGCCCTTCGACCGTCGTGATCTCCGTGCCGTCGACCCAGGGCGCCAGCTGGCTGCAGGCGTAGACCGCACGACCATCCAGGAGCACGGTACAGGCGCCACACTCGCCCCGGTCGCAGCCGATCTTCGTACCGGTCAGATGCAGGTGGTCACGCAGCAGTTCGACCAAGGTCCACCGATCTTCCACTTCGACCCGGTGGGTCGTCCCGTTCACGATGACGCGGATCTGGGTGCGGGCGACCGCCTCCTGCGCGACCTCCGAGGCCATCGCCGTCGCCTCGCCAGGGGCCACGGTGGCGACCGCCAGGGTGCCTCCAGCACCCTTCAGGAACGTACGCCGCGACCACCCATCCGCGATCGGTCCGTGTTTGTCCATCACGTTGTCTCAGCCGGCGCCACCGCCGACCCCTCCGAAGAACGGTCCGGGAACCTCGACGGGCTGGCTCACCGGCCGCTCAATTCGGACGGCCGATGCGGCACGTATTTCACCAATCGCCGCCGCTGCACCTCGCCCGCGTAGATGTTCCCCTCGAAGTCTACGCCCAGAAACTCGATGCCTGCCCCGACATCCACGTCGTGTTGCGGAATGAAATGGGTCACCCACGCTTGCTCGGTTTTCAAGTCGCCGATGCGTATGCCCTTCTCCCAACCGATATTGCTGCGCCAGTTATCAGGAGGGCCGGCACGCACCATGCCGGAGAGGCCGTCACCAGCGTACAGAATATCGTTGCGGTCGATGAACAGTCCGCTCGGCTTGCCGTAGTGGGTCCAGATGTAGAGGAGATTACCCTCCTGGTCGAACACCTGGATACGACTGTTGCCGCGGTCGGCCACGAAGACCCGACCTTGCGAGTCCATCTTGATATCGTGGGGATCACTGAACCGCAGCGCCTCCTTGCTCTCGGACCCAACGCCACCGCCGACCGCCAGCAGAAACCTCCCATCGCGGTCGAACTTGACGATGCGGTTATTGCCGCCGCGGTGTCCGTCCGACACCCAGATGTCGCCGTTCGGCGCCACCACGACCCCGGACGGGCCATTGAAGTGACGCTCGTCGTCGCCCCAGACCGCCGCCTCGCCGAGTCGCATCACGACCTCGCCCCGCTGGTTGAGCTTGAGCACCTGATGGCCGATACCCAGACTCTCGCCCAGGGTGGCCCTGGCGTCGCCGTGTGAGCCTCCCTCAGTCACCCACAGGAAGCCATCGTGGTCGAGGAAGAACCCGTGCGGAAACCCGAACAACCCGGCCCCGAAGCTGTGGACCAGATTGCCTTCGAGATCGAACTTCATGATCGGGTCCAACTCGGTGCCCGCGCACTGGTTCGCCCCGCAGCGGTCCATGATCCAGAGGTGATCGCCGTCAGGGTCCGGGAACACGCCGCTGACCGTGCCCATGACCCGGCCCGCGGGCAGCTGCTCCCACCCGAACGTCGCGCGGTACGGATTGGTGGTCGAGGACTGCGCCTGGAGGGCAGCCGGCGCACCGACCAGCATCGCCACCGCCACGACCATGACCCCGAGTGGCGAGGCGCCACTCGTCGCAGTATTCAGCATTCGTCGTCCCCTGCCGCGGTCGGGCCGCGTCATCGTGCGCGTTCGTGCCGCGGCCGCGTCGAGAATCTAACCTCTATTCGCGGCGCCCGATGTCGCTCCTACATATGCACTATATCCAACCTCCGCCACGATTCCGCCACGCGCTCGCCGCGCGGTCGACGTGGAACCCGGTCGCTGCGTCGGCCGTCTACCGTCACCATGACGTGGCTCCACACCTCCGCCAGACGGCTGGCCGGGCGACGACCAGGGCCGCCGAGTGCACCATCGTCGGCTTGCTGCCCCTGGTTCCCGTCTGCGCCCCCAATGACGACGCGGGACACGGACGCGACGACGCGGTCATCGACTTGGCGTCCGTGGGAGCTGGGAGACTCTCGGCCCAGCCGACGCCAGGCTACGGGTTGGCGTTGGGCCTGACGTTCACGCGCATCGAACCCGGCACGTTTCGAATGGGATCGACCGATGGACAGGCGGACGAGCGTCCCACCCACACTGTGACGCTCTCCCAGGCCTTCGAGCTGGGCACCCACGAAGTGACCCAGGCGCAGTGGTTCGCCGTGATGGAGACCACCCCGGCGGACCAGCTCGACCTCATGCGGGCTGCCGTGGGGAATCCGGAGTCTCAGCGGCTCCGTGGTGTCGGAGACGACCTGCCGATGTATCTGATCTCCTGGACCGAGTCGCGCCAGTTCGTCGACCGACTCAGTCGCCTGGATACAGACTACGACTACCGGCTACCGACCGAAACCGAATGGGAATACGCGGCCCGGGCCGGCACCGCCTACTCGTTCGGCGACGGTCCCGGCGTCCTGAACGACTACGCCTGGTTCATCGAGAATGCGAACCTCAGCGTGCACCCGGTAGGCAGCAAGCGGCCCAACCCATGGGGTCTGTACGACATGCATGCAACGTCTGGGAGTGGGTGTCCGACCACAACGCGCGGTACTCGCGTCGACCCGCCGTCGACCCACGTGGTCCGTCATCGGGCGAGGGGCGATCGATGCGTGGCGGCGGTTGGGCCACCCTCGACCCGACGTTGCCGATGCGCCTGATGTACGCCAGCCGCATTGACCCTGTCTCCGCCGAGTATCGGGTCGACGCGTATTACCGCTGAGAGATCCGCGACGCGTCGTATGATCGGCAGTCATGGCTGACGTCCAGATTTTTCACAACCGACATTGAAACTCCTCCGTCAATGCCGTGCGCATTGCACAGGAGCTAGGCGTAGACTTTGAAGAGGTGAACTACATCAAGGCGCCGCCGGACGCGGAGACGCTTCGGGCGATCATCGCCAAGCTCGAAGATCCGTCAACGAATCTCGTTCGCCGGGACTCGATGTTCAAGAAACTCGCCCTCACCGACGGCGACGTCGAGACGGACGACCAGATCATCGACGTGCTGGTGCGACACAAACAACTGCTGCAGCGCCCCTTGGTGGTCACCAAGGAGCGGGCCATCATCGGGCGGCCAAAAGATCGGGTCCGGGCGCTCCTCGGCTAGCGTCCTGTATCCGTGATGGGCTGGCGGAGAAACATGCTAACGAACTTCGTCCCACTGGCGAAAATGACCAGTTGTCTGACGGCGGCCACGCTGGCTCTGACCGTAACGGGACATGCCAAGGACTGGCCGCAGTGGCGGGGCGCCGGTCGGCTGGCGGTGTGGCACGAGACGGGCATCGTCGACCAGCTGCCGGACGAGGGGCTCAAGGTCGCCTGGCGCGTGCCGATCGGCTCGGGTTACGCCGGGCCGGCCGTCGCAGACGGGCGGGTGTTCGTGCTGGATTGGCGTGAAGACCAAGCGTCTCGCACGCTCGACGGCATGGAGCGGCTGCTGGTGCTGGATGAGCTGACGGGCGCTGTCCTCTGGACCTACGAATGGCGCACCTCGTATCGGAGGTTGATGGGCTCCTACGCGATCGGTCCCCGTGCGACGCCCACGGTCGACGACGACCGGGTCTATGTCGTCGGTGCGACCGGTCGACTGTTCTGCCTCGATGTCGTCACCGGCGAACGGGTCTGGGAGACGGACTTTGTGGAGGGCTATGGCCTGTCGCTCCCGCCGTGGGGGGTGACAAGCGCCCCGCTGGTCGACGGCGACCGCGTGATCGCCATCGTCGGTGGCGAGCCTGACGCCCTCGTTGTGGCCTTCGACAAAGAGACGGGGGCCGAACAGTGGCGCGCGCTGGATGTCGTCGCGGAGGCGGGCTATGGGCAGCCCGTGATCTACGAGGCCGGTGGGGCACGTCAGCTCATTGTCTGGCATCCCACGGGTCTGGCGTCGCTCGACCCCGTCACCGGAGGCGTGTACTGGGAGCAGGCGTTCGACACGACGAATGGGATGACCATCGCGACACCGGTCAAGAGCGACCGATATCTCCTGGTCACCCAGCTCTACAACGGCGCGCTGATGATGCGGCTGGGCGCCGATCGTCCCACCGCCGAGCTGTTGTGGAAGGGGTCGAGCAACAGCTATGAGCCCGATGAGACGGATGGTCTCCACGCGATGACGACCACCCCGATCGTAGCGGGGGACCATGTGTACGGGGTGGGCGCCCACGGCGAACTCCGGGGCTTGGACGCCCGCACCGGTGAGCGGCTCTGGATGAGCGACCGGATGACGACCCAGACCTCGTTTTCCACCGCGTTCTTCGTGCGGCACGACGATCGATATTTTGTCAACAACGACGAGGGCGACTTGATTCTCGCCCGGTTTACACCGACAGGTTATGTCGAGCTTGACCGCGTGCGGCTGATCGAGCCAACCTCAAGACCCGCGCGTGGGCATGGCGCGGATCGACTGGTCAACTGGGTACACCCGGCCTACGCCAACGGCCATGTGCTCCAGCGCAACGATCGCGAAATTTTGAGGGCGTCGCTCCAGGCCGCCGACTACTGACCATTCCGTCAGCACGAACGTGCGACCCGACAACCGCGTGGGGTTCGGGGCGCAGCCCCGTCTACGTCCCTAGAGGGTCCGACCGGCGACGCGGGCGCGCAGCACCTTCTTGTCGAACTTCCCCACGCTCGTCTTCGGCAGCTCGTCGACGAACACGAACCGGTCCGGAATCTCGAATTTCGCGAACTTGTCGGCCAGCAACCGGCGCAGCTCGTCAGTGTCGACCTGGCTCTCCGCGGTGCGGACCACGACCGCCAGCGGGCGCTCGGACCATTTCTCATCCGGCACCGCGATGACGGCCGCCTCCAACACCCCATCGTGCGCCATCAGCGCGCCCTCGAGGGCCACGGTAGAAATCCACTCGCCTCCGCTCTTGACGAGGTCCTTGGTACGGTCCGTGATTCGCATGTAGCCGTCGGGCGTCATGGTGGCGACGTCGCCGGTGCGGAACCAGCCATCGGTCGTGAAATGCTCTGACGTCGGGTCACGCTTGAAATAGCCGCGGATGACCCACGGTCCCCGCGCCTGCAGCTCGCCCATCGTCTCGCCGTCCCAGGGCAGCTCGGCACCCTCGTCGCTGACGATCCTGAGCTCAACGCCGGCGAGCGGTATCCCCTGAAGCGCCTTCACATCCAGTTGCTCCGCCTCGGTCAGACCCAGGTGGTGCCGCTGCAGCTTTGAGACGGTGCCAAGCGGCGAGAGCTCGGTCATCCCCCAGGCCTGAAGCACGTTGACGTTCAGTTCTCGCTCGTACCCGTCGATCAGGGATCGGGGCATAGCAGAGCCACCGACCACCAGCGCGCGCACGCATGAGATGTCGCGAGGCGTGGTCTTCAGCTCCTGGTAGAGGCCGTTCCAGATGCTTGGCACGCCGGCCGCCACCGTCACCTGTTGCGACTCGATTAGCTCAGCCAGCGCGGCCGGTTGCAGGTGCGGGCCCGGCATCACCACGTCGGCGCCGGCCATGGCACAGGCGTACGGCAGGCCCCAGGCCATGGCGTGAAACTGCGGGACGACCGGAAGCACGACATCGGTCTCGGTCAGGCCGAGCCCCATCGCCTGGTTCTCGCCCAGGGTGTGGAGAAACATCGACCGATGGCTGTAGAGCGCGCCCTTGGGGTCGCCGGTCGTGCCACTCGTGTAGCAGAGCCCCATCGCCATCTGTTCATCGGTGGACCGCCACGTGAAGTCGTCGTCCGCACCATCGATGAGGTCTTCGTAGTGCAACACATTCGGCAACGTCGTCTCGATATCTCGTGGCGCGTTCACGAGCACGTGATGTTGCACACAGGAGATCTCGCCGGCCACTCGCTCGTAGAGCGGCAGCACCGACGCGTCGATGCACACCACCCGGTCCTCGGCGTGATTGACGATGTAGGCCAGCTGGCTGGGAAACAGTCGGACGTTGAGCGTATGGCAGACCGCTCCGGCACCCGGGATGCCGAAGTACATCTCCAGATGCTGGTAGTGATTCCACGCGAACGTGCCGACCCGATCCCCTGATTGCACCCCCAGTGCCACCAACCCGGCCGCGAGTCGCCGGCTCCGCCGAAGCACGTCAGCGTATGTGTACTCGTGCATGCTGCCGTCCGGTTGCTTGGTCCGGACGGCCTTGTGGGGAAACATGCGGCCCGCATGCTCGACAATCCGGTCGAGCGTGAGCGGGTACTCCATCATCAAACCGTGCATCGTTGATTCCTCGCCAACCGCCGTAACTTAGGACAGATCGGTTAGCAGGACCCACATCGGGCGATTGCCGCCTTCGTAGGTTTCCAGCGGGGTCAGTTGGCCGGTGTCCTGGGCGATCCGGTAGGCGGCCAGCCGTCCCGAGTCCAGTCCCCCGACAAACAGAAAATTCCCGGACGGGTCCAGATTGAACGCCCGTGGTACGGGCTCAGTCGCCACTCGCCCCGTGGCGGTCAGACGGCCAGACACCGGATTAATCGTGAAGCTGGCGACACTGTTGTGCCCACGATTCGGAGCATAGAGAAACTTGCCGGACGGGGCCATGTGTATCTGCGAACACGTGTTCGGCTCCGAATACCCGGCCGGTAAGGTCGAAATCGTCTGGAACGGTGTCAATGTACCGGCCGATGGGTCCAGCGTGTAGCCCGTCACGCTGCCATTCTGCTCGTCCGAGAAATACACCGTGCTGAGCGTCGGATGGAAGACAAACGCTCGGGGTCCCAGATACTCGGTCGGCGAGTGCCGATCCGGCGCGCTTGGCGTCAAGCGGCCGGAGCGCTCATCGAACTGGAATTGGAAGATGGCGTTCGGACCACGGTTCGCGATGTGGGGGACGAAGGCAAAGCGGTTCGACCGATCGGTCTGGATGGCGTGCGCGCCATGGGCGGTCATCCGCCACTCGACCGGCGGGATCGTCGCCGCCCCGTCGCTCGCGACCGCGTGCACCGCCGCCGTGCTCTGATAGTAGTAGGCGGACAACACGAAGCGTCCGGTTCGATCGGTCGAGACGTAGACCGGCTCACCCTGAAGCGGTACGGCGCGGATGTGGCTCAAGCCGCCGGTGCTCTGGTCGACCCGGTAGCTCGAGAGCTGCTGCCCTCCTCGGAGCCCGATATGGAGCACCTGGCGGTCCGGGCTGAGTGCCATCGGGCCCGGTCCGCCCACCATCGCCACCTCCTCCTGCAGCGCTACTTCTCCCGACCCCCGATCCACTCGGTAGATCGAGACTGTGTCGTCGTCCTGATACGACACATACATATGAAATCCGGCGTTCTGACGCATCGCTGTTCCTCCTCGATTCCCGAGACCCGAACCACCGGTCGCTATTGCAACGCCGCTGCGCGGTCGCGAGCCAGGTCGGCATCCGCGACCATCTGTGTCGCCGCGCCGGCATCGACGGTCAATTGCGCCCGCATCCGAAGCAGGGTGTCCTTGTATCGCAGCGCGTCGACGTAGTCGCCATCGACCCTGAGCGCCTGCTCCACCTCGGTCAGGGCGGGGACCAGGTAGACGTGCTCTTCCTCTGCGGTCAGATGCGAGTCTTCCATCGCCTCCTTCCAGTAGAAGGTGGCGATGGCGTAGAGCGCCTCCGGGTTCTCTGGTTCCAGTGCGACCCATCTCCTCAACGCGCCGATGGCCAGGCGCAACAGCCGATGGGCCAACTCGATCGAGTGGTCGGCTCGAAGCCCGTTCACCCACTGGCAGGACGCCCCCAACAGCGCCATCACCGCCACCAGGGCCACTTTCGCTACGTGCGCGTGCCCGCCAATCCATCTCCGCACGCCAGAACTCCTTTCCTTCCCCGGGCCGTCGCCAGGTCGCTCGCGTGGCTTCAGCGTCTTTATACACTGACTGGCGCCTGGCCCTGGCCTAGGAGGCGGCAAAAAAGCGCCGCCGGGGTGGTTTCCGGGCGAGGCGTTCGTCTGACTAGCGCAAGGAGGGAGCAGCCAGGCGGGCGCCCCGCCCGGAAACCTACGGATCGATGAACCTCCACCGTAGTCCGGGACCGAGCTCGCGGGTGTCTGCCTCCCCACGGTCGCTCGGCCGCCAGGTGCGGTCGACCGCGGTCTCGATCACGACTCGTAAGCGACCCTCTGGAATGCGAACGGCCCGGATAATCGGCTCCCCGCTCTCGCGGAGACTATCAATCAGCGGCTCGCCATCGATCCACACCTTGAGGTCAACGGGTCGCTCCTGCACGTCCGGGTGGTGCGTCCACGCCGTCACTTCGATCCAGCGGTCAGTGAGGGGGACGACCGCCAGTGCGCGACTGGACGCCCAGCGAAACTCAGCCGCCGTGCCGGCTCCCTCCGGTTCGTAGAACCCGTAGCTATAGTCCCAATTTGCTCGTTGGGCTCGATAGGGCACGCGGAAGTCGGCCCAGGACACATAGGCCAGCCCACCGGTGTAGACCAGCGTGAGCAGCCAGACCGCGGCCCACGTACGACCGCTGGCGCACCAGCGCGGCGCGGGCCCCGCCGACGGCTGCACGAGCATGGTGTACCAGAACACGAGGACCCAGAAGGTCACCGTAACCGCCACGTTCTGGCTGGGCACACCAACCAACGACCCCAGACCGAATGCGACCAACGCTCCCCGCACCAGGTTGGCCGGCACTGCCCCCCGCTCAACCGGGCGTGCCGCGACCAAGAGCCGCAGAAACATCGCCACCCAGAGCATCCATCCGAGGCTCCCGATCACCCCGAACTCGGCGACCTGATGCCGGAACCAGTTCTGGGCGTTGTCGGGCTCTAGCCGACCGTGCCCGAGCTCATGTCCCACATCCGGCACTAGGAGGCGGAATGACCCGACACCGACCCCGACCAGCGGTGAGTCCGCGATCATCTGGGTGGCGGTCGTGCCGTACCCATACCGGTCCCACAGCTCGATCCCCACCTCTCGAACCGAGGCGATCGAGGCCGACGGACGCTGCGGCGCCAACCGCTCCCAGGGCCCCACCATCAGCGACAATGAGCCTGCCCCCACCCAGACCGCGCCGACGAGCACCACGCCCGCCGCCCCGACCGCGGCCAGGCGCCCTCGGGGTACGCCGGCCGACAGTCCTTTGAGTTGCCACAACATGAAGACGAGCACCACTCCGCCGGCGCCCAACGCCGACCGCGATCCGGAGACCCACAACCCGTACCACGAGGCTGCGAGCACCAGGAGGGCCAACGCCAGGTGAGCGGTGTGGGACAGACTGCCGGCGGCGCCCGACCGGGGCCGCCCCACTACCAGGGCGACCCCCATCGCGCCCCACAGGGCCGCGATCATGCCGAACGGATTCGCGTCCATCAACGTCCCGGACGCGCGTCCCATCGCGGCCCAGAACCCCGTATTGAGGAATACCGGGTCGACCACTGACTGATACAGCCCCACCAGAAACGCGCCGATCCAGCCCAGCGCCAAGGGCATCAGCACCACACGCTGGAACCGCGCCCGGTCGTTCCGGTCGAAGGTTGCGAACAGCCAGTCGAGCAGCAGCAGGCCCAGTAAATGGACGGCCACGACGCCATACACCCACAGGAGGGCGATCCCCGGCGGGACGCCGGCCCCGTTGTTCGACACGTCGGCCACCGACAGCACCGACGGGAGAAAATCGAGTTCCCGGAGCCACACGATCGGCCACGAGGCCGCCACCACCAGCCCCCAGCCGACAAGCGGCGCCCGCCACTGGACCGGCAGATGCCAGCGTGTCGGGTCGGCGGTCGCCGTCATCGCGCCAGTCAGACCGGCGAACCACGGGGTCAGGTCCCAGAGGCGGAAGTCACCCAGCCCGAGCATCGCGAGTGCGGGCGCCAGATAGGTGATCAGGAGCCACCCGGTCACGACGGTCTCGCGGAGTCGGCGCGCGGCGACATGCGACCCCACCAGCGCTGCCACGCTGACCCAGGGCAGCAGGGGCCACTCGATGGGGGTGGTCACCAACATCGCGCCGACACCGATCAGCGAGACGATGATGAACGGCTTGGTGCCGCGCTCGACCAGCGTTGGTGTCATGTCGTGCGGGGGATGCTCACGGATCGACGCGCCCGAACACCTGGATCTCGGGGTTGATCGTGGCCAGGTTCGAAAAATCCGTCCGGACAGACGGCACGCCACAAGCGCGCTGAACCGACGGGCGGCCACGGTGTCTGGTAGCGATGCGCGACCACACGGCGGTATCCGTTGGCCGGATTGGCCAATCGCGCATAGAACTCCTCTTCCTCTGAGTCGGGTATGGCCCGGCAACTGAACCCGCGATTCATGACAATGAAGCGAGGCTGGGTCTCGACCACGTCGGGCCAATACCGGCTGATCTCTGCCGTCCGCAGCTCGTCGAATCGTGGCAAATAGATATCGAAGCCAGCCATCCGGACCGAGGCATTCAGGTGATCCGGACGCCGCAACCAACGCTCGACGTAATACCGAGCGTCATTGACCATCATGACATCGACCAGCGCGCCGTTGCACAGTCCGTAGAGCAGCAACGCCGCGACCCCGAGGCGCCTCCACCCCACGCGGGTGAGGGACTCGAGCTGGCTGGCGATCAACGGACCGCCGTACAGCGCCAGGAGGAGGCCGACCCCAAGGAAGAACCGGTCGAAGTGGTACATCACCACACTGATGAAGAAGACGTAGTACGACAACGCGGGCAGGAGCAGGAACCGATCACCGCGAGCGCCCTGACTCATGACGCCGGCCACGCACACGACGAACGCGGGCCATCCGAGCATCCACGACAGCTGAACCACGGCTTGCCCGGCCATGGCCAGATGTCCCGCCAGGCTGCGGTCCCACATCTGATAGTCCTGACTGGCGTCTCCCGTGATGATACCCACGTGGTCGACAAAACCGGCCGCGTTGAACAGCAGGTTGTGCCCCACCACGAAGACCAGGACCGCGCCTCCGAACGACAGCCAGAGACGGCGGTCCGCGGCGAAGCCCTGGACCCGAGCCCAGCCGGCCCCAGTCGTGGAGCGATAGCGGCGCCAAATCAAGTGAACGGCCGGCAGCACGTAGAAGCCATACGCCTGGTCCTTCGTGCACACGGCCAGCATGCCGGTGACGGCGAACCACCAGTACGCCCGTCTCTCATCGGTCCGGACGGCGCGAATGTAGAACAGGATGGAGAGGGCAAACCAACACAGATACGGGATGTCGACGTTCGCCAGCTTCCCGTAGAAGACGAACGGCGGCATCAGCGCGACCAGGATGGCCCCACACAACCCGGCCAGCCGGCTCTTGCCGAGCTCGAGACTGCAGAGATAGACCACATACACCGTGCCCACCGCCATGAGGACGCTCACACTCCGCGCGAGCAGATAGAGCGCAAGATAGCGATGGTCGGCCCACACGTCCGTCAGACCAAGTCGTCCGGCCACGTGGAACGGGAGGAAAATGAACCCCAGGAGGTAGTAGTGCACGGGGGGATAGATCGTGCTCCAGCCGCCGGAGAACGACTCCTGCAGGCCTTCGAGCACGTCACGGGGAAGGAGCTCGTCTGGCGCCCAGCTCCAGAACTGCGGCAGCCCCCACCAGACCCCGCACACATTCAGGACCAGGCTCAGCGTCAAGAGCCCGTACAGCGCGAGATTCACGCGAGGCTCAAAGCGGCGGGCCGCGCAATGGCGCCGGAGGTGCGCCAGCGGTCGCCAGGCCAGGAGACCCACCAGGACCAAGGACCAGAGCAACGGGAGCAGGTAGCCCTCAAGGGTAACCGCTCGACGAATGGCGTAGGCGATCGGGGACGGAAACAGTGCTGATCTCGCGATCGGGGTCGGCGCTTCGCCGTCGAACCCCGTCGTCAGCTCGAGCGTGGGATCGCCGCCGGCGCTCAGATAGCGCACCTCGAAGGCGTGCAGCCCGGCCGCGGCGCGGGTGGTCGCCGACACGGTCAGGGTCTCATGCGAGCCGCCGTTGTCGACCAGGAGCCGGTCATCCAGAAACAGCCAGGCCGCACCGGTCGAGGTCACGGTGAACGTGTGTGAGCCGGCGGCCACGAGATGGATGAAACCGTCCCAACTGACGCTCTGGGGCAGGTCGTCGAACGTCGCCAGACGGGCCACCACGGTGTCGGTCGACACGCCGTCGTCGACAACAACGAGTGTCGGCGTCCCACTCCAGGCGCCGCCGGCGTAGTAGCGCCCGACCAGACCGGGTCGCAGGGCGGTGTGCCACGCCAGCGCGCACAACGAGGCCAGCACGAGGAATCCGAGACCGTGCCTCCGAATCGTCCTCGCCGGACTCGCCCGAGGTAGACGTTCACTCACTGCGCCGATGCGGACACCTCGATGCTCCGGGCCGCCGACGTGTTCAA
>JAPYUM010000121.1:0-3949 GCA_029940535.1 Vicinamibacterales bacterium
GCGGCGACCCCGATCGTCGTGCAGAAGTATGGCGGCACGTCGGTGGCGACGGCCGAGCGGATCTTGGCGATTGCCGATCGGATCCAGCTCAATCTGCCACGGACGCCGCGTCTGGTGGTCGTGCTGTCGGCCATGGGCAAGACGACGGATGACCTCGTGCGTCTCGCCGAGCAGGTCTCCGATCGTCCGTCGGGTCGAGAAATGGACCTGCTCCTGTCAACCGGCGAGCAAGTGACGGTGTCGTTGTTGGGTCTCGCGCTCCAGCATCGAGGGCTCGCCGCGGTGTCGCTCACAGCGTTGCAATGCGGCATCCGGACCGACGGCGTCTTCAACGTGGCGCGTATCCGCACAATTGACACGGGCCGTATCTACAGCGAACTGGAAGCCGGCAAGGTGGTGATCGTGACCGGCTTTCAGGGCATCAATGACGCGAACGACATTACGACCCTCGGTCGCGGCGGGAGCGACATTACGGGGGCCGCACTGGCGGCGGCGCTGGGCGCCGAGGCCTGCGAAATCTGCACCGACGTCGACGGCGTCTTTTCGGCCGACCCCTCTCGGGTCGCCGGCGCCAGGCTGTGGTCCGAGATCAGCTACGAAGAGGCGATCGAGATGGCGTCCAGCGGAGCCAAGGTGCTGCACCCGCGCGCGGTCGAGGTATGCATGGAGTACGACGTGCCGATTCACGTGCGCAGCAGCTTTCATCTGCGCGCCGGAACCTGGATTCGAGGAGGCGACAGCATCATGGAACGAGCCGAGGTGGTCAGCGTGACCAGCGACTCGCAGATCGCGAAAGTCACACTGCTGGACGTGCCGGACGAGCCCGGGATGGCGGCGAGGGTTTTTCAGGACATCGCGCACGCGGGCATCAACATCCGACTCATTATCCAGAGTGCCAGCTCGCACGACCGTGGGCGGATCACGTTTATTCTGGACTCCGAGTTTCTCGATGGGGCCGGACAACTCGCCCGGCGGTGGGAGGAGGCGGGGGTCGCGCGCGAGGTGGTCATCGAGAGCGCGGTGGCGAAGATCTCGATCGTCGGGTCGCGGCTGGCATCCAGCCCGGGCCTGGCGGCCCGCATGTTTTCGGTCTTGGCGCGGGAAGGGATCAACATCGATTGCATCAGCTCATCGGAGATGAAGGTCGCCTGTGTCATCTCGGCGGATCGGCTTGACCAGGCGGTGCCGGCGGTACATCGGGAGTTCTTCCCGGAGGCTGGCGGCGACGCCGCTACCGCCTAGTTCAGGGTTGGGGACGAATGTAAAGGAACGCGTGTCATGAACCGGAAAATCGAAGTCGGTATCTTGGGAGCGACGGGGACGGTGGGGCAGGAGTTCATCGCCCAGTTGAGCGATCACCCCTGGTTCACTGTGACCTGGGTCGGCGCGAGCGAGCGCTCGGCTGGCAAGACGTATCGGGAGGCCACACCGTGGCGTCTTCCAGTCCCACGGCCCGATCGGGTTGCCGACATGGTGGTGGAGCGGGTGACACCAGGGCAGGCGCCAAAGCTCGTGTTTTCAGGGTTGGACGCGTCGGTGGCGGGGGAGGTGGAGACCGCGTTCGCCGAGACCGGGCATGTTGTCGTCAGCAACGCCCGCAATCACCGCATGGACCCACTCGTACCACTGGTGATCCCGGAGGTGAACGCGGACCATCTGCAGTTGCTGGCGGCGCAGGGCACCAGCAAGGGGTGGTCGGGAGGGATTGTCACCAACCCGAATTGCTCCACGATCATGTTGGCCATGGCTCTCGCACCGCTTCGACCGTTCGGTTTGCGCCAGGTCATCGTCTCGACGCTGCAGGCGGTCTCCGGTGGCGGCTATCCCGGGGTCGCGTCGCTCGATATCGTGGGCAACGTCGTCCCGATCGTGCGCGGCGAAGAAGAGAAGATGGAGACCGAGACCAAGAAGATCCTCGGTCAGGCGACCCCGGCCGGGGCCGAGCCACACCCGCTGGTGGTCAGCGCGAGTACGACGCGGGTGCCGGTCATCAATGGACACACGGAACTTGCCAGTGTCGCCCTCGAAACGGACCCCGGGCAGGAGGCACTCGTGAGGGCGATGCAAGAGTTCTCGGGCCGTCCGCAGGAGGCCGATCTGCCGAGCGCGCCGCCGCGTCCGATCGTGTACATGCACGAGGACGACCGGCCGCAGCCGCGGCTAGACGCCGACCGTGACGGAGGCATGGCGGTCTGTGTCGGCAGGCTCCGGCCCTGTCCGGTCCTGGGCTACAAGTTCGTGACCATGGGGCACAACACCGTCCGGGGCGCGGCCGGGGCGGCCGTGCTCAATGCCGAGCTGCTGAAAGTGGACGGAGCGCTCGCTTAGTCGCTCGGAGGGCGGATTTCCGTGTCGCGCGGACGATTACTTGGCGGGTTCTTCGTTTCTGTCCCCCAGCCAGACGATCAGACTCACGGCGCTAGCGGTCACCACGAGGGTCGAGAGGCTCCACGCGATCAACGACAGCCAGCGTCGGGCCAGCTCGGTTGGTCCGTCTAGGGTCAGGGCAAGCGCTCCCACGGCGTCGGCCGCACCGAGTGCGAGACTGCCTAGGGCATAGCCCCCGATGGCGACTCCCCCGAAGGCCAGGGCCAAGCCGAACGCCACGCCGCTGAGCGTGACGACACCGAGGCCGATGCCGCCGATGGCCACCCCGCCGACGGCGAACCCGCCGATCGCGACGAGCCCGACTGCCGCGTCGCCGATGGCGATGACCCCGCGTGCTAGCGCTACGCGCACCCCGTTCGGGTCCCCGGAGGTGGTCACGTGGACCAGGGGCATGCCCCAGAGCGTCCGGGTCGAGCGGTATTCGAAGCGACGGTTTGGCCAGCGGCGTCGCCGGCCGCGTCGGGTCCGCCTCCAGCCCAGGTCTGTTGCCGGCTCGGCCGGCAACCAGTTCGGATCCGACAGCGACTGGACCTCAGTGCGCAGTTGGCTTGCCTGTTGGTAGCGCAGGCGCGGTTCCTTCTCGAGTGTTCGAAGCACAACCCGATCGAGCCGGACGTCCACTTCGACCTTTTGCGACGGCGGCGGAAAACGACCCACGGGCAGTTCGCCGGTCAGCATCTCGTAGAACACGACCCCGAGCGCGTAAATGTCGGCGCGGTGGTCGACCGTGTCCGGGTGCTCGATTTGCTCCGGCGCCATGTAGTGCGGGGTCCCCATGACCTGGGCCGTCTGCGTGAGGCGAGATTCCGTGGACGCGTCGCTGAGGAGCGCGAGGCCAAAGTCCGCAATTTTCGGCGCACCCGACTGGTCGAGCAGAATGTTCTCGGGCTTGATGTCGCGGTGAACCACCCCCTGATCGTGGGCGTACTGAAGCGCTTCACAAATCTGCGGCACCAGCGCGAGGGCTTCGGCTGGCGTGAACTGGCCGGTCGTCATCGCCTCCCGTAAGTTCACACCCTCCACGAACTCCATCATGAAGTAGTAGATCTGCTCCCGATGTCCAACGTCGTAGACCCGCACGATATTGGGATGGTCCAGCCGCGCCAGGGTCTTCGCTTCGCGGAGGAATCGCTCGGCGAACGCGACGTCGTACTGCTGCAGGTGCGGATGCAGCACCTTCACCGCGACTAGTCGGTCCAGCTCCCGGTGCCTCGCTTTGTAGACGGTCCCCATCCCGCCCGGACCGATCAGCTCAAAGTCCTCGAGCTCGGGCAGCCCACGGCTCAGGGCCTCGGGGGCCAACGGCGTGCCGGGCCCCGGCTGGCGGCCAGGCCGGGTTGCGTCGTCCCACCGGAGCCCGGCGCGCAGCGCGCAGTAGGGACAGACCCCCGGCGGCGCATCCGTCGGGATCTCCGCGTGGCATTCGGGGCAGATCCGCGGTTGGGTCACTCGTCTCCTCCCTTTGTCTACCATTCACCCCGTTCTACGCGGTGGGCCCTACTCTGTTACAGGTCGCGCGAGTGCCTTGACGAGATAGTCGAGTTCGTCGTCGACCGCGCGT
>JAPYUM010000121.1:4049-11075 GCA_029940535.1 Vicinamibacterales bacterium
CGCGCACAGCGCGGCGAGCGCGCGGCCGGCCTGCGCGGATGGACCGGCGCCGGCCGCGAGCACCAGGCTCCATCGTGTGGTCGCGAACCGGCGCCGGCCTGTGGTGCTGACGTCGTGAGCCACGGGCTGCTAGGGCCTTGTCCTGGGTCGCCGGTCGAGCACGATCTCGCCGCCGACGACGGTCAGCACCACTCGTACCGTCGGAATGTCGGTGGGGGCGACGGTCAGTAGGTCTCGGTCCACCATCACAAAGTCGGCAAGGTGACCGACACCCAGCGCCCCGACACGCGTTTCGTCGAATCCGGCGTAGGCCGCCCCGGTCGTATAGGCGCGCAGCGCCTGTTCCACCGTGACGCGCTGTGCCGGCCACCACCCCCGTGGGTGCAGGCCGTCGAGCGTGCGTCTGGTGACGGCTGCGTAGATCCCGTCAATCGGTGACCCTTCGTTCAACCGTCCGCTCCCGAACGACACCTGGGCCCCGGCATCGAGCAGCCCCCGCACCGGGAAGCTCGTGCGACCGCGCTGGGGTCCGATCTGCTGGTCGACCCATCGCCCGTCATGCAGCGCCGAAAACGGCAGCAGACTCGCGAGCGCCCGTTGGGTGGCGAACCGCGCGATGTCCGGCGGGTGAATGTGTTGTGCATGCGCCACTCGAAAGCGGCGGTCACGCGGTCCCTCGCGCTCGAGCAGGTGCTCCGCAAGATCCAGCGCGGTCCGGTTCGCTTGGTCTCCCACCGCACCGACCACGATCTGCAGATTGGCCGCGTCGGCCGACAGCGCCAGTGGCCATATCGTCTTCGGGCCTGACGAGCTCGCCGCATGCTCCCCCCTCGAGTCCTGGTACGGCGCGTCGAACGCGGCGGTCGCGGACGCCAGCGTCCCGTCCAGGTTGGCGTGCACGAGACCGACCCGGAAGCGATCGTCGCCCCGACCGTCGTCCCCCCCGAAGGTCCCGACGCCGATGGCTCGGTCCAGCCGTAGCCACTCGCCAAGGGGTACCGCGGCGTAGATACGGACCGTCAGTCGGCCCTCGGAGCGGGCACGGAGGAATAGGTCGAGGTCGTCCCACTCGCCCACATGATAGGCCGAGGTGATTCCGCGTGTGGCCGCCTCGGTCAGGGCCGCATCGAGTGCCCGATCGACCCCCGCCGTGGACATGGTCGGCAGACTCGCCTCGAGCTGCCGCATGGCCGGTCCAGAGAGGATTCCCGTGAGGGTCTCGTCAGGCCCTCGGTCGGCGCCCCTCAGGCCGGCGACGATGCGAGCACGTGACAACGCGACGGAGTTGGCGAGCCCGACCTGCTTGTCGCGGTGCTTGAGCCACACCGGGTGGTCCGGCGTCACCGGGTCGATCCACGCCCGATCGGGGAGCGTGCCCCCCCACAACCGCTGGTCCCAGTCGTGCCCGCGAATCCAGTCGTCGTTCGGTCGCGTCGCCGTTGCCGTCCGAACGCTGGTGACGAGTTGTCGACGCGACCGTATACCCCCCAGCGGGAGTCGGCCTGGCACGGCGTCGAGATCGAGCACCTGCGTGTAGCTGTCGATGAAACCGGGCAGGACGAGCCGCCGACGAGCGTCGACAATATTCTCTTCTGAGGCCAGCAGTCGGATGGCGTCGCTGCTCCCGGTGGCGACGATACGCCCGTCGACGACGGCGAGGGCCTCAGCCCACGGGATGCTGGGATTGCCGGTCCAGATACGAGCGTTGACGACCGCCAGGCTGATCGTGGCGGGGACGGGTGGGGGAGTCTCGCCGCACGAGAGCGCCAACAGTCCCGCCGACGCTACGAGCACCGCGGCGGTCGGTTGCGCGTGTCCGGCCAGGCGGTGTGCCATGGGGTGTGGCCGAGGAATCGAGCCGCTACGAACGTAATCAGTTGGCGGTGACCGCGCCGGCGGTATAGTCGACGAGCAACCGGATCGGTGCATCGTTCGCAAACAGCGACGGCACCCCCTCTCGATTGGCCCCGCCCCGCAAGGTCACCGTGACCTGAATCTCGCTGCCACTCGGCAGCGGCTGTGGCGTGTCGAACCAGTAACGGGTGGGCCACCCGGGGTCGGGCTCGCGAATGAGGAGCAGCGGGTGACGGGAGCCATCCGGCAACACGCCTTCGACTTGCAACTCCGTCGCCTCGAAATCCATCTCCGGCAGCAGTCCCCGCAACGTGACGTCCTCCGCGATGGGGTGGCTGAAGACGAACTCTGGCCCGGCCACCTCAGGCGGTGAGCTGACAACGGTGTGGGCGATGGCCTCCACGGCGCTATGGGTCAGATGCAGGCCCAAGCTGGTCTGGTCGGTGAACGCCTGGCCCTCGGTAATCCATGTTTTCTTGTACAACACGCGGGCCACAATATCGGCCCCCGCCGGCAGCGCATACCCGGCTCCGTCGAGTTGGACGACACTTTGCCCTGGCCACCAGACGGCGATCGGCTCCGCGCTGTCGAAACCGGACGCAAAGCCCGGTCCGCCATCAGCGTCGGCGTCTTCCAGCGCGCGCGCCTGCCCGGTGTCGTCGATATACACCGCCACATGGCGGACGACCGCCCGGCTGCCGGGGCGGACGTCCACCCCTGTAATCCACCGGTCGTCGGCCAACTCGGTCGGCAGCGTGAAATATCGCACGACCTCGCTGGTGTCGGCGTCAATGTCGAACGGTTCCGCGGGAGTGAGCTCAAGCGAAGGCTCGCCCAGTGTCCAGCCATCAACCGCCTCAGGGGCGGTGGGGCGCTGGTCGCGCGGGCCTTCGGGATAGCCACCGGCGGACCACTCGAGAATCATATCCAGCTCGTGGGCCGGCAAGACATGACCATTCAGGAAATCGCCGAATCCATCCTCCGCTTTCCATGGCGGCATTCTCAGGCTGAGCACTTCCTCACGGATAGACTGGGTCCAGGGGAACGCCTCCTGATAGGTCAGGAGCGACATCGGGGCGACGCCGCCCTCGACGTGGCAGCTTCCGCACTGTCGCTGAAAGATGGGGAACAGGTGCTCGTTGTAGGTGAAGCGGGAGTTGATGGCGGTGTGCCCCCCGGTGCTGGTGCCAAGCGCGCCCACGAGGACCGCCAAGCCGACTACCGCTCCTGTGTACCGTCGCATGTCTAGTTCCTCCGGTAGGGGCCGTGTGTGTTGGCCGTCCGTCGTGAGACGTCGTCCACGCTCAGGGGACGGCCGGTACATCGTAGACGGCAGCGATCTGACTGACCGAGGCGCCGAAGACGCCGTAGGCGTCGTCTACGTCGTTCTTGTTGCCGAGGTCGCCATACCAATCGAGCAGATAGGCGGCGCGAACGAGATGGCGAACCGCGATGCGGACCTGATTGTTCGCCGACATCGGGAGATCAGCTCCACGCTGCTGGAGCGCGAGCGCCAGCTCCTTGGCCTGCAATGCCGGGATAAAGATCTCCGTGAAGGCGCCGCGGCCGATCAGGTCTCGAATCTGCTGGTCTCGTACGGCGATCTCGGCCGCGATCTCGTTCGCGCTCTCTGGCACGTCGGGCTGAATGCGCTGCGCCAGGGTCACCGCGTCCGGCGCGTCACCGCCGAAGCTCACACCGCTCGATGCGTCGGACGCGTCAGCCTCGACCGACGAGACGTTCGCAAAGATGAAGTCGAATCTTTCGGCCGGAAAGCCTTCCTGGAACACCACCTTGGCGATCACCTCCGCCGTGCCCCCGTAGTCGGGGACCCGCGCCTCGAGATAGGCGCCGTCGGGACCCGGGCGCAAGTCAATGGCGGCCACCTCCACGAATTCATCGGTCGTCTCGTCGTACTCCTCTTCCGTCACCGCCCGACCGGTCCAGTCGGTGACGTCGACGCCCGCACGGTAGTTGTCCGTCGCATAGATACGGAAGACGCCAGCCTCGGGGTACACCCCCTCGATGTGATGGAATCCATCCGGGGCCATGAAGACGGTACCCCCATGTTGCGCGGTGTGGTCCATGTGGGCTCCGGCCGCCGCGTCGACGACCCCGCAGCTCAACATCGCCGAACCATAGTATGGATTTCGCACCGGCCCATCGCGTTGCACCCACGACGAACCGTTGTCGTACATCGGACAGTAGGCCCGGGCAAACCCCTGAGGCAGGTCTTGGGCCACCAGCGATTCAGACAGGGGCTTGAAGTCGACCCGCAGCGTGGCAATGTCGGCCGCCTCGAGCGCGCGCGCCGCCAGCGCCTGGGTCGCGCTGTCGGTGATGCGGGCGAACTCCTCGAGCTGGGCTCGCGCCTCGTCGAAGTCGTCGGACGCCAGTGCTTCTTGCACTTCGACATACTCGTTCAGTTGCGTCTCGAAGTCCGCCGGGTCCGCCGCGGGCATCGACGAGGCGAGCGAGGGCGCGGTCCGGGTGGCGCATCCGTTGGCGACGAACATGATCAGGAGAACGCCTGACAGGGTCGGCAGATGTCTATGCATTGATCACCTTTGCGGGACGACGGTCGAGGGGGACGCGACGGGGAGGCCGCTCCCGCCCGTAAATACCGTTTCGCAAAACCAGTATACAACGCGCAAAATACGGGAAGCAATGAACGCGGACACAGGGGAGGGACACGGGCTCGCGGCGGGATACCTCGACGAGCTACGCGTATCGCGACGACTGTCGGCCAACACGATTCTGGCCTATCGACGCGACCTCGACCACTTGCTGGCGTTCGCCGCCGACGAGGAACGTGCGGTCGAGACGTTGGACCGGCCCGACCTCGAGGCGTTCGTGCGCCGGCTGATGTCGTCGGGACTCTCGCCGCGCTCGGTGGCGCGCGTCGTGGCCTGCGTCCGCGGTTTCTACCGGTTCCTCGTTCTCGATGGACACCTGGTCGGCAGTCCCGCCGACGATGTGAGAGCGCCGCGTGGCTGGCCGTCGCTGCCCAAGTTTCTCTCCGTCGATGAGGTCGACCGACTGTTGGAGGCGCCGGATGTCGACACCGCGGCCGGCCTCCGAGATCGCGCGCTGCTGGAGCTGCTCTACGCCACGGGGATGCGGGTGACCGAATTGGTAACGTTGCGCATCAGCGACGTCAATCTGGATGCGGGTTTCTTGATGTGCGTCGGCAAGGGGGCCAAAGAGCGGATTGTGCCGATCGGGCGCGTGGCCGTCGACTGGGTGGGTCGGTACTTGGCGTCCGGTCGCCCGGCCCTGCTAAAGAATCGAGAGTCGGTCCAACTCTTCGTCAATGCTCGTGGAGGGGCGTCGTTGAGTCGGATCGGGTTCTGGAAGGTGATCAAGAAGTATGGCCGCCAGGCCGGGTTGGCCCTGGACCTCAGCCCGCACGTGCTCCGGCACTCGTTTGCGACCCATCTGCTGGATCGGGGCGCCGATCTGCGGGTCATCCAGACCCTGCTCGGGCACGCCGACCTGTCGACCACGCAGATCTACACCCACATTCTCGAGACGCGCCTCAAGGCGGTGTATGACGAGTTCCATCCCCGGTCCTGACGGTTCGGTCGACCGTTCCACGTTTGACCCTCTCCAAGTCGCTTGTTATTCTTAGCGGATCGCTCACCATTTGGTGTGGCTCCAGCGGGTGCTGCACCGGAGCGGTCGCGCGGGTGCGGTCGGCCGAGATGAGCCGTTGTATCCGGACGGGGGAAGCCGCACGCGTCGTCACATTGTTCATTCCGCTAGTGTCCTGTCACCGTGATTCGCAACATCGATCGGTAGCACGGCGATCGCCTGAACCGGCGTGATGCCCCGTTGGCGATATGGGCTACCAATCACGGTGACAAGACACTGGTCGTTTCTAAGGAGCACACCATGCGCCGGACCGGGCATTATCTTTTTACGTCGGAGTCGGTCACAGAAGGACATCCGGACAAGATCGCTGACCAGGTTTCTGACGCCATCGTCGACGCGGTGCTGCGCCAAGACCCGAACGGACGAGTCGCCTGCGAAACACTACTGACCACAGGCCTCGTGGTCATCGCCGGTGAGATCACCACCACCGGTTCCACCGATTTTACCGGCGTGGTCCGAGACACCATCCGCGACATCGGCTACAACCGCGGGAAATTCGGGTTCGACGCCGATACCTGCGCCGTGCTCTCCGCGATTCACCCGCAATCGCCCGATATCGCCATGGGTGTCGATCCCGGTGGCGCCGGTGACCAGGGGTTGATGTTCGGGTATGCCTGTTCGGAGACCGATTCGCTCATGCCGCTGCCGATCACGCTGTCCCACGCCCTGGTGCGCGGCCTGTCACGAGCGCGCCGGGACGGTGTCTTGAACTATCTGCGCCCCGACGGGAAGTCGCAGGTGACGGTCGAGTACGATGGCGACACGCCGGTCCGCGTCGACGCGGTGGTCGTGTCGAGTCAGCACGCCGACAACGTCGACACCGAACAGATTCGTGACGACGTGATCGCGAAGATCATCACACCGATCGTGCCGGAACACCTGCTCGACGAGAAGACGCACATCTACGTCAACCCGACCGGTCGGTTTGTGACCGGTGGGCCGCACGGCGACGCGGGCCTCACCGGCCGGAAAATTATCGTGGACACCTACGGAGGGGCCGCGCCGCATGGGGGCGGGGCATTCTCCGGCAAGGACCCCACGAAGGTCGACCGCTCCGCCAGCTACATGGCCCGCTATGTGGCCAAGAACTGCGTGGCCGCCGGCGTGGCGGATCGTGTTCAGGTACAGCTGGCCTACGCCATCGGGGTCGCCGACCCCGTGTCGGTCCTGATCGACACCTTCGAGACTGCGAAGATCGACGAGGATCGGATCTCCGCGCTGGTCCGGGAGCATTTCTCACTGACGCCGACGGGGATCATCGAAATGCTGGATCTTCGCCGCCCGATCTATCAGCAGACCGCCGCGTTTGGACACTTCGGGCGCTCGGAACCGGAGATTACCTGGGAGCGCACCGACAAGGCCGCGGCACTCCGCGACGCAGCGGGGCTGTAGTACGAAGACGGGTCTGCGCCCCGAACTTCACGTCGACTGTCACAGGACTTATTATTAGGTCTAATGACCTAATAATAAAATCACCGCAGCACTCTGGCGCTGGGCTCGGCATCTCGTTCCGCCTAG
>JAPYUM010000122.1 GCA_029940535.1 Vicinamibacterales bacterium
GCACCCTGCCATAGCTACACACCGAAGCCCGAAGCCCTAGGTAATCCTCACCGGTATCCCACTTGTCCTCAAATGCGTCTTCAGGTCCGCGACCGCGTGCTCCGAGTAGTGGAAAATCGAGGCGGCCAACGCGGCGTCCGCTTGCCCGGTCGTGAACACGTCGACGAAATGGTCGAACGTGCCGGCGCCGCCCGAGGCGATGACCGGGATCGGCACCGCCGAGGACACCGCCGCCGTCAACTCACAGTCGAAGCCCGCTTTCGTGCCGTCCTGGTCGATCGAGGTGAGCAATATCTCGCCCGCGCCCCGGTCCGCGGCCTCCTGTGCCCATTCGACGGCATCACGGTCTGTGCCCTGCTGACCGCTTCGGACGTAGATCTTGAACCGACCGTCCTCGCGTTTGGCGTCGATGGCTACGATCACCGCCTGACTGCCATAACGCTTGGCCAGGGTGGTAATCAGGGCGGGGTGGGAAAGCGCGGCCGTGTTGATGCCCACCTTGTCGGCGCCGGCCTCGATCGCGGCCTCGGCGTGCTCCTCGCCGCGAATACCGCCGCCGACGCACAAGGGGAGGAAAATCTCGCGAGCGACGGCCTGAATCGTGTCGGCCAGCGCCTTCCGTTTCTCGATCGTCGCGGTGATGTCGAGGATCACCACTTCGTCGATACCCTCGCGGTTGTAGCGCGTCGCGAGCTCCGCCGGGTCCCCCGCGTGACGCAGGCCTTCGAAGTTGATGCCCTTGACGACCGCACCGTCCCGCACGTCGAGACAGGCGATGATCCGCTTGGAGAGCATCGCTACAACGCCTTCCGCAAGAAGTTGCGCAGAATCGTGAGACCGACGTCTGATGATTTCTCGGGGTGGAACTGGACGCCTCCCACAAGACCCCGTTCGACGGCAGCGGCGAACTCCATGCCGTATCGTGTCGCCCCGACGCAGTCGTCCGTGACCGGCGCCGCGAATGAGTGCGTGAAGTACACGTGCGCCCCCTCGGGGATACCGTCCAGCAGCCACGATGGCTTGGTCACCCGGAGTGTATTCCACCCGACATGCGGCACCTTGAGACGCCCCCCCACCCGGTCGGACGGGCCAGAAGCCACCGCCGGTGTCGTAGCCTCCTTGTCCGTGATCACCGTACACGTGCCTGGCATCATTTGGAGCCCCGGATGCCCCGGCGCTTCCGCACTCCCGTCGAACAACCACTGCATACCGACGCAGATTCCCAGCAGTGGACGCTGTCGAGCGATGTGACGCTCGATGGCCGACCGCCAGTCGGGGCCCAAGGCCGCCGTGGCCTCGAAATTTCCTACGCCCGGGACGACGATCCCGTCGGCCGAGTCCAGGTCCGCCGGAGCCGTCGGCGTCGTGGCCGGCGCGTCGAGATGGGCCAAGGCCTTGCGGACCGAGGTCAGATTGCCGGCCCCGTAGTCGATCAAGGCGATCACAACAGCCCCTTCGTGCTCGGGAGCTGTTTCGCCATGCGAGGGTCTTTGTCGCATGCGACTCGTAACGCCCGAGCGAACGCTTTGAACAGCGCCTCGACTTGATGATGACTCGACCGCCCGTAGAGCACTTTGAGATGCACGTTCGCGCGGGCTCCCTGGGCAAAGCCTTCGAAGAAATCCTGGAGCAGTTCCGACTGCAGGTCGCCGACACGGTGCACCCGTAGTCGTAGGTCGACGACCGCGTGGGGACGGCCGCTCAGATCGATGGCGGCTACGCCCAGCGTTTCGTCCATTGGCATCACGAAGTACCCGGCGCGGTTGATACCCCGCCGCGAGCCAATCGCCTTGGCCACCGCCTCGCCGAGCGCGATGCCGACGTCTTCCACCGTGTGATGCTGGTCGACGTCGAGGTCTCCTGTCGCCTCGATCTGCAGGTCGAAGCCGCCGTGCCGGCTCACCAGCTCGAGCATGTGGTCCAGGAACCGGATGCCTGTGCTGATGGCATAACGGCCCCGTCCTTCGATGCCGAGGCGGATGGTGATCTGTGTTTCCGCCGTGTGTCGGTCGATGCGTGCGCGTCTCATGAGTGGGTGGGGGCAGAAGTCTTCGGGCTTCGGGTTTTATGCTTCGGCCGTGGGTTTTTGTCGGCGCGGCGGTCGCGCGAGGCGCACGCGGATTGACTCGGCGTGGCCGGTTAGGCCCTCGGCTTCGGCGAGCGGCAGGATGGTCGGGGCCAGGGCCGCGAGTCCGGCCTTGGTGATCCGTTGGACGCTGTGCACATGGACGAAGTCGGACGCGCTGAGACCACCACGGAAGCGTGCCGCGCCACCGGTCGGCAGCACGTGGTTCGAGCCGGTCGCATAGTCGCCGGCCGCCTGTGCGCCATAGGGACCGACGAAGACGGTGCCGGCTCTGGTTGCGCCCCGAGCCACCTCCTCTCGGTCGCACACCAGATGCTCAGGGGCGATCCGGTTGGCGAGGGCGATCGCCTCGTCGACCGTCTTCGTGACGACGATCGTGCCGTGTTGTCGCCACGACGCGCGGGCCGGTCCTTTGGCCGGCATGCGCGCCTTCACCTGTTCGGCGATGCGTTCGGCGAGCGCGCGGTCGGTGGTGACCACGATGGCGCGGGCATCCGGGTCATGCTCGGCTTGCGCAATCAGGTCGGCCGCGATCCAGGCGGGATTGCCGCCGGTGGCAACGATGACGATCTCGGTCGGGCCGGCATAGAAATCGATCGGGCAGTCTGTCGCCACGAGCGCCTTCGCGGCGGCGACATAGACACTGCCGGGTCCGACGATCTTGTCCACTTTCGGAATAGTCTCGGTGCCATAGGCCAGGGCCGCGATGGCCTGCGCGCCGCCGAGTCGGAACAGTCGCGTCACGTTGGCGATGGCGGCGGCGGCCAGCACGGGCGGATCCGGTCGCGGACACATCACGATCGTCTCCGTGACGCCGGCGACTTGAGCCGGTATTGCGGTCATCAACAGTGATGACGGCAATGGATAGCGTCCCGCCGGTACGTAGCAGCCAACCCGGTTGAGCGGGCTGACCCGCTGTTCGACCTCGACTCCCGGTACGACCGCGGTGCGCCAGGCGCGCGGTACTTGGCGTCGCGCGATCCGCCGAATGTGCTTCGCCGATGTGCGGAGCGCCGTGCGCAGCGTCGGGTCGATGGCGCGCAACCCGGCCTGCATCTCGTCACGAGAGACCTCCGTCGGCGCGGCCAGTTGATCGAATCGCCGTGCGTACCGCAGCACGGCGGGATCACCCGACCGGCGAACCGCGGCCACGATTCGAGCCACCCGGCGAGCAATCGTCGGGTCGGTCCTCTGCCCGCGGTCGATCAGCCGGTCGACGACCCGCCGACTGGATGAGGCGATGATGCGCATCGGTCTGTGGTGTGCGCTAGAGCACGATCTTGTTCAGCGGATACTCCACGATACCCTCCGCCCGGGCGGCTTTCAGCTTTGGAATGAGCTCACGCACGGACGACTCCTCGAGAATGGTCGACACTGCCATCCACGCTTCTGTGTCAGGGCCCAACGGGCTCAACGGGGATACGGTGGGTCGCTGCAACGCCGGCAGCAGCCCGACCACGGTCTCCAGGTCGACCTCGCGTACGTTCAGCATCATGCCCACCCGTCCTTGGGCTTCCATCGCGGCGCGCAACAAGAGTGCGATGTTGTCCAATTTTGTCCGCTTCCACTCGTCCTCGAGCGTCGTCGAATTGGCGATGAGTTGTGGATTCGACTCGATGACGGTGTCGATAATCCGCAACCGGTTGGCCCTGAGCGTCGATCCGGTCTCGGTCGCCTCCACGATGCCGTCGGCCAGCAGCGGCGGTTTGACCTCCGTGGCGCCCCAGGAGAACTCGACCTTCACTGGCACCTCAAGACGCTGGAAATAGGCCTCGGTCACCCGTACGAGCTCGGTCGCGATGGTCGCGCCCGCGAAGTCTTGTGGCGTTCGATACTTCGAATCCTCAGGCGCGGCGAGCACCCATTTGACCTTGCGGAAGCTTTGTTTCGAGTAGACGAGATCGGCGATATCGACCACGCTGTCGCCGGTCGTGGCCTGGTGCTCGGCAATCCAGTCTTGCCCGGTCAGCCCGGCGTCCAGCGCCTCGTCCGCGACGTATCGGGCCATTTCCTGCGCTCGGATCAACGTGCACTCGATGTCCGGATCGTCGATGGTCGGAAAGTACGAGCGCGAACTCGTGTAGATGTTGAAACCGGCGTGCGCGAACAGCTGGATCGTTGAGTCCTGCAGCGAGCCCTTGGGGATACCGAGTCGTAGGATCTTGTCAGCCATGGTTCTGTGTGTGTGGGTTCTGTAAGGAGTCGTGTCTGTTGCAGTGGACGGGCATGATCGAGAGACGGACGTCGAGTGCACGCTACGTGTCGTCGGCGTCGAGGGGTCGGTAGAAGCAGGTTCGTTCTCCGGTGTGGCAGACGTTGCCATCGCCGTTGCGCGTGACCCGCAGCAGTACCGTGTCGTCGTCGCAGTCGACCAGAATCTGCTGGACCGCCAGCGTGTTCCCCGACGTTTCGCCCTTCTTCCACAACTTGTTGCGGGTGCGGCTGAAGAACGTGGCGAACCCGGTGTCGCGGGTCAAGGCCAGTGCTTCTTCGTTCATGAATCCGACCATCAAGACCTCGTGGCTCGAGGCGTCCTGTATGACGGCCGGAATCAATCCATCCAGTTTCGAAAAATCCATAGTCTTCGTCCTCGTGTGCACCGGGGTTCCTTCCGGGTGCCGCCGCCTGGGCTCAAAAAAAAAGCCCCGCCGTTGGTGGTGGCGGGGCCGGGTGCGTTGCGCTGGTTGTGATCTGTAGCCGTGCTACTTCGCGCGCATGTGTCCCGGCTCGCGACCATCCTGGCCCGCGGAGCAATGATGCAGATGATGCGAATGATGATGACGATACCGCAACGGCATGAGCCACGTACCGTATCCTAGGCTTGTCAAACCTGTCAAACGGAGCCGCGGGGCGAAGCCCCGTCTCAACAAGGACTTGATTCATGACCGATCGGATCTGGGACACGGACCGGCAACGCCGGCGACTTTCGCGTCGTTCTTTTCTGGCCGGAGGAGTGGCGCTGATGGCCGGGCCGGCGGTGCCATTGATCGGGCAACCGCGACAGACGCCCCGGTTCGCCGGTCCGCCCTTCAGTCTGGGCGTCGCCTCGGGTGATCCCACGTCGGACAGTGTGATGCTGTGGACCCGGCTCGCGCCCGTCCCGCTGGAAGGCGGGGGGATGGGGGACGAGGCGGTCGAGGTGAACTGGGCGGTCGCCACCGATGAACGTATGACCCGGGTGGTGCAACGTGGCACCAGTGTGGCGCGTCCGGACCTGGGCCACGCGGTGCATGTGGAGGTCACCGGGCTGGAGCCCGACCGCTGGTATTGGTATCGCTTCCGGTCGGGCGACGAGGTCAGTCGTGTGGGGCGCACCCGGACGTTTCCGGTGGCCGGGTCGCCGGTCCGTCAGTTGAAGATGGCGTTTGCCTCCTGCCAGCACTACGAGACCGGCTATTTCACCGCCTACCGGCACATGCTCGAGGACGACCTCGATGTGGTGTTTCACCTTGGGGACTACATCTACGAATACGAGGGGCGCGACGGGCGGGCGCGGAAACACACCGGCGACGAGATCGAGCTGCTCAGCGACTATCGCAATCGGCACGCCCTCTACAAGCTCGACCCCGACCTGCAGGCGGCGCATGCGCGATTCCCATTCATCGTCACGTGGGACGACCACGAGGTCGACAACAACTACGCCGCCGGCGTGTCCGAGGAGGAGGGGTTTGCGTCGGAACTGTTTCTGCGTCGCCGCGCCGAAGCGTACCAGGCCTATTTCGAGCACATGCCGCTTCGACCGGCGTCGACGCCCACGGGTCCCCGCATGCAGTTGTATCGACGGTTCGAATACGGCGATCTGGCCTCGTTCTCGGTGCTCGACACGCGACAGTACCGTTCCGACCAACCGTGCGGCGACCGGCGGGGCCCGGCCTGTGCGGGCGTCGGCGATCCCGAGGCGACGTTACTGGGAGGCCCTCAGGAGCAGTGGCTGCTGGATGGGCTCGACCGGTCGTCGAGCCGATGGAACGTGTTGCCGCAACAGGTGATGATGGCGCGGGTTGATCAGGCGGCCGGCGACGACGAGCTGATCAGCATGGACCAGTGGAGCGGGTACGAAGTCGCGCGCCGACGTTTGATGGAGTTTCTCTCCTCGCGGCGTCCGTCCAATCCCGTCGTGCTCACCGGCGATATCCACACCAACTGGGTGAACGACCTCCGAGTCGACTATGCCGCGGAGCGGTCACCAGTCGTGGCTACCGAGTTCGTTGGCACATCGATCACGTCAGGCGGCGATGGCGCTGATGTTCGGGACAGCACCGCCGGGATGCTGGCTGAAAATCCTTCGGTGCGTTTCTTCAATAACCAGCGTGGTTACGTTCGCTGCGCGATCACACCGGAGACCTGGACGTCGGATTATCGGGTCCTCGAATATGTCACCCATCAGGGGAGCCCGATGTCGACCCGGGCGTCCTTCGTCGTGGAAAACGGGCGTCCCGGCGCGCAACCCGCGTAGTCTGGCGGTTTTCCGAGTGCGGATGCCCCGCCCGAAAACCTAACGGGTTGTTGAAAAACGTCCGAGGGGGTTTTCTGACGAGGCGTCTGTCTGGCAAGGCGCGAGGAGGGAGCAGCCAGGCGGGCTGTGACCCCGCTGAGTCGATGCCGCGACGCCGCCCTCGACGGGCGCCTCGTCGGAAAACCCGGTCAGAACTGGACGCGGATGCCGGCGAAGCCGCTTCGAGGTGCACCCGGCGAGAGAAACCGGGGGTCATCAGCCGTCGGTACCTCCTCCAGGTCGATTTCCAGCTCGGCGAGGAGGCCAAACGTCTCGTAATCGGTGTTGAAAAGATTGTCGATCCGGACGAACAGCTCCAGCGCGTCGTGGAGAAAATACGACGAGCGCAGATTCGCCACGATGTAGCCGTCCACCGGCAGTTGGTTGTTACCTTCGTCTCCAAGAAAGATCCGGCTGGACGACACATTGGATTCCAGCGCGACATCCCAAGCTCTCGTCACCGCGATGCTCACACCGGCTTTGAAATTGTGGCGCGGGATACCCGCGAGCCGGTCGCCGGGCCGCACTTCCAGCTGCCCCTCGTTGTTCGTCGCGTCGTTTACCTCGGCGTTGCCGGGCAGCTCCAGTGGTGACTCGAAGGTGGCATTCACCAGTCCGTAGCTGGCGAACCAGTCGACCCGATCGATTCGGCCACGGATATCGGCATCCAGCCCCACTCGCTGCGTGTCGCCGGCATTCTGGAAGAACCCGGTCCCGATCAGTCGGGAAGACGCTACAAAGAGAATGTCGTCGTGGATTCGGGTGCGATACCAGGAGGCCGACCACTCGAGAGTGCCTCGGCTCGTTACCAGGTCTCCCCGCACGCCACCCTCGAGCGACTTGGCGACCGCCTGCTCCAACGGCGGGTCCGAGAGGAACGCGTTTGGCACGCGACACGGTTCGGCCGGGTCGGCGCAGCTCAGTTCCGCCGCCGTCGGTGCGCGGCTCGACTCGGTATAGCGCGCGAAGACTGACGCGGCATCGTTCAATGCGAAGACGCCACCGACCCCGGTGTTGAACCGACTGAACGTGTGCTCGCCGTTCAGGGACGTGCCGAGCTGATCAAGAATGTTGATTCGGGCGCGGTTGAACCGCCCGGAAACGGTCAGGTGAATGCGGTCGGTCAGCGACAGCGTGTCGCTGTAATACAACCCGAGCGTGCGATTGTCGGTGGTGAGGCTCGTGTTGAACAGGTCGTCCGGGGCTTCCCCAAAGATGCCGGCGAACAGACCAGAGCCGGCGACCGACCGGTCGGCCGTCAGGGTGCCCACTTCGCTGTCGGAGGCGAACGCGACGTCGGACAGATCGGCGGACGCGCCGAGGACGAGCACGTTGTTGTCGCGGGCGGCGCTGGCCTGCAGGGTGGCGCCATATCCCTGTGACTGGGTCGACGTGCGGTTGAACGCCGCGTCCCCTGCCGCGTTGGCCTCGGTGATGAAGGCGCCGGTTCCGATGTCGACTAGCGCGCGATCCGGTGGCTCGTCTGCGTCGAGGCCGTCCTCATCGTCGTCACCGCCGCTTCGCTGACACAGGGTGTTGGCGGGAGCCCCGGATGGCAGGGCATCGTCGTCGCAGACCACGAAATCCGCCTCATCTCCGTTGAGCGTGCGGCGATCGAGGTCGCGGTAATAGCCCGTGACCTGGACCGACCAGGTGTCGGAGGCCGCCAGGTTGAATCTCCCTTGGACGAATCCCAGTTCGTTCTCGGTGATATCGGGGAAGGTGAAGACCGCCGTACGGTCGACCGCCAGCAACTCGATCGGTGCGGCGCTGTTCCCGTTGAGCCGGGTGCTGGCGTAGGTCACGTTCACCCCGGCGTTGACGCGTCCGGCCCGGTAGGCGACATCGGCCACCGCCTGGTTGACGGTGGATGGGGAGGCGACACGCCAGCCCGTCTCATCAAAACGTGTGGCCCCGACATACAGTCCCCAGTCGCCGCGATGGACCCCGTATTCCGCGGTGCCCATCACCCGGTCAAACGATCCGCCGGCGAACTCGCCTCGGAAGCCGACGGCATCGAACCCGTTCTTCAGTTGCAGAGCGAGCGCCCCGCCGAGGGCGTTCAACCCAAAGGTCGGGTCAGCCCCGGCGCTCAGCTGGACCTGATCGACCGCAAACATCGGCATCAGGTCAAACTGCACCGTGTCGCCGAACGGCTCGTTGACGCGAACGCCGTTCTGGTAGACCGCGATGCCCTGCGGTAGCCCCAACAGGGGGGATGCGGTGAATCCTCGGAACCGCAGGGTCGGCTGAAACAGGTTCGCGGTCGTGCCCTCCATGGAGATCGCCCCGAGCTGCTCGTCGAGCGCTTGGGCGATCGAGGGGGCGCCGCGCGCCCGGAGCTCGCGGGAGCCCACGACCGACACGGTGGCCGGCAGACGCTCGCGTGCGATCGTGGCTCCGAGCAGGGGGGTGACGCCCACCACGTTGACCTGCTCCGTCACGGCAGCCAGGTCGAGCTGGATATCCAACACGGCGGAACCCTCACCGCTGAGCGCGACCGTCTCACGGACAGCCTGGAATCCCACCAGCGTGACGTCGATTGTGTAGTTACCCGCGGCCAGGAGCGCCGTCTGATACGTGCCCGTCGTGTCGGTGACCAGCACGAGCGGCGCCTCGAGCGTCGGCGACCGAATCGTGACCGTGACGCCGACGAGTGGCGCGTCCTGCACATCGGTCACACGTCCCTGTAGCGACCCGTCTTGTGCGTTCGCGACGCCACCCCCAATCAGGAGCGCGGCCCCCGCGGCGCCGACCCCGCGGCGCCAACCGCACGCGTCTCTGCCCTCGGTCATGACCCACTGCGTCCAGAAACGTGCCATCGTCTTCATGGTTCGGACCGTGCCGGTAGGTCGATGTCTCGGAGCAGCTCGTGTGACGTCGCGGATGGCGTATCTCAGGCGTTCGCGGATGGGAGTATCCCGGCCGAACCTGGTGCCGTGGAGAAGCGAAGGACGAGTATATCGGGGTGCGACGATGGCCGGCAGAATAAGTCGCCGCTCATCGAGCCGCGCCAGGTGCTATCGAATGTCGAACGGGATGCGAACCGTGTCGTCCGGCGTCCCGTGGCTCACCGGGGTGCCAGCCTGGTCAGCGCGCTCGCTCACTGCATTCCCGCTTGGGTCTAGGGCAATAATCTCGAACGGTGTCCCGATCTGGTTGCCCGCCAGGTCTTCGACGATCGTGGATGCGACGAGCGCATAGGCGCCCGGGACCCACGGTCGCGTGGGCGTCATCATCCAGCGCGTCTCCCAGTTGCTGGTCTCCACCTCACCGGGTACCGATTCTCCGGCGTCTGTCTCGACCCCGATCGCGCGACGCATCAACGCGTGGTCGAGTGGTTCGGGAAACGACACCACCAGGCGTTGGGTCGAGCCGCCGGCGGGCACCCGGAGCCGCCAGGTCGTGTGATCGAGGGGCACCGTGTCAGCCGGCCCAACGCTGAACTGTTTTTCGAACGGCGCTTGCAGCGGGTTGCCGTCGGCATCTGGCCACGCTCGGTCGACGACCAAGGTGTAGTTCTCGCCGGCTTGGAGCGACCGACCCAGTTGCTCGTTCAGCTCCAGTCCCTGCTTGATGCGACCCGGATCGAAGAAGACCGTATAACGCAGGTGGTCTCTGTCCCAGAATTCGAGACCAAACGGCAGAAACGGTGCCTCTACCTCGCGGCCACGCCCATCCAGCAGCCTGAGATAGGTGAGTCCGTCGACATGGCTCATCGGGGCGGAAAAGTGCAGATAGAGCTTGAGCTGATTCTCTGGAATCCGATCGCCGCCCGGGTAGACCCGGTCAACCACCGTGGTCGGCGGGATGTCGGGCCGGGGTAGCGAGACCGTGGCCTCGAGGGTCTCCATGGCTTCCACCCCGGCCGCGTCGTGACCGGGCAGCCGGTTCGGATCGAGGCGGACGGCGTAGGAGCGGCCGGCATCGAATGGGAACAGCGGCGTGAACCGCAACGAATCGTCCTCGCCGACGGCATGGGAACCGAGGACCGGGGGGAGGTCGGCGTCGACGGCGCCGTCTTCCATGACGACTGTCACCCGAAGCAGGTTCGCCCACTGCGCTTCGGTCAGCCCGGTCGAGCGAAGGGCGGCAACCTGCGTCGGCGGGAGACCGGTCACGTGGATGCTGGCGGCTCCGGTGTCGGCATCTCCGACGGCGTCCGCCTCGGCGTCTTCAGGGCCGGCGGCCAAGGTGATGGCCACCCCTGACATGTCGACCACCGGCGCCTTCGTGCATCCCGCGATGAGTGACACGACGCCGACGAGGCCGAGCGTCGCCACAGCACGGGTGGCCGCGCGTGCCGGCCGGACGCTAGTCAGCGGCATCCCGTTGTCGGCGTCGCTCGCATGTGCCATCAAGGGGGGGCAACCGGGCGCGCTACGGCAGGGCGCGCGCTTCGAGGTTGGCCTGACCCGCGTCGCTTCGC